>NZ_JBEXSR010000028.1:0-119416 GCF_040613735.1 Streptomyces sp. NPDC006235
TAGATCTCGCAATCCACACCGAACCCAGAGGCCCTCGCCCCGTTCAAGGACCACTCAAGGCGTGTCGCCCGTCACCAACGTCCCCGGACAGCACAACTAGGGCCTGTCGTTTGGATCACGCCTCAGACGCGGGGTCTGGCACGCGCATCTGCGGCGTTGTCGTCGGTTGCCGATGCTCCGCATCGACGCCCTCTTCCGCCTTGCAGCTGCCCGCACCAGACCCCGCTCACCGGCGCTGATCAGCGCTGTCGGTTCCCTGCGACCTGATCCAAACGACAGGCCCTAGGTCAGAGGCGTCAGGCGTCCTGCGTGACGGCCTGCTCCATGAGCGCGACCGCGTCCGCCTCCGTGGTCGAGGGCGGCACCACCAGCAGGTCCCACCGGCCCCGGCCGGGCGTGAGCAGGCAGACCGTGTCCGGGGTGGCCGGCGCGTCCCTGCGGCCCACGTGGACCTCCCGGCCGGCGACGTCCAGCCGCTCCGGGCAGGGCAGCCAGGTGTCCCCGTGGACCAGGACGCTGCTGACCCGGCCCCAGGCGCGCGGCAGCACGGCCAGCAGCCCGGGCAGCTCGGCGGCCAGGTCGTACGAGCGGGGCCACCACGCCCCGTCGATACGGCGGGCCGTGCGGCCGAGGCGGGGCTGCGCCGCGAGTCTCAGCCGCACCTCGGAGGGTGTCGGGAGGGGCGGCGGGGGCGAGGAGGCGGACGTCATCAGGGCTCCTGCTGCTACGGGGGCGTGGCCAGGAGACCGTCGGCCACCGGTTCCGGCATACCCGCGGTTCTCTCCACCGTACCCCGGAGGGCGGCACGGGAGCGGGGGCCCGCCCGTACCGCCCGGCATGGGTCACAGGCCGTAGCGGCTCTTCAGATGGCGCCAGAAGTCCCGCAGCATCCACTGGTCGAACTCGGTGATCTGCGTGGCGCTGCCCGCCTTCATCAGGAAGCAGCACTGGCCGGTCGGCGACCAGTCGTAGAAGTCGTCGAGGCCGAAGGTGTGGCCGACCTCGTGCAGGTAGATGTGGATGTTCTCCTGGTTCAGGGCGCCGGTGAAGTACTCCTGGCCCATGCGCTGGCCCCAGTCACCGCCCGCGCCGCCGCCGAAGCCCTTGGTCAGCCACAGCGACTGGTCGTAGTGGCGGGCGGCGCCGCCCGGGCACTTCGAGTAGTCGCCGTCCTGGTGGAAGAAGCGGCCGCAGTCCGGGGCGCACTGCGGGGCGCCGCCGCTGTCGAGGACGCCGGTGTAGATGTCGACGGAGTTGTCGGTCCACTGCAGGGTGGAGCGGTTCTTCACCGCCCAGCCGACGATGTTGACGGAGACGTTCGTGTACGGCCAGGCGTTGTGGCCCTTGCCGTTCTCGGTCATGGCCGTCATCCACTTGGCGAACTGCTTCTTCAGCGCCGCGTGGATCCGGTCGCGCAGGGCGGCGCTGACGGGGGCGTCGGACTCCCAGCGGACGCAGTAGTTGACGCTGCCGCGGTTGGCCATGACCTGGTCCCAGCCGTAGTTGCGGAAGCCGTACAGGTTGCCGTAGGTCGACTCGACGTGGTTCCACACCTCGTTCAGGGGCCGGACGAGGTGGGCGGGCGGGTTCCACTCGTCGGCGGCCTGCGCCTTGCCGCTCGCCATGCCGGGGGTGGCGAGCGCCGCCGCCAGCACGGCGAGCACGGTGAGCAGCCGTGCGAGGTGTCTGCGCATGGTGATCTCCCTCGTGTGGGGGGCGGGGTATCACCGGCAGGTCGTCACAGCGCTCGCGAAGGTTGCCCGCGCCACCGGGGCAGATGGTCAGCCGTGGACATTGCGGGCGCTTTATCGCATTACGTCGGCGATAATCGGAGCATGACTACGGCAACGTATGAAGTGCTGGCGGCTTCGTCAGATCACGCGGTCGCCGTGACCATCGCCTTCGTCGGCGGGGCGATCATCGCCCTGGCGCTGATCTGGGCGGTGCTGGTCGGGATGCGCGTCATGGACAAGGACACGCACCACCCCGCCCCCGACGAGCAGCCGCACCTCCCGGACGGCGGGCCGGTCCGCGAGATGCGGGAGATGCGGGAGCCCGACGAGATGCCGGTCGTGACGCGCGACGGCGAGCGGCTCCTGCCCCATGAGCTGCACCATGCGAGCACCAGGACGGGCAAGGACCAAAAGCCCCGCCGCTGGCTGCCCGGATCCAGCGGCTCCTTCGGCGGCGGCGGCCTCGGCCACACATGAGGCCCATGAGACGCCTGGCGACGGCGACGGGCGGGGCGGTGCTGCCGCTCGCCCTGGCCGCCGTGCTCACGGGCTGCGGCGGCGACAGCCCCGGGGACGCCGCCCGCGAGGCGGAGTCGGCGGTCGAGTCGTTCGCCTCGCAGGCCTCCGAGGCGGTGGAGTCGGCCACGGCGGAGGCCGGACGCCGGCTGGACGACATCCGGGGCGGCATCGACGTCAAAGGCGATGTGAAGGCCGGCCGGGCCGTCGTCGGCTCCGACGGCCGGGCCCGGGCCGAGGTCACCGTCACCAACACTGACGACTCCGAACGGTCCTTCGCCGTCCAGGTCGACTTCACCGACGCCGGGGGCCGGCTGATCGACACGGTCATCGTCACGGTGGAGCACGTGCAGGCGGGCGACTCCGCCACGGCCACCGCCCGCGGCACCCACGACCTGTCCGGCGAGGTCAGGGCCGAGGTGGCCCGGGCCGTGCGCTACTGACCGGCGCCGCGTCCGCCACCGAGATGTCGATCTGCTCGCTCATCGCACTCACGCCGTTCAGCGTGGCGACCGCCTGGAGCCGGTTGGCGCCCGCCGGGAGCGCCCCCGGCGGCAGGCCCAGGTGCCGTCGGGGGCGACGGTGGTCGCGCAGGCCTCCCGGGCGTCCTTGTCGCGGACGGTGACCCGGGCGCCCGGGTGGGCCGTACCGGCGATCTGCGGCCGGACGTCCAGCGCCACGCCGGACAGCGGGCGGGTCAGCGTCGGCCCGGCCAGGCCCATGGTCACGGCACACCGGCCGGCCGCCCGCCGTACACCGGCCGCGTCGGTGATCCGCAGGACGCAGTCGCGCAGCCGCGTGCCGGGCACGGCGTCCGCGGGGACCGCGAGCACGAAGGGGAACGTACGGCCCTGCCACGACTGCGCGGCCGCCTCGCCACTGGCCGTGCAGGTCGCGCTGCGGCCGTCGTCGGCGACCCGTCCCAGGGTGCCGGGCGCGTCGAGCGGCGTGGCCGTCACACGGGTTCCCCGGGGCACGGTCAGCGTGGCGCCCGGCGCCGCTCCCTGGGCACTCGCGACATCGAGGATGCCCTCGCGGCCGGGCGCGATGTCGCGGCACCCCACAGCTCACCGTCCCGGGCCGCCGCCGACGGGCCGGGGCACGTGAGCACCCCGGCGACGACGGCCCCCGCCACGGCTGCTGTCTTCCTGGACCTGTACATGGCGGGCGGGGCTCCCTGGGCGGACGTCGACGGCACTCTGGTGGTACGGCCGCGGGGGCTTCCCAGGGGCCGGGGCGCGGACACCCTCAACGCCCGAGGACGCCCCTCAACACCCGAGGAGGCCCTTCACCGCCCGAGCCACACCGTCGTGTCCGGTCCGAGCCGGCCGTCCTCCAGTGGGGAGCTGCTCAGCAGCACCTCGCCCGCCGGCAGCGGGACCGCCGTGCCGGACAGGTTCGTCACGCAGCGCCAGCCCTCGCTGCGGTCGAACTGCAGGACGCCGTCCGGGGTGTCCTCCGCCCAGGTCAACTCCTCCCCGTCGAGCAGTTTGCGGCGCAGCTTCAGGGCCGTGCGGTACAGCTCCAGGGTCGAGCCCTCGACGCCGTCCTGCGCCTCGACGGCGTACGCGGCGAAGCCGGGCGGCTGCGGCAGCCAGGCGCCGCCCGGCCCGAAGCCGTACGACGGTCCGGTCGTCGTCCACGGCAGCGGCACCCGGCAGCCGTCGCGGCCCTTGCGGACGTGGCCCGTCTGCTCCCAGATCGGGTCCTGGAGCACCTCGGTCGGCAGGTCGGCGACCTCGGGCAGGCCGAGTTCCTCGCCCTGGTAGACGTACGCCGAACCCGGCAGCGCCAGCATCAACAGGGTGGCCGCCCGGGCCCGGCGCAGTCCGGCCGCCTCGTCGACGGCCGGGGCGTGGCCGCCGGAGAGCAGCCAGGCGTTGAGGTCGGTCCCGGGTGGCAGCATCAGGCGGGAGGCGTGGCGGATCACGTCGTGGTTGGACAGCACCCAGGTGGCCGAGGCACCGGCCGCGCGGGCGGTGGCGAGCGAGTCGGTGATGATCTGCCGCAGCTCGTCCGCGTCCCAGCCGGCCTCCAGGTACTCGAAGTTGAAGGCCTGGCCGAGCTCGTCCGGGCGGGCGTACAGCGCGCGCCGGGCGCCGGGCACCCACGCCTCGGCGATGGCCATGCGGGGCGGGCGGTAGGCGTCCAGGATCTTGCGCCAGTCGCGGTAGATCTCGTGCACGTCGTCGCGGTCGTAGAACGGGTGCGTGCCGGGCGGCATCGTGGTGAGGGCGTCCTCGCGGCTCAGCTCGGGCGCGCCGAGGTCGCGCAGCGGCTCGCTCAGGTCCTTGACGAGGGCGTGGGCGACGTCGACGCGGAAGCCGTCGACCCCGCGGTCGGACCAGAAGCGCAGGGTGGTGCGGTAGTCGGCGCGGACCTCCTGGTTCTCCCAGTTGAGGTCGGGCTGCTCGGGGGCGAAGAGGTGCAGGTACCACTGGCCGTCGGGCACCCGTTTCCAGGCGCTGCCGCCGAAGACGGACTGCCAGTCGGTGGGCGGGAGTTCGCCGTGCTCGCCGCGGCCGTCGCGGAAGACGTACCGGTCGCGGGCCGCCGAGCCGGGCCCGGAGCGCAGCGCCTCCTGGAACCAGACGTGCTGGTGCGAGGAGTGGTTGGGCACGATGTCGACGATGACCTTCAGACCGAGCCGGTGGGTCTCGGCGACCAGGGCGTCGAAGTCGTCGAGGGTGCCCAGGCGCGGATCGACGTCCCGGGGGTCGGCGACGTCGTAACCGCCGTCGGCCAGCTCGGACGGGTAGAACGGGCTCAGCCACAGGGCGTCCACACCCAGGGCGGCGAGATGGGTGAGGCGGCGGGTGATGCCGCGCAGGTCGCCGAGGCCGTCGCCGTCGGCGTCGGCGAAGCTGCGGGGATAGACCTGGTAGACGACGGCCTGGCGCCACCAGTCGGGGTCCCGGGACGACAGGTCGAGGGTGGAGCGATCAGTCACGCGGTCTCCTTCGCACGGCATACGGACGACAGCATCGACAGCATTGAATCTGTCCAGAATGCCGGAAAAAGGAACCATCGCGTTGATCGGAGCGATCCATTCCTGCTGTGATGAAAGTGTGATGGCTGCGCAACTTCCTTTGCATACCCGCAGGTTGACAGCCTGCTGCGGCACGGCCACGATGGGGGCGCACTGAGGCGCATGTGACCAATGAGCCCAGTGTTTCTTCGACCACTCACCCCACGGTGCGGCCCCGGCAGCCGTGCGCCGCGCGCTGCCCGCACGCCGCCACCCGGGTTCGGCACATGCCAAGAAACGGGATACCCATGTCCATAGCGAGACGTGTCACCGCACGCCGCCTGCTGGGGACGGGCGCCGCGGCCCTCGCCCTCTGCGCCGCCTCCGCCACCACCGCGTTCGCCACCGGTACGCCCGGTGGTGACGGCTGGTCGTCCGGAGGCACCTACAAGCCCGGGACCGGCGCGGGCACGGAGACCGGCACCGACCGCTGCCAGTTCTCGCTCGACGGCTCGAACTTCTTCGACTCGGTGAAGGTCGACGACCAGAACCTGAAGCCGACCGAGGACGGCAAGGTCCACATCAAGGTCCGCACGGCCGGCGACGCGACGACGTGCACGGCCTCCCTGGCCTCCTACCTCGCGCACGGCGCGACCTTCGAGACCTCCGGCGAGCAGGTGTTCGTCGACTTCGACACGGTGACGGTCAAGCCGGGCGGCACCGACTCGCTCGACATCGCCATCCCCGACAAGGACTGCTTCGGGCAGATCGACCTCTACCGCGGCGCGGTGAAGTTCGACGGCGAGCTCGACGCGAAGGACGGCTTCGAGCACGGCGAGCTGCCCATGGGTCCCGACCGCCCCGTCATCAAGGACAAGCTGATCGCGGCCTGGAACGGCGGCACGAAGGAGTGCACGCTCACGCCTCCGCCGGCGGAGTCGCAGCCCCCGTCCACCCCGCCCGCGAGCCCCTCGGAGCCGGCCGAGGAGACGACGCCCCCGGCGCCGTCGCAGCCGTCCGAGCCCTCGTCGCCCCCGGCCACGGAGACGGACACCCCCACCCCGTCCGCCTCCGAGTCGACGACGCCCCCGGCCCCCAAGCCGAACGGCGGCGGCGGCGACCTCGCGGAGACCGGCGCCAACAGCAGCACGGGCCCCATCGCCATCGGCGCGGGCGTCCTCCTCGCGGGCGGCGCGGCCATGGTGATCGTGACCCGCAGGAAGCGCGCGCGTTCCTGACACCGTGAAGGGCCCGGGACTTCGACAGTCCCGGGCCCTTTTGCTTTGCCGGTGCAAGGACCGGTCGCCAGGACCGGTGCTAGGCCCCTTCCACCGTCGTCAGCCACAGCTTCACGTACCGCTCCACGTCGACGCCCAGCGCCACGTCCACCAGGGGCTGGGCGCGGGATCCCTCGTGGATCTCGGACTCTCCGGGGACCGGCCGCCGGTCGACGATCGTCTGGCCGCGGGTGGGCCCGGGGGCCAGGGCGACCTCGACGGGCAGCCGCTCGGTGGTCAGGCCGCCAGGGTCGACCACGGCGCACACCGCGCCCGCGTCGCCGAGACCGCCCGTCGGGGTGGGGTCCCCGGAGGTGGCCGGGTCGCGGTGGGCGAGGAGGTCACCGGCCAGGCGGAGGCTGGGGTCCGTGCCCGCGCGCAGGCGCTGTACATCGCCCGCCGGGACCAGCACCTTCTTGAACACGTCCAGCCCGTACATCGTGATCGGCACCCCGGCCGTGAGCAGCACCGCCGCCGCCTCCGGGTCGTGCCACACGTTGAACTCCGCGACCGGCGTGGCGTTCCCGGTCGCCACCGCACCGCCCATGAACACGATCCGCTCGATGTTGCGGGTCACCTCGGGGTGCGTCCGCAGCAGCAGCGCGATGTTCGTCAGGGGCGCCATGGGGATCAGCGTGACCGGCCTCGGCGAGGCGAGGATCTCGCGCCGCAGCAGCGTCACCGCGTCCACGTCCACCGGCACACGGGTCGGCGCGGGCAGCCCCAGGTCCCCCATCCCGTCCTGCCCGTGCACGTGCCGTGCCGTCCGCACGGGTTCGATCAGCGGCCGCTCGGCGCCCCGGGCCACGGGAATGTCACCGGCACCGGCCACCTCCAGCACGGTCAGGGTGTTGCGGACCACGCCGTCCACGTCCGTGTTCCCGGCCACGCAGGTGATCGCCCGCACGTCGAGGCCCGGATGCCGTACGGCGAACAGCAGGGCGAGGGCGTCGTCGACGCCGGTGTCGCAGTCGATGATCACCGGAATACGCTGACCGTCGGTCACGGCGATGGCTCCTTCCACTGTTCTGGCACGGGGTTCCGCACGAGCGACCCTACGGGCCCGCGGCAACTGCGCATACCGGGAAAGCCGCTCCTACGCCGCCTCCCACAGCTCGGTGCCGCGCGCCGCCACCCGCTCCGCGACACCCCGCAGGAACGCGGCGGCGGGCAGGGCCCCCAGCCGTCGCCCGTCCCGCAGGCGCGGCGCCACCTGGTCCGCTTCGGCCTCCCGCCCGCCGATCACCGCCTGGTACGGGACCAGCCGGGACGCGCGGATGCGGGCGGCCAGGGTGCCCTGGTCGGGTCCGGAGACCTCGGCGCGCAGGCCGAGTTCCCTGGCGCGGCCCGCGAGTTCACGGGCACGGTCCGCCTGTTCGTCACCCACCGGGAGCACCACCAGTTGCACCGGGGCCAGCCAGGGCGGGAAGGCCCCGCCGTGGGCCTCGACGAGGTGGGCGACCGCGCGCTCCACACTGCCGATGATGCTGCGGTGCACCATGACCGGGCGGTGCTTGGCCCCGTCGGCGCCGATGTAGTGCAGGTCGAAGCGTTCGGGCTGGTGGAAGTCGATCTGGACGGTGGACAGGGTGGACTCCCGCCCGGCCGGGTCGGCGATCTGCACGTCGATCTTCGGGCCGTAGAAGGCCGCCTCGCCCTCGGCGGCCTCGTAGGGGATGCCGGAGCCGTCCAGGACCTCGCGCAGCAGGGCGGTGGCCCGCCGCCACAGGCCCGGGTCCGATACGTACTTGCCGCCCTCGCCGGGCAGGGAGAGACGGTGGCGGACCGCGCGGATGCCGAGGTCCGCGTAGGCCCGGCCGATCAGCTCCAGTGCGGAACGGGCCTCGTCGACGGCCTGCTCCAGGGTGCAGAAGATGTGCGCGTCGTTGAGGGTGATGGCCCGCACTCGGGTCAGACCGCCGAGCACGCCGGACAGCTCCGAGCGGTACATACCGCCCAACTCGGCCATGCGCAGGGGAAGTTCGCGGTAGCTGTGGGACCGGGAGCGGTAGATCAGCGCGTGGTGGGGGCACAGGCTCGGGCGCAGCAGGACCTGTTCCGAGCCGAGGTCCAGCGGCGGGAACATGTCCTCGCCGTAGTGGTCCCAGTGCCCGGAGATCTCGTACAGCTCGCGTTTGCCGAGCACGGGCGAGTACACGTGCCGGTAGCCGGCCCGCTGTTCCGCCTCGCGGACGTACTCCTCCAGGGTGTGCCGCACGATCGCGCCGTCGGGCAGCCAGTACGGCAGCCCCGCGCCCATCAGCGGGTCGGTGTCGAAGAGGTTCAGTTCACGGCCGAGCCGTCGGTGGTCGTGCATGGTGGGCTCCTCGGGTCGGAAGTGAGGCGAGCACCACGCGACAAAGCCCCGGGGCACTCGCCCCGGGGCTTGAAGACATCTGCGTCAGCTGTCAGCGCGCCGGGACACTCTCCGGCGTCGTCGTGAGAGACGGGAACGGCTGGGCGCGCTTCATGGGCGTGACCGTAACAGGGGCGTGGCGCGCGGGGCCACGGCTTTTTCACCTGGCCAGCAGTGCGTACTCCTCCTCACCCGAACAGCCCGTCGCACTGGTGTGCCGCCCGTCGCGGTGGTGCCGTAAGAGCACGTACCCGATCTTGGAGAGCCCGCCCCGCCGGGAGGCACCTCCATGAACTCCCGCAGGAGGCCCTCCGATGCCCCACCCTCCGGCCGGCCGACGTGGCCCAGGTGCCCGCGCCCTGCTCGCCTCCGCGCTGTCCGTGACCGCCCTGCTGGCCACGGCCGCCTGTTCCGTCCAGGACGAGCCGCGGCCACGGTGGTTCTCCGCCTCCCCGACCGACACCGGCGCGTCGCCCGCCGTCGAGCGGCCCGCGAGCTCCGGGGCCGGACTCACCGAGGCCCAGGCCCAGGCGGCGCTGATCACCAACGCCGATCTGGGCGAGCCGTGGGGGCCGACGCGCGGTGCCCGGACGTGGCGGGACGGGCTGCTCAAGGCGACCACGGAGGACGGCGACTGCCAGCGGCTGCTCGACGCCCTCTACACGGAGGAGCTCTTCGGCACTCCGGCCGGGCCGCGGGCGACGGCCGCGTTCGACGACGCCGAAACCGACGCGCAGGTGCGCTACCAGGTCGCCGCGCATCCCCCGGCGGACGTCGACCGCACCCTGGCCTGGCTGAAGTCGCTGCCGGGGAAGTGCGGCGAGTTCACGGCGGCGACCCCGCGCGGCGGCATCCAGACCGTCCAGGTCGGTGACATGCCGCTGCCCCCGGTGGGCGACGCCCGGCAGGCCCTGCGGGTCACCCTGGCCGGGGAGACGGAGGACGGGGAGCTGACGTACCTGACGATGGACCTCGCGGCCGTGCGCGTCGGGGAGGAGGCGATCACGCTCACCAACGCCGGACTCGACGAGGTGTACGAGGAGGTCACGCAGCAGACGGTGGAACTCGGGGCGCAGCGCCTGACCGAGATCACCAAGCAAGGCCGGGCGCGGATCTGAGCCCGGCAGCGGGTCGGCAGTGGGTCTACCGCTCGAAACGCCTGCGGTGGGCGATCACGTCCCGGGCCACGTCGACGGCCGTGCAGCCGCGCGCGAAGGCGTCCCCGCGCAGCCGCGCCAGCGCGTCGTCGGCGCCGACGCCGAGCTGCGCCATGATCATGCCGACGGCCTGGTAGACCTCGTCGTGGTCCGCGGCCAGCCCGCTCAGCCAGGGCTCCTCGTCCCGCGGCTCGGCCTCGGACTCGCGGGGCAGTGCCATCAGGGCCACCGTCATGACACCGGCCACCAGCCGGGCCACGTGCAGCTGGCGGTCGGTGAGCCCGCCGGGGCTGTCGCGGTACAGGTCGAGGGTGCCCACGCACACCGCGTCGCTGCCCAGCGGCACCGCGTACACCGCCCGGACCCCGGCCTCCGTCGCCTGCTGGGCGAAGACCGGCCAGCGGCCCGCGTCCCGGCCGGTCGTCAGATCGCAGGCGAGCACGGGCGCCCCCTCCTCCAGCACGCTCTGGCAGGGACCGTCGCCCAGCGTCGCCTGCAGCTGCGCCAAGCGCGCGGCCTGCTCGCTGCTGGCACTGAGCTGGACGGGCATGCCCTCGCTGCGCAGCGACACGCTCGCGCCGGTCACCGGCAGCAGCTCCACCGCCACCTCGCACAGCCGGCCCGGGACTTCTGAGGGCTCGACGCCGCGCACCCCCCTGGCGATCACATCGGCGGCCCGGATCCCGTCCAGGTCCAGGTCACCGCCCCCGGTGCGGCGCGGCCCGGGGTCACCGCCGGGAACTCCTCGGGGATCGTCCCTGGGCCGCACGACCACCGCCTCCTTCATCACCGGCCTTCACCATCGGCGCTCTTCCGGGGCGCCCTGCCGCGGACGCGGAGTGGGCCGGAGCACAACCACCCGCCCGGGACGACCCGCGGCACGACGGCCGCGCGGCCGGTCGCGTACGGCGACCGCCCGGTCAGCCGACTTCAGCGGCCGACCCGGTGCCGTGCCCGGTGCCTCGCGCGACCCGAGCCCGGCGCCCGCCCGGATCATGCACCGAGCCTTCCCGGAATCGTCGCCCGACTACCCGTCGGGGGTGGGGCGAAACCCGGGCGCCGGGCCGCCGCCCCTGCCTGACCCTCAGCGCTTGTCAGCGCTTCTCGTACGGGTTGTCCGGCTGCCGTACCCGCTGTACGGAGGTGGCGTCGAGGGCCGGCGGCCAGGCGGCGTCCGAGCCGGGCTCGCCCTCCGGGTGCCAGGTGCCGGTGACCGTGACCCAGGTGTCGACGGGCGGGGCGGCGGCGCCGCGCACCTCGGCCCTGGCCGAGCTGGCGTCGGCGGCGCAGCAGGAGACGAGGAGGCGGGTGACGTACCAGGTGCCGTCGGCGTCTCGGGTGACGAAGCCGGTGAGCCGAACCGTGCGCCCCGCCAGGGAACGGTCGCTGTCGTAGACCGCCCGGGAGCCGAACTCCCCGAGGGTGAGGTCGACCGGGTTCCCGGCCGGCAGCGCCGGGAAGGTGCCGACGCCCCGCTCCGCACGCCGGTCGGCCTCACGCTCCGCGCTGTAGGAACCGAGGGCAGGCGGCGGGAACAGCAGCAGGGCCAGGGCGGGGAGGGTGAGGAACCAGGCGACGCGGGGGCCGGCGGGGCCGTGGGTGTGCCCGGCGGTGGCGTGGGTGTCCCCGCCTGGGGCCCCGAGGTCGTCCTCCTGCACCTCCCCGTCCTCGGCAGTCCGCACCAGCACAGCCACCGCCACGCCCAGCAGCACCAGCACCACGCCCGACACCACCAGATACGGCCGCAACGCGGGCTGCACGTACCGCAGGTACAGGTCACTGAAGAGCGACACCCGCAGGATCGCCGCGCCGACGAGCGCGAGCAGGACGGCCGGTCCGTAACGCCTCACAGCAGCCACCACCCCACCAGAGCGCTGCTGGCGACGGCGACCAGCCAGGTCGCGGAGGAGAACCGCAGCGCGAAGGACCGGCCGAACGTGCCGGTCTGGAGCGCGATCAGCTTCAGGTCGACCATCGGCCCGACCACCATGAACGCCAGCCGCGCGGTGGGCGAGAAGCCGCTCAGCGACGCCGCCACGAACGCGTCGGCCTCACTGCACACGCACAACACGACCGCCAGGACGGCCAGCAGCAGCACCGACAGCCAGGCCGACCCGGTGAACACCTCCAGCAGCGAGCTCGGCACGACGATGGCGAAGGTCGCCGCGGCCGCCGCGCCGACCACGAGGAAGCCGCCCGCGTGCAGGAAGTCGTGCTGGAGACCGGAGGCGAAGGCCCGCGGCCCGCCCTCCGGCCCGTGCGCGGTGTCCCGCTTCGCCGGCCGCAGCCACTCCTCCCGTCCGAACCGCGCCCACAGCCAGCCCATCACCACGGCCGTGCCGAGCGAGGCGGCCAGCCGGCCGAGGACCATCTCGGGCTGCCCCGGGAAGGCGATGGAGGTCGCCACCAGGACGACGGGGTTGATCGCGGGCGCGGACAGCAGGAAGGCGAGGGCCGCCGCCGGGGCGACACCCCGCCGCATCAGGCTGCCCGCCACCGGCACGGACGCGCACTCGCACCCGGGCAGGACGACCCCGGCCGCGCCCGCGACCGGCACGGCGAGCGCCGTACGGCGGGGCAGCAGCCGCTGGAAGACCCGCTGGGGCACGAACGCGCCGATCGCCGCCGACACGACCGTGCCCAGCAGCAGGAAGGGCACGGCCTGGACGGTGATCGCGGTGAACACCGTCCACCAGGCCGCGACCGGCGGGGTGTAGAGATCGAGGGCGAGCATCGGCCCGAGCACCGATGCCACCGTCACGATGGCGATCAGCGCGGCGCCGCCGAGGACGGTGGACACGAGGGCCCGCAGGCCCAGCCGTATGCCGTCGGCCACTGTCCGTTGGTTCTCCACGTGCCCCGCCCCGGTCGTTCGCGTCCCGGGAGGAGGCTAACCCGCACGAGCGTGCGAAGCGCCTGCGCCCTCACAGAGGAGGCTGTGCGGGCGCCGGCCCGAGGGTCGTCGTGCCGGGCGCCGTACGGTGCCCGAGGCCCGTCCGGTAGGCGTCCAGCGCGGCCTCCACCCGCCCGGTGCGGCGCAGCAGGTCGCCCAGCAGACGGCACAGGTCGGCCAGGTCACCCGCGGCGCCGGCCCGCTCCAGCAGGCTCAGGGCGCGGACGTAGTGCTCCTCGGCGTCCTCGGTGCGGCGGGCGTCCTCGGCGATGATGCCGAGGAGGCGGTGCGCGGCGGCGGAGTGGACGGCGCCGCGCTCGGGGGACAGGTCGTCGAGGACGCCGTGCAGCAGGGCCGCGGCCTCGCCGGACTTGCCGCGCCGGTGCAGTACGTCGGCCAGCTCGACGGCGACCTGACTGCTGTAGAGGGCGGCGCGCTTGGCCGACAGCATGCCGAGGGCCTCCCGCAACTCGCTCTCCGCCCGCTCGAGTTGGCCGTCCTGCGCGTAGACGTAACCGCGCATCCAGTGGCAGTTGGCGAGTTCGGTGCGGATCTGCAGGCCCCGGTACAGCTCGGCGGCCTTGGCCAGCGAGGCGTCGGCCTCGGCGAGACGACCCTCGGCGACCAGGGTGCGGGCGACCGACCGGTGCATACGGGCGACCAGGGCCGGGTCACCGGACTGTGGGGCGAGCGCCAGGGCGAACTCGGCGGCCTGGGCGGCGCGGGCGTGCGCGCCCATGTCCATGTAGGGCCCGATGGCGCTGGCGTACAGCAGCAGGAGCGCGTCGGGGTCGTGCAGCCCGCCGCGATTCAGCTCGTCGAGGGTGCTCTCCAGCAGGTAGACGGCGTACCGGAGCTCACCGGCGAGGTAGTGCGCGACGGCCCGCCCGCGCAGGGCCGGGACCCGGGCGGGCAGCGGCCCGCCGGCGAGACAGGCCTCGGCCCGCTCGAAGTACTGCCGCCCCGCCACGAGCTCGCCCGTCTCCAGGGCGCACTCGCCGAGCCCGAGCAGCGCGGCGGCCTGTTCCCCGGCCAGTCCCTGCGTCTCGGCCTCGACGAGCAGCTCGGCGTACTGCTCCGCCGCCGCCTCGGCCTCACCGACGGCGAGGACGCGCTGGGCCTCGGTCAGCCGCAGCCGCAGCTCGGTCACACGCCGGGCCGAACCGCCGGTGGCGAGTTCGTCGAAGGCGACGCCGAGCCGTCCGGCGAGATGCCGCAGGGCGTCGTCGGAGGGCCGCACCCGGCCCGACTCCAGGGTGGAGATGTAGGCGGGGGTGTACACGGGTTCCGCCAACTGCCGCTGGGTCAGCCCCTGCTCGACACGCAAGCGCTGCACCCGGCGCCCGATGGTCCCCGGATCGTCACGCTCCCCCACGCCAACTCCCCCTGCCCCTCTTGCCGTTCGGCTCGGACAGCCCCTAGGTTAAACCGAGAGTTAAACGCGCTTAACACGCTGCTGTCATAGCCACCGCCCCAGTTGCGAGGTCGCCGTGCTCGAACGCACACGCACCGCCGAGCGGTACGCCAGAGGTTTCGCCGCGGCCGTCGTCGCTGTCGCGACCCTACTGCTGGCGGCGAACGCGGGGCCGGCGAGAGCCGAGGAGCCCCCGCAGGGCCCGCGGACGGTCGCGGACAGCCGCTGACGCGACGGTGCCGTCACGCCCCAACTGCCCCTTCAGGCCAACGCCTTGAAATCCGGTTCCCGTGTGTCAGTGGGGTGCTCTAGCCTGCACGGGCTGATCACGTCTTCCTGTTGATCACTTTCGTTCCGGGGGGTTCGAAAACCGTGCACAGACGCACTCTCTCGACCGCGACGGCGCTCGCGGTTCTCTTAGGCTCGGTCACGCTCGTCGCGGCGGGCGCCGGGTCGGCGGCGGCCGACTCCAGCGCGCTCCTGCCCGTGAAGTCGACCGGCGACATCGTCGTCGACGGGGTCCACCAGCGCGTCTTCATCAGCGATCCGACGGCCGGCCGGGTCGTCGTCACCGACTACGCGGGCAAGGTCGTCGCCACCGTGGGCTCGCTGCCCGGCGTCCAGGGCCTGGAGCTGTCACCCGACTCGGGCACGCTGTACGCGGCCCTGCACGACGGGGACGCGGTCGTCGCGATCGACACGGCGAAGGCCACCGAGACCCGCCGCTGGTCCACGGGCCAGGGCGGCGGCCCGGCGTACGTGGCCCTGGCGGGCGGCAGACTGTGGTTCAGCTACGGCGACGGCGGCGAGGGCAACATCGGCTCGCTCGACCCGAGCGCGGCCGACTCGGGCGTCACCCTGGGCCAGGACACCGACCGCACCTTCTACGAGGCCCCGATCCTGGACGCCTCCCAGGGCGCCCCGGGCACGCTCGTCGCCGGTTCACCGGGCCAGAGCCCGGTCGAACTCGCCGTGTACGACGTCTCCTCCGGCACGGCGACCCGTACCGCGTACGCACGCGACCCGGGCGACACGGGCGGCGGCAACCTCCAGGACCTGGCGGTCACGCCGGACGGCAAGGACGTCGTCACGGCCAGCGGCGCCCCGTACTACCAGCCGGTCTACAAGCTCACGGACCTGTCCGCGGACGGCAAGTACGTCACCAACACGTACCCGAACGCGGTGGACATCGCCCCGAGCGGCGACGTCGCGGCGGGCACGTTCTCCTGGTACGACCCGGACGTCCACGTCTTCAAGCCGGGCACGTCGCTGCCGCTGAAGCAGTACGACTTCCCCAACACCGGCACCAGCAGCGGCGCCGACACCCTGGCGTCGGCGGGCCTGGCCTGGGCGCCCGACGCGAGCAAGCTGTTCGCGATCTCGCAGAACGACGACAACGTCTACTCGCTGCGGGTCCTCGACGCCCCCACCAAGGCCTCCACCACCCTGACGGCGACCGCCCCCGCCACGGCCACGCGCGCCAAGTCCCTCACGCTCACCGGCACCCTGTCCTCGCCGGCGGCGTTCCCGGCGGGCACGAAGGTCTCCGTCACCCGCACCGACGACGAGTCCCCGTCCGGCAAGCCGCTGGGCACGGCGACGGTCGCCGCCGACGGCTCGTACTCCTTCACGGACAAGCCGCCGGCCGGGGGCAAGGTGGCGTACACGGTCACGTATGCGGGCGACGCGAGCCGCGCGGGCGCCACGGCCTCGGCGTCGACGACCGTGGCGAAGACGGCGACCACGCTGACGCTGGACAACGACGGCAAGGTGTACGACTACGGCCGTGACGTCACCTTCACGGCGCACCTCGGCACGACGTACAAGAACCGCACGGTCGAGATCTGGGCCGACCCGTACGGTTCCGACAAGCCGAGCACGCTCGTGAAGAAGGGCAAGGTGAACTCGGCCGGCGACCTCTCGGCGACACTCGACCTGACCCGTGACACGAAGGTCAGCGCGAAGTTCACGGGCGACACGCGGTACGCGCCAAGGACGGTCACCAACTCCGCCTACACCAAGGTCAAGATCTCGACGTCCCTGAGCGGCCACTACAAGTCGGCGACCGCCTGGAAGCAGAAGTACTTCTACTTCCGGAAGTCGAAGGACCCGGTCCACGACACGACGATGTCGATGTACCCGGGCCGCAAGCACCAGCTCCGGGTCCAGCAGTACTCGG
This sequence comes from Streptomyces sp. NPDC006235, assembly GCF_040613735.1. Lineage (NCBI taxonomy): Bacteria > Bacillati > Actinomycetota > Actinomycetes > Kitasatosporales > Streptomycetaceae > Streptomyces > Streptomyces sp. NPDC006235. The sequence continues at coordinate 16,494 of NZ_JBEXSR010000028.1, forward strand.
ACGGCGCGTGGCGCACCATGACCACGGACTACTTCGACCTGGACCGCTACGGCAAGGACGCGGTGACGCTCGACGGCACGCCGCCCGTCGGCCCTCGTTTCCGCATCCGCTCGTCCTACATCGACACGAAGTCGGGCGACAACGTCAACACGACGACGTACGGCGCGTGGAAGTACTTCGTCTTCACGCGCTGACACAATTCGGTGGGTAAATTCGGTGGGTGAATTCGGTGGGTGAATTCGGTGAGTTGATGCAGCGGGCCGATTCACCCACCGAATTAAGCTACTGCGAATTCTCGCGGGAGCGCATATAACGCCAGCCGAAATAACACACCCCGACGGCTCCACCGGCGGCGCCGACCGCACAGACCGCCGTCGCCCACGCGGCCATGTCCTGCGTGATCCACAACAGGCTCACCCCGACCAGCGCCATGGAGAACAGCAGGCGTTCTCCATAGCCCGGGCCACGACGGCCGGTCAGTCCCCGGTAGCCGTGCACTTGTACGTCACGCCCTTCATCCTGATGTCGCGGTACCCCGCCTTCACGGTCGGGTCGGCGGGGGCGACATCCGTGCCGCCGCCACCGCCGCTGTCCTTCTTGCGGCAGTAGTAGCCGAGCGCATCGAGCTTCTCGATGTCGCTCATGGCCTGGTACTTCTTGTAGGAGGCGATCATGGCGGCCCGCCTCTCCGCGGGCGTGGCCTCCTTCGCCTTCGTGTACGCGTAACAGCCGACGCTGGCGCCGATCCCCACCACCGAAGCGCCCTTGGCCAGCGCCTTGGTGAGGCCCGCCGCGCCACTGCCGATCCCCAGGACCGCGCAGATCTCGTCCGCGCCGGCACGGACTTCCGGCTGCGCCGGTGCCGCCTGTGCCGCCTGCGCTCCGGCACCACACAGCGCGCCGGTCATGGCGAAGGTGATGACAGCAGAAATTCCCTTGCTTCGTATGCTCACGAAGTCCATCCCCGTTTCCCCGATTTGCGAATTGCATGGTCAGTGCGAAAACGACGCTACCCACGGGGGAACACGTAAGCAATGGAGGAAATGTGAACATCACCGGGAGGATATTCGACCGGACAAAATCTCTCTCAACGCCTCGTCAAGGCTTTTCGCGACCTCCGCGTCACCCGGCCGGCTTCCGCCCGGCCCTTTCGGCGGGCCGTACAGGGCGTCGAGTTCGGTGGTGATGGTGTGGGTCACCGCTCCGTAGAGCGGAGTGCGGGGGCGGTGTACCGCCTCGCGCAGGGCCGGGAGCAGGATGTCGCGGGAGTAGCTGGTGCCGTCGGCCATCCCGGTCGGGGACCAGGCGCGCGGTGTTCTCGCCGCCGCCGGGCGACGCCGAGGGGCCCTCGGCAGGGCTCTGACATCGTCCACGGTCCCGCCGGCGCCCAGCCGGACGCGCACGCCCAAGACAGCCACTTCGTCCCCCTCTGCCATCCCGACGTCATGACACCGGGTCAGGCCTCGGCGGCAGACCTGTGACGCGACCTGGGCAAGCGATGACACGCCCCCTTCACGCCAGGCGCACACGGCGCACGCGTGTTCAGGCCGGGGTCTGCAACTGCCGTAGCTGGCGCTGCACATGATCGAGCGCCCCCTCGCGGCGCCCGGGGACCCGGCCGCGCAACTCGGCGAGGGCCGCGCCCAGTTCGCGGGCGCGGACGGCGTCGCGGATCTGGCCCCACTGGTGGTGGGCCCGGTCGACGGCGGCCTCGACGGCGGGCGCGTCCGGCGCCTGACCGGCGTTCAGGCGGACGGTGGCCACCGTCAGCCAGGTGTGGCAGCTGCGGCCCGCGTCCCCGGCGAACATCGCCAGGTCGGCCCGGACCTCGGCCCAGTGCAAGGCCTCTTCGGAGGCGGGCCCGTGCACGGCGACGGCCGCCTGCTCGTGCCGGGCGGCGAGCGCGTCGGCGTCCGCGTGGCGGCCGGACTGGACGGCGGCGGTGATGGCGGCGTGCGGGTCACCGGCCGCAGGCCCCGGGGTGCTCAGCACGAGGTCCGTGCCCGCGCTCTCCGGCGCGATCCGGGCCAGCGCCTGCTGGTGCAACTGCTCCAGCGGCGGCCGGAACCCGCTGCGCAGGATCGTCGCGACGGCCTTCATGTACGCCGGTGCCGCGACCGTGCGTCTGGACGGCGGGGGCGCGATGCGGCCGTGCACGGCGTTGCCGCGGCCCGAGTCCAGCGGGGTGCCGCGCAGCAGCTCCCAGGTCTCGCCGTCCGCGTGCAGGTCGAGCAGGAGGGTCGTCGCGCCGGCCGGCCTGAGGCGCAGTTCGTCCCGGAACCAGTGCCAGGGGAAGGCGGTGTAGCGGGCGGTGGACGCGGTGGTGCGGGCCAGCGCCAGGTGGGGCAGGCGCTGGCGGCGGTCGAGCTGCAGCTGGCCGGTGACGTACACGGTCAGCGGGCCGGGGGCCGCCGCGGCGGCGCGCAGCCGGGTGAGGACGGCCTGCGGCTCCAGCGGGTCGGCGAGTTCGACGACGTTCGCGGTGTCCGTGCCGGCCAGCACGCCGGGCGGTACGGCGGCCAGGACGGGAAGCACGGACGCGGCGTCGACCAGGCGCCCCTTGCCCACCGGCGAGGCCGCCAGCAGCAGCACGGTTCCGGGCATCTCGTCCCTCCCCCTGTCGATCACGTACGTCAGCACCGTAACCGCTGCGGCTGCAAAGGGGGGCCCCAGCACCGCAAACGTCCGCCTTCGGGGGCTTCGCCCCCTCCTCGGCGACGGTGGGGGTCACCGGCGAGCACGGTCACGTCACCTCCTCCGCGAGCCGGCGGAACGCCCCGGCGCCGTCCCGGGCCGGACGTCGCCAGTGGTGTCGTGGCCGCCCACCACGCCGGCGACGAGCACCGGCAGCGGCCCGGGCCACGCCGCGGCCCCACACCCGCTCCTGCCACCGCACGCCGTCCCGGCAGTACCGGCCGAGCCGGACCGCGGTGCCCAGGTGGCGCCTCACGCCCCGGCGAAGCACGGGGCCGCCCGCACCGCGTCCGGTCCGGGCAGCGCATCGCGTCCGCCGACTTGCCACGCGTGCCGTCCCGCACGAGGCGGCGAGGCGGGCCGGACCGGCGGTGCGGGGTCGAGCCGGCCGTGCTCTCCGGGTGGCGCCTCACGGCCCCGGCGAAGCACGGGGCCGCACGCGCCGCGTCCAGTCCGGGCAGCGCGTCGCGTCCGCCGACTTGCCAGCCCGTTCCCGGCGGTGTGCTCTGGGAGGCAGGGGCAGGGAGAGAGGAGTGCTCTCATGGCTCATGCGGCACCCGCCTCACGCAAGGTGGCCAGGCGACGCCGTACACCCGACCTCTTCAGCCCGCGCACCCACGCGATGGCGAAGGTCGCGGTGCCCGTCGTCCTCGGGCTCGTCTACGGCTACTGGGCCGCGGCCAACCGGCGCGACGCCGGGCCCATCACCGGCTGGAACCTGCTGTTCGGCTTCGTCACCGCGCTCGTGTTCGCCGTGCTGTTCGCCGCCGTGTGGGAGATCGCCCCGCGGCTGCGGCGCGAAGCGCACGCGCTGCTCTGGTTCGCCTTCACCGGCTGCGCGATCGGCTTCCTCTACAGCCAGACCGGCGGGTCCGTGCTGAAGTCCACCGGGATGGGGGTGGTGGTCGGAGCGGGCGTCTTCGTGACGATGTTCTACCGCTACTACACACACGAGGACGCCGCCGGGCGGCGTATCGACTGACCCGGTACCTGACCGGGCACCAGCACGACCCGTTCGGATGGCCATGCGGGGCCGATTGCCGTCACGCCGGTCGCGCGCCGGGCCCGTGGGCCCTTGCCTGGAAGCGTGTCCGAGCGAGACCGGGCGCGCGTGCCGGAGCAGGCGCCCCTGAGACCACGGAACGCCCTGTCGGCCGTTCTGCTGGCCCTCGCGTGCCTGCTCGTGCCGTTCGCGACGCTCGCCTCCTGGGCGGCGCACGGGCTGACCGACACCGGCCGCTACGTCCGTACGATGGCGCCGCTCGCCGCCGACCCGGACGTGCGGCGCGCGGTCGCGGACGCCCTCGGGGACGGCATCATGCGGGAGGCCGGGCGCGAGTTCGACACCGGTCTGCCGCGCGGCACGATCAGCTCCTTCGTGCATGACGCGGCCCGCTCCTTCACCCGCACCGAGGCGTTCCACACGGGGTGGGACGCGGCGAACCGGGCCGTCCACGACGCCGTGCTGCGCGCCCTGCGCGACGACGCCACCCGGACCTCCGCCGTCACCGTCGACGTCGCGCCGGTCGTCGCCCGGGTCAAACACCGGCTCACCGCCGACCACGTGCCGTTCGCCCACCGCATCCCGGTCCGGCACACCCGGGTCCCGGTGCTCCCGGCCGACGACGCGGACCGACTCCGCAGGGGATACCACGTGCTGGACACCGCCGCCTTCTGGCTGCCGCTCGCCGCCGCCGTGTGCGCCGTGGCCGGGACTGCCCTCGCCGCGTGCCGCCGCCGCGCGGTCACCGCGCTCGGCCTCGGCACGGCCCTGGGCGGCGGACTGCTCCTCCTGGCCGTCGCGATCGGCCGCCGCCTCACCCTCGCCGACCTGCCCGACACGCGCCACCGCCCGGCCGCCGGCGCGGTCTACGACGCCCTGACGGCCACCCTGTCGACGATGTCCTGGCTGCTGCTCGCCTTCGGCCTGAGCGTGGCGCTCGGCTCGTGGCTCACGGGCCGCTACGGTCCCCGGCTCGCCGCGCGGCGACGTGCGCGAGCGTCCGCAGCGCCCGCCGCAGAACCGGCTCCGGAACCGACCCGAGCCCGAGCCTGACCGCGTCGGGCGTGTGGCCGGGGGCGACGGCGAAGGCGGGGCCGGGCGTGACGGCGATGCCGTGCGCGGCGGCGGCCGCCGTGAAGGTGTCCGCGCGCCACGGGGCGGGCAGCTCCCACCAGGCGAAGTAGGCGCCCGGCTCGGACCGTACGGCGAAGCCCGCGAGTTCCTCGGCGAGGATCCGCTGCCTGCGCGCCGCGTCCGCCCGCTTGGCCGCCACCAACCGCGTCACGATCCCCTCCCCGGCCCACCGCACGGCCGCCTCCAGCGCGAACCGCCCCGCACTCCACCCACCCGACCGCACGGCCTCGGCCACGGCCCCGACCCGGTGCGGCGGCACGACGAGGAAACCGGCGGTGAGCCCCGGCGCGACCCGCTTGGAGAGACCGTCGACGACATGCGTGAGGGCGGGCGCGTGAGCGGCCAGCGGATCCCCCGGCTCGCGCAGGAAGGACCAGATGCGGTCCTCCACCACCGGCAGGTCCAGGTCGTGGACCAGCCGGGCGAGCTGCAGCAGGCGAGGGCGGCTCGTCGTCAGGGACGTCGGGTTGTGCAGCGTCGGCTGCACGTACAGGGCGGACAGCGGCGCCGAACGGTGCGCGGCGGCGACGGCCTCCGGCAGCAGCCCGGCCGCGTCACCGGCCAGCGGGACCAGGGAGATGCCGAGCCGGGCCGCGATCTCCTTGACCAGCGGATACGTCAGCTGCTCCACGCCGACCCGGCCGCCCGGCCGGACCAGGGAGGCCAGCGCGGCGGCGATGGCCTGCCGCGCGTTGCCGGTGAACAGCAGCCGGTCCGGGGCGGGGCGCCAGCCGGGCGTGGCGAGGAGCGTGGCCACGGCCTCCCGGGCGGACTCGGTACCGGTGGCGGCGGCCGGCAGCAGCGCCTCGGCCAGCACGTCGGGGCGCAGCAGCGGCGCGAGGACGGGGGCGAGGAGCTCCGGCTGGCCGGGCGCGGTCGGGTAGTTGAGCTCCAGGTTGACCGGGGCGTCGCCCGGGCCGGGCTCGGCGAGCGCCCGCCCCGCCGGCCCGTCCGGCGCGGCCCGTACGAAGGTGCCGCGCCCCACCTCGCCGACGACCAGCCCGCGCCGTACGAGTTCGCCGTACACCCGCCCGGCCGTCGACGAGGCGATCCCCCGGCGCCGGGCGAAGGCCCGCTGCGGCGGCAGGCGCTGACCGGGCTTCAGCCGCCCGCTGGCGATGTCGTCGGCGATCCTGTCCGCGATACGGCGGTAGTCACCCATCGGTCTCCCCATCGGTCTCCCCCATCGGTCTCCCCCTTGGATTGCACCGAGAGCAAAGATCTTATTGCACCGAGCAGTTGGAGCTGCCTAGGGTCGTCCCATGGCACCCTTCCTCGCATACGAGGACAAAGGCCCCGCATCTCCTCGGCAGCCCCTTGTCCCCCTGGTCCCCCTGGTTCTCGTCCACGGCCACCCCTTCGACCGCACGATGTGGGCCCCGCAGCTGAGCACCTTCTCCACGGCCCGCCGCGTCATCGCCCCCGACCTGCGCGGCTACGGCGCATCCCCGACCGCCCCGGCCCTGACGGACTTCGCGCAGTTCGCCCGGGACCTCGAGGCCCTGCTGGACGAGCTGGGCGTGGAGTCCTTCGTCCTCGCCGGGCTGTCCATGGGCGGGCAGATCGCGATGGACTGCTACCGGCAGTTCCCCGGCCGCATCCGCGGCCTCGTCCTCGCGGACACCTTCCCGGCGGCGGAGACCCCGGAGGGCGTCCGCACCCGCGACGCCATGGCGGACCGCCTCCTGCGGGAAGGCATGCGCGGCTACGCCGACGAGGTCCTGGAGCGGATGGTCGCCCCCCGCGCCCCCGCCGAGGTCAAGGCCCACGTCCACCGCATGATGACGGCCACCTCGCCCGAGGGCGCCGCCGCGGCCCTGCGCGCCCGCGCCCGGCGCCCCGACTACACCGCCCTGCTGACCCAGGTCGGTGTCCCGGCGCTGGTCGTCGTCGGAGCCGACGACACCTACACCCCCGTCTCCGACGCCCGCGCCCTGCACGCGGCCCTCCCGGACGCGTCCCTGCACGTGATCGAGGGCGCGGCCCACATGCCGAACCTCGAACGCCCCGCGGAGTTCGACCAGGCACTCGGGAACTTCCTGGCCCGCGTCGACGCCCGGCAACCTTCCCCCGCCCCACCCCGTCTCTGAGGGAGGATGCGGGCATCCTTGAGGGAGGATGCGGGCATCCCACCCCGCGAACGGAAGGCCGGGCCTTGGACACCGCCGCTGCCGAGTGGACCGCCACCGACGGGCCGGGCCGGCGTCCGCCCCGACGCCGGGCCGGCGCCTGGTGCGCCGCCCTGCTGTTCGCCGGGGTCAGCGTGGCCGTCGGCTTCCGGACCGCCGACAGCGACGGCATCACGCCCGTCCCGCAGCTCCTCGCCTTCCTCCCCTGGCTGCTCGCCCCCACCGGCCTGGCACTGCTGCTCGCCCTGCTGTCCCGGTGGTGGCTCGGGACGGTCTGGGGCGTCCTCCTGCTCGGCCTGCTGGCCTGGTTCATCGAGCCGTACGGCAAGGTCGGCGACCCCGCCGGCCGCCCGGTCGCCGACCTGCGCGTGCTGACCTCGAACGTCGAGTTCGGGCAGGGCACGGGACCTCTGGTCGCCTCTGTCCGCCGCGAGAAACCGGACCTCGTCTTCGTACAGGAATGCGAGTACACGTGCGACGCGCGCCTGAAGGAAGAGCTGGCGCAGGACTATCCGCACCGCCGGGCCGTCGAGGGCGGCGGCTCCGAGGGCTCCGTCATCCTCAGCCGCTTCCCGCTGCGGCCCACCGACGGCGTCCCCGGCACCATGGGCATGCCCGGGGCGGTCGCCGACGTCGACGGCCATCCCGTACGCCTCCAGCTCGCCCACCCGATGCCCCCGCTGCCCGGCCAGCTGGACCTGTGGCGCGCGGAGCTGGACGCCCTGCGCGACGCGGCCGCCGCCGACCCCGGCACGCCCCTCGTCCTGGCCGGCGACTTCAACGCCTCCCAGGACCACGCCGCCTTCCGCCGCATCCTCGACACCGGCCTGAGCGATGCCGCCCGCCTGGACGACGCCGACCGCACGGCCACCTGGCCGGCCCGGACCGCGCCGACGTTCGGCACGCAGATCGACCACGTCCTGGTGTCGAAGGACTTCGCGGCCGACCGCACGCGCGTCCTGGACCTGGCCGACACGGACCACCGGGCGGTGGTGACGGACCTGACGCTGCACAAAGGCAGGTAGAGGGCGCCCGTCGGGCGTCCCCTACCTGCTGCTGTCGTGGCTCGGTCAGACGCCGATGTCGCAGCCGTCCGCACGCCACACGGCCACGACCGCCGGCCGGACGTACGTCCCGGGCCCGTCGGGCCAGGTGCTGGCCGGCTTCTCCACGGACGCGCCGTCGATCTCGCCCGGGTGCTGCACGGCGACCAGGACCCGCCGGTCCTGGATGATCGGACCGCAGGTCTCGGCACCCTTCGGCACGGTCAGGAACTGCTTCAGCTCACCGCGCCGCTCACCCCGGGTCGCCACGCCGAACAGGCCGTCGTGCGAGCCGAGCTGGGCGCCGTCGGTGGAGATCCACAGGTTGCCGTAGGGGTCGAAGGCGACGTTGTCCGGGCAGGAGATCGGGCTGACGCCGTCCTTCGGGAACCCGGCGAAGTAGGTCGCCGGGTCGTCCGGGTCACCCGCGACGAGGAACAGCGACCACGCGAACCTCGTGCTCTCGGGCCGGTTCCACCGCTCGGTGAGCTCCAGGACGTGCCCGTGCTTGTTGGCGTTGCGCGGATTGGCCTCGTCCGCCTTGGCGTTGGAGCCGACACCACGGTTGGAGTTGTTCGTCAGGGCGACGTACACCTTGCCGGTGACGGGGTTGGGCTCGATGTCCTCGGGCCGGTCCATCTTCGTGGCGCCCACCTTGTCACCGGCGAGACGGGTGAAGACGAACACCTCCTCGGCGCTCATCCCCTCCACGTGCGAGACCGCACCGTCGGCCGTGGCGGTGGCCAGCGGAATCCACTCGCCGCTCCCGTCGAACTCGCCGTCACCGGGCAGCTTGCCCGTGCCGTCGATCTCGAGGGCGGGGGAGTCGCCGGTGAGCTTGGCGACGTACAGCGTCCCCTCGTCGAGAAGCGACAGGTTGTGCTCACGCACGGCCCGGCTGCTGCCGTGCCGCATCCGCTTGCTGCCGACGAACTTGTAGAAGTAGTCGAACCGCTCGTCGTCACCCGTGTACACGACGGGCCGCCCGTCCGCCGTCATCCTGATGTTCGCGGCCTCGTGCTTGAACCGCCCGAGAGCGGTGTGCTTGCGCGGCGTTGAACTCGGGTCGTACGGATCGAACTCCACCACGTACCCGAACCGATGCACCTCGTTCGGCTCCCGGGCGACGTCGAACCGCTTGTCGAACCGCTCCCACTTGCGCTCGCTGGCCCCGGTCCCGATGCCGTACCGCTTGTCGGTCGCCCGGCTGCTGTTGGCGAAGTACTGGTTGAAGTTCTCCTCGCCGTGCAGGGTCGTGCCCCACGGCGTCACGCCGCCCGAGCAGTTGTTGAGGGTGCCGAGCACCTTCGTGCCGCTCGGGTCGGCGGAGGTCTTCACGAGGTCGGACCCGGCGACGGGCCCGGTGAGCCGGAACTCGGTGGTGGCGGTGACGCGCCGGTTGAGCTGGTGCCGCGGAACGGCGGTCAGCTTCCCGGTCTTCCGGTCCCCCTCGACGACAACGGCGGACAGCCCGTGCGCGGCCCAGGCGATCTCCACCTGCTCCCGGGTCGGATCGGCGGCGTCGTACCCCCGGAACATGAGCACCTCGTCGGTGTACTCATGATTGGCGACGAGCAGCTGCCGGCCACGCTCACCGGGCAGCGGAAGCAGCGCGAGAAAGTCGCAGTTGTACCCGAACTGCCCGGCCTGGGCCTTGGCGGTCTGCTTCTCCGGATCGAAGGCGGGCGCACCGCGCAGGATGGGCTCGCCCCAGCGGATGACGACGTTCTGCCGGTACCCCTCCGGCACGGTCACGGCGTCGGCGGTGTTGGGCGCGACGGGCGCGAACCGCAGCCCGCGCGCGCCCTTGCTCTTCCGCCGGGCGCCCTCGGCGGCGGCACCGGCCGCGCTCGCGTCGGCCGCAGCGGCGCCGGCCTGCGGAGCCTGCGCGACACCCACGGCCCCCGCGCCCGCCGCGGCCACGGTCACCACGGCCGCGGCCCGCATCATCGACCGCCGGCTGAGCGCACCGGCGATGACATCTCCGACGTACTCGTTGGAGCTGGTGTTGGGCACCTCGTGGAAGCAGGCGTCACCACACCGGAAACGACAGGTCAGGGCGGACCGGCCGCCAGGGTGTGATCCGGACGGCGTTCCGATCAACGGCAGCAGCTTGCGCACTTTGCTCTCTCCTTGGATGCCCTTGGTGTCAGCGTGACCGTAGGGGCACATATGTGCGGCAGCCGGGCGCCCGGGTGAACAGCGGGTGAACCTGCGGCACCCTTACGGCAGTTACGGCGATTCAGCACGGCGACACCTTCGCAGGCCGGATGTCCCTCTTGACAGCGCGTACCGCCCACTCCCGACCCTGCCCAAGATCACCCAGGAGGGCCGCTAACCTTACGTGTCCGTCCTGGCCAGGGATTGACGGGCTTCAACTCACGCGAAGGGTTGCGCGCACATGGGCATTCTCACTCTCTTGCGGAACGCGTTCGGACGGTCACGCAAGTCACGGACCGCCGAGGCGGAGGGTGCGGCGCAGACCACGACGACGCCCGAAACCCCGACGCCCCCCGCGACGGACCCGAAGGTCCCGTCCCCCTCCCCGGAACCCACGCCCGGCCCGACGGCAGGCGTCCCCGAACCCCGAGACGAACACGACCTCGTCTCCTTGGCCTTCGACCGCGTGTCGGTCCCCAGGCCCGCGCGGTCTGGGGACGGGGAAGAGGGGGCTGTTGCGGAGCCGGCGGTTGCGGAAGAGCCGGGGGCTGTTGAGAAGCCGGCGGCGGAGAAGCCGCAGGTTGTAGAGGAGCCGGCGGTCGCGGAGAAGCCTGCGGCGGTGGCCAAGGAGCCGGAGGCAGAGGCGGAGGCTGATGCCGAGTCGGCGGTCGAGGAGCCGACGGCGACGGAAGAGGCCACGGCGGAGAAGCCGGTCACCGAGGAGCCGACGGCATCGGAAGCGCCCGAGGGCGCCTCGGAGACCCAGGCACAGGCGGAGCCGGCGGCAGCGGCCGAGGCCAGCGCACCTTCACAGCCGTCGGCCACCGACCCGAAGCCGGACGCCGAGCCCGAGGCACGGCCCGAGACGCCCGCGGTTCCGAAGCCCGACTCCGAGCCGACTGCCGAGAGCAAGCCCACGGCTGAAGCCGACCCCACGGCCGAGTCAGAGCCAACGGCAGCCCCCCAGGCGACGCCCGCTCCGGAGCCCGCTCCCAAGTCGGCGCCCGACACCAAGCCCGAGGCGACCTCCGACGGCAAGCCGCCGACAAAGGCAGACACGCCGACCGAGCTGACCCCGACGGCGGAGACAGCCCCGACGGCCAAGCCGGACGTCCCGGCGAAGGCACAGCCGGACGTCCCGGCGAAGGCAAAGCCGACGGCCAAGGCGAAGGCGGAGCCAAAGGCCGAAGCGGACGCACCGGCCAAGGCAAAGCCGGAGGCCGAGACAAAGCCGGAGGCGGAGCCGACGGCCGATGCCGACGCGCCGGCCGAGACGGAGGCGCCCGCCGAGACCGAGCCGCCCGCCGAGACGGACGCACCGGCCAAGGCAAAGCGCACGGCCAAGACGAAGCCGCAAGCCGAGGCGAAGCCTGCTACCAAGACGAAGCCTGCGGCCAAGGCACAGCCTGCGGCCGAGGCACAGCCTGCGGCCGAGGCCGTGGAAGCTCCCGCAGCCGCCGACGGCGATTCCGCCCCACAGGGGCCACCCGCACCCGACAACGAAAGCAGCACGGGTGGTGCGGGTGGGAACGACACGGCCGAAGCCGAAGGCGAGGCCGAGCCGGACGTCACCACCCCCGCCGTCCCCCTCACCCACCTCAAGACCCGCGCCCCAGGCCTCACCACCGCCTACAAGGCCGCCACCACCACCCTCAAGCAGCACAACCTCACCGGCACCCGAGCCAAGGTCTACCTCGTCCTCGACCGCTCCGCCTCCATGCGCCCGTACTACAAGGACGGCTCAGCCCAGGCCCTCGCCGAGCAGACCCTCGCCCTCGCCGCCCACCTCGACCCCGAGGCCACCGTCCCGGTCATCTTCTTCTCCACCGAACTCGACGGCACCGGCGAAATCACCCTCACCGACCACGAGAACAAGATCGACGACCTGCACGCGGGCCTCGGCCGCATGGGCCGCACCAGCTACCACGCAGCCGTCGAAGCCGTCCTCGCCCACCACGACAAGCAAGCCACCCCCGGCACTCCCGGCACTCCCGCCCTGGTGATCTTCCAGACGGACGGCGCCCCCGACGCCAAGACCCCCGCCACCCAGTCCCTCACCGAGGCCGCCAAGACGCACCCCACCGTCTTCTTCTCCTTCGTCGCCTTCGGCGACCCGGAGAACAAGGCCTTCGACTACCTCCGCAAGCTCAAGACCCCCAACACGTCCCACTTCCTCGCCGGCGAAACCCCCCGCGAGCTCACGGACAAGGAGCTCTACGAGGGCGTACTGGCGAACTGGCGCCCGTAGCACCCACCCGCACAACCCCCCGGGGGGTGGACAGAGGCACAGAGCCCCCTGTCCACCCCCCGAAACACGTGTGAGTCGATCTTCAGCGGACCAGTAGGATTTCGACCATGGCGGCCACTGGATCCGAGAAGCAGGGGGCGAAGGCGTACTACGTCTCGACCCCCATCTACTACGTCAACGACGCTCCTCACCTGGGCCACGCCTATACGACCGTCGCAGGCGACGTGCTCACCCGCTGGCACCGCCAGCGCGGCGAGAAGGTGTGGTACCTCACCGGCACGGACGAGCACGGTCAGAAGATCATGCGCACGGCCGAGGCCAACGGGGTCACCCCCCAGGCGTGGGCCGACAAACTCGTCACCGAAGCGTGGAAGCCTCTCTGGGAGCACCTGGAGATCGCGAACGACGACTTCATCCGCACCACGCAGCAGCGGCACACGGACCGCGTCCAGGAGTTCGTCCAGGACCTGTACGACAAGGGCGAGATCTACAAGGGCGGCTACGAGGGCCCGTACTGCGTCGGCTGCGAGGAGTACAAGCTCCCGGGTGAGCTCCTCGACGGCGAGGGCGACTTCGCAGGACAGAAGCTCTGCCCCATCCACAAGAAGCCGGTCGAGATCCTCAGCGAGGAGAACTACTTCTTCAAGCTGAGCGAGTACGGGGAGAAGCTCCTCGCCCACTACGAGGCCAACCCCGGCTTCATCCAGCCCGAGTCCGCGCGCAACGAGGTCGTGAACTTCGTACGCCAGGGCCTGCAGGACCTCTCCATCTCCCGCTCGACCTTCGACTGGGGCGTCCCGGTCCCGTGGGACGACAAGCACGTGATCTACGTGTGGGTCGACGCCCTGCTGAACTACGCCACGGCGGTCGGCTACAACGAGAACCAGGCCAAGTTCGAGGAGACCTTCCCGGCCGACGTCCACCTCGTCGGCAAGGACATCCTCCGCTTCCACGCGGTGATCTGGCCCGCGATGCTGATGGCTCAGGGCCTTCCCCTCCCCGGCAAGATCGCGGCCAACGGCTGGCTGATGGTCGGCGGCGAGAAGATGTCGAAGTCGAACCTGACCGGCATCAAGCCGCAGGACCTGACCTCGCACTTCGGCGTGGACGCGTACCGCTGGTACTTCCTGCGCGCGATCGCCTTCGGCCAGGACGGCTCCTTCTCCTGGGAGGACTTCTCCGCCCGCTACACCAGCGAGCTGGCGAACGACTACGGCAACCTCGCGTCCCGCGTCGCGGCGATGGTCGGCAAGTACTTCGGCGGCGAGCTGCCGGCGTCGGCGGCCGGCGGCGAGGCGGAGCAGGCGATCCACGAGGGCCTGGCGAAGGCCGTCGCGGAGGCGGACCGCCGGATCGGCGAGGAGCTGGACTTCCAGGGCGGCATCCTGGCGGTCTTCGACTTCGTCAAGCAGGTCAACGGCTACATCACCGAGCAAGAGCCCTGGAAGGTCGCGAAAGACACCTCCGACGAGGGCAAGGCCCGCCTCGCCACGATCCTCTACACGGCCGCGGAGTCCCTCCGCGCGGTGGCGGTCCTGTTGAACCCGGTCATGCCGGACACCTCCCAGAAGCTCTGGGACTCGCTCGGCGCGGAGGCCTCCCTCGGCGCCCTCGCGGACCAGAAGATCGGCGAGGCCGGCGAGTGGGGCAGGCTCCCGGCCGGCACGACGGTCACGAAGGGCGCGGTCCTCTTCCCGCGCCTGGAGGAAAAGCCGACGGCGTAACCGTCGTAACACGCTCGCTACAGCACGGGTCCGGGAGAACGAGAACCTTCTCCCGGGGCCCGTGCTTTGCGAAGATCGCGGGAGACCGGCCACCCGGCCGCCATCACACCGGGGGACTCCCATGGCACTGTTCGGCAACGCACACACCATCGACCCGGCATCGGCCCAGCACGACTACGCCCGCCTCCTCGGCCACGGCGAACAGGTCCACGCCGCGTTCCTCCTCATCCGCGACACCATCCTCTTCACCGACCGCCGCCTGATCCTGATCGACAAGCAGGGCATCACCGGCAAGAAGGTCGAGTACCACTCGGTCCCGTACCGCAGCATCACCCACTTCGCGGTGGAAACGGCCGGCACCTTCGACCTGGACGCCGAACTCAAGATCTGGATCTCCGGCACCCCGGCCCCCATCGAGAAGACCTTCACCAAGGGTGTCGACATCTACGAGGTCCAGGCGATCCTGACCCAGTTCGTGGCGAGGTAGCAGCACTCCAAGAGGGGAACGCTTTTGCCGCTCTCGAAAGAGTGCACGCAACCTCGTTCGCCGAGTACGCCGCCCCCTGATGGTCCTCGCTTGCGCGCATGTGCCCGGGAACCGGCGATGGCCACGTTCTCGGCCATCGTGCACAGCGAAAGCGAGGCCGAGTCCATCCTGAGCGTGCTGAAGAAGCGCGGCATCCCCGTCCCCGAGGCCACCCGCGACCGCATCACCTCCTGCACCGACCTCGACACCCTCACCCTCTGGTTCGACCGCTCCCTGACGGCCACGGCGGTGGAGGATCTGTTCGCCGAGGAGTGATGACCTCCCGACGAGGCCGGGGCCCGCTCCCATGACAAGGAGCGGGCCCCGGTCCGGAGTCGGCTCGGGTCAGCTCACGGCCGTCTTCCCCGTCACCGCCGCACGATCCCCGGCGCCCGCCTGCGGCCCCCTGTGGGTGTGCCGTACGAACGCTACGCCCACCACCGCCAGGATCGACGCCGCCGACAGCGTGTACAGACCCCCGTTCGTGCTGCCCGTCGTGTCCTTGAGGTAGCCGAAGAGGGTCGGGGACACGAAACCGCCCAGGTTTCCGATGGAGTTGACCAGTGCCAGGCCCGGCGCGGCGATCTTCAGGTCGAGGCCCGACTGGGCCATCGGCCAGAACAGTGTGGCCGCGCACTTGCCGCCCACCGCGGCCAGGGTGAGGGCGGCCAGGCCGAACCAGGGCGAACCGAGCGTGGCGAGGAACGTGCCGGTGGCCGAGAGGACCAGGGCGATCGCCAGGTAAGGGCGACGGTCGGGGGCGCGGTCCGTGAAGTGGGCCATCGTGTACATCGCGATCACCGCGCAGATCCAGGGGATCGCCGACAGCAGACCGATCTGGAAGGAGGACAGTCCGCCGATCTCCTCCACCAGGCTCGGCAGCCAGAACGTGATCGCGT
The DNA here is from genome assembly GCF_040613735.1 of Streptomyces sp. NPDC006235. NCBI lineage: Bacteria > Bacillati > Actinomycetota > Actinomycetes > Kitasatosporales > Streptomycetaceae > Streptomyces > Streptomyces sp. NPDC006235. The sequence goes on from NZ_JBEXSR010000028.1 coordinate 32,054, forward strand.
AGCCGGTGAGCGCCATCGCGAAGAAGACCGCGGTCAGGACGGCGACCTGGGGGTGGAAGATCAGCTTCATACGTGACACCGACGGCGCTCGGTCACGGGCCTCCTTGTCCCGCGCCACCGCCTCGGTCAGCGCGTCCTTCTCCTCCTGCGTCAGCCACTTCGCGTCCTGGATCCGGGAGACGAGGAAGAACCCGGCGATGAAGCCGACCAGGATCGAGAAGGCACCCTCCAGGGCGAACATCCACCGCCAGCCCGCGACACCGCCCGCCCCGTGCAGCTCCAGCAGCGCGCCGGTGATCGGGCCGGTGACGATGTACGCCGTGGCCGATCCGCCCAGGAAGATCGCACTGGCCCGGCCCCGGCTGGAGTCCGGCAGCCACTGGGTGAAGTAGAGGAGCACACCGGGGAAGAAGCCGGCCTCCGCGACACCGAGCAGGAAGCGCAGGCCGTAGAACATCCACACGTTGTGGATGAAGCACATCGCCACGATCACCGCACCCCAGGTGATCATGATCCTGGTCAGCCAGACCCGGGCCCCGAACCGCTCCAGGAGCATGTTGCTCGGCACCTCGAACAGGGCGTATCCGATGAAGAACAGGCCCGCGCCGAGCCCGTAGGCCGTGGCGCTGACCCCGACATCGGCCCGCAGTTCGTTCTGGACGAATCCCACGTTCGTCCGGTCCATCTGGTTGACCAGCAGCATCAGGACCAGGATCGGAAGCATGCGGCGCAGGAATTTGCCGACCGCACGCTGCTCGGCCTCGGGTATGGCTGTTGCGGCGTCTGACATCGTTGTCTCCCTCGACGTGCACATACATGAACAGCAGTCACGTACGCGTTCCCGAAGGGACTTTATGGAGGCTTAACTTCCGGGTCAACGGGTTGAGCAGAAGTCCATGTATGTGAATGTGGGCGGACGACCGTACACGTCCGCCCCACACACGTCCGTCAGACGTCCGTCAGCCCGTGGGGTCGACCCCTATGGTGAGGCCGGCGACCACACCCTTGGAGACGGCGTTCTTCCTGTACTGGACCTTCAGCAGCCCGCCCTGGGTGCCGTTGCCCGGGTAGATGGTGTCCTCGTCGAGGGTCGTGCGGGTCGTGGTGTTGGTCGAGTACGGCTCGACCTCGGCGGAGGCCAGCACGGACTCCTCGTCGAAGAAGAGCTGACCGGTGTGGCAGGTCGTGCCGCCCTCGTAACCGGCGTCGGTCCAGGTGCCGTTCACATGCACCTTGGTGTGGATGTGCACGCAGCGGCCCTGGTACCAGCCGGGGAAGACCGTACGGAACTCGACGAGCCCCCGCTTGTCCGTCCGCCAGGTGCCGCGCAGATAACGCTCGTCGTCGGTGGGCTCCTGGTGCCCGCCGCCACCGCCACCGTCCGGGGGCGCACCCGTGGGCGTGCCGGTCGGCGTACTTGTCGGCGCACCCGAGGGCGGCGTGCCGCCCCCGCCGCCCCCGTTGCTCATCGACTCGTACCCCGAGTAGACCCCCAGCGCGTTGCAGTGCCAGATGTCGACGGCGGCGTTCGCGAGGGGCTTGCAGGTCTCGGAGTCGATCACCTTGAGGCGCAGAGTGAGCGGGATGCCCTCCTGGTCCTCGGTGACGTCCCGGCGGAGCTTGTCCGCATCGATGTAGTAGGGGCCTTCGGTGGTTTCGGAGGTCAGCTCGTAGCAGACCTCACCCGCACTCCCGCTGGCCTTGACCGGAGCGGCCTCCGTCCCCTCCCCGGCGAACGCGCCCGCCGCGAACGTACCGCCGACGCCCGCCGCCACCACCGCGCCGGCGCCCGCGGCAACGACCTTGCGGCGTGTCAGATCCCTTTTGTGCTTCGGCCCTTGGGCCGCTTCCTGTCCCGTCATGAGAAGGGAAGCTAGGGAGCCCGTCTGTCAGGAGCCTGGGTAAGGACTGAGCAAGAGCTGGGCAAGAGCCCCGGTTACGAAAATGGCCCGGAACCGACGCCGGTTCCGAGCCACTCCCTCCAGAACGCCTACTTCGGCTGCGGCTTGCGCACCGACAGGTGCAGCTCCTTCAGCCGTGCCTCCTCCAGCTCCGTCGGCGCGCCCATCATCAGGTCCTGGGCGTTGCCGTTGAGCGGGAAGGCGATGGTCTCGCGGATGTTGGGCTCGTCGGCGAGCAGCATCACGATGCGGTCGACGCCCGGGGCGATGCCGCCGTGCGGCGGGGCGCCGAAGCGGAAGGCGCGCAGCATGCCGGCGAACTTCTCCTCGACGGTCTCGCGGTCATACCCGGCGATCTCGAAGGCCTTGAGCATGATCTCCGGCTCGTGGTTCCGGATCGCGCCGGAGGAGAGCTCGACGCCGTTGCAGACGATGTCGTACTGCCAGCCGAGGATGTCCAGCGGGTCCTGGGTCTCCAGGGCCTCCAGGCCGCCCTGCGGCATGGAGAACGGGTTGTGCGAGAAGTCGATCGCGCCGGTCTCCTCGTCCTTCTCGTACATCGGGAAGTCGACGATCCAGCAGAAGCGGAAGACGTTCTCCTCGAAGTGCCCGGCACGCTTGGCGGCTTCCACCCGCACCGCGCCCATGATCTTGGAGACCTCGTCGAACTCGCCCGCGCCGAAGAAGACCGCGTGCCCGGCGGCCAGGGAGAGCCGCTTGGTGAGCTCCGCGACGTTGTCCTCCGTCAGGAACTTCGCGATCGGGCCCGACAGCGAACCGTCCTCGGCGACGCGGACCCAGGCCAGGCCCTTGGCGCCCTGCGAGACGGCGTAGTCGCCGAGCTGGTCGAAGAACTTGCGGGGCTGCGCGGAGACGTCCGGCACCGGCAGGGCGCGGACGTGCTTGCCGGCGAAGGCCTTGAACTCCGAGCCCTCGAAGATGTCGGTGATGTCGACGAGTTCGAGCTGGGCGCGCAGGTCGGGCTTGTCGGAGCCGTACTTCAGCATCGCCTCGCGGAACGGGATCCGCGGGAACGGCGAGGTGACGTGACGGCCGCCGCCGAACTCCTCGAACAGCTCGGTCATCAGCTTCTCGACGGGCTGGAAGACGTCCTCCTGCTCGACGAAGCTCATCTCGATGTCGAGCTGGTAGAACTCGCCCGGCGAGCGGTCGGCGCGCGCGTCCTCGTCGCGGAAGCAGGGCGCGATCTGGAAGTAGCGGTCGAACCCGGAGATCATGAGCAGCTGCTTGAACTGCTGGGGCGCCTGGGGGAGGGCGTAGAACTTGCCGGGGTGCAAGCGGGACGGGACGACGAAGTCGCGGGCGCCCTCGGGGGAGGTCGCGGACAGGATCGGCGTCGCCATCTCGTTGAAGCCGAGGGCCGTCATCTTGTGGCGGATCGCCGAGATGACCGCCGTGCGCAGCATGATGTTGCGGTGCATGCGCTCGCGGCGCAGGTCCAGGAAGCGGTACTCCAGGCGCCGCTCCTCGTTGACCCCGTCCTCGGTGTTGATCGTGAACGGCAACGGGGCGGCCGCCCCGAGCAGCTCGACCTCGCCGACCTCGACCTCGATCTCACCGGTCGGCAGGTCGGGGTTGATGTTCTCGGCGCCGCGGGAGACGACCTTGCCGTCGACCCGGACGGTCGATTCCTTCGACAGCTTGTCGAGGGCCTCGTAGGCGGGGGTGCCGGGACGGGCCACGAGCTGCGTGATGCCGTAGTGATCGCGCAGATCGATGAAGAGGATGCCGCCCAGGTCGCGCCGATTGTGCAGCCAGCCACTCAGCCGGACGTCGGTGCCGACGTCAGAGGAGCGGAGCTCGCCGCAGGTGTGGGACCTGTACCGATGCATCGTCGTTCATCCAGTCTTCGCTGATCGGGGTCTGTGTTTCACGTGAAACTGGTCCCCAGCGTACCGGCCAGGCGAAGATCGACTCTCCTCAGTTAACGATCGAGCACACTTCACTCTTCGGTGGCAGCGTTCGAGCGCGTCTTCATAAAGTAGGTCAATGCGCACTGGCGAGCCCCTGCCCGCCGTGGGGGAGGCTCTCGCAGCCCTCGCGACCGGCCTCTGGCACTGGGACACCGCCACCGGGCTGGTCACGGTCGACGCCGAGGCGGCACGGTTGCTCGGGCTGCCCGCCGAGCAGGTCAGCCTTACGGAGGCCCAGGCCCGGGCCCGGCTGCACCCGGTCGACTGGAACGAGATCACCGGTGTGATCCAGCTCGCCGTCGCCGAGGGCACCCTCGCCGAGGTACGGGTCAGGGTCATGGACGAGCAGGGCCGTATCGTCCGGGTCGTCCGCAGCCGCTCCAAGCCGTCCTTCGACCGGGCCCGCAAGGCGTACCGGCTGATCGGCACCCTCCAGGAAGTCACCGAGCCGACGCCGGGCACGGCGGCCGGGCGCAGCGCGGTCACCGGTGACTGGCGGCGCTCGCGGGAGGCGTTCCTGCTGGACGCGGGCCGGGCGCTGGCCGAGGCGCGCTCCACGCAGGAGGTCCTGCGGGTCACGGCCAATCTGTCGATGCCCGGGTTCTCGCCGGACGGGCTGGCGGTGTTCGGTGTGGAGGGCGACCGGCTGACGATCATCGGGCACCACGGGCAGCAGCAGGGCGACGACAGCCCGTTCTCCGACATGGCGCTGGACACGGACTACCCGGCCGCCGAGGTGGTGCGCACCGGCCGTGCGGTGTACCTGTCCTCCCCCGAGCAGTACAAGGCCCGCTACCCGCTGACCTGGCCGCTCGCCCAGCGCTTCGGCCGCCGGTCCTGGGCGTTCCTGCCGCTGACCGTGGCCGGCCGCACGATGGGCGCGTGGATGGCGGCGTTCACCTATCCGGTCGCCTTCACACCGGACGAGCGGTCCGTGCTGGCGACCGTGGCGCGGATGCTGGCCCAGGCGCTGACCCGGGCGGGCGTGGCCGAGAGCGAGCGGGCGCTGACCGACGGGCTCCAGCGCACGATGCTGCCGAGGCTGGGCCCGCAGCGCATCCCGGGCATGAGTGTCGCCGCCCGCTACGTCCCCACCGGCGGCGGTCTCCAGGTCGGCGGCGACTGGTACGACGTGATCCCGCTGCCGAGCGGACGGTTCGCGCTGGTCATCGGTGACGTCCAGGGACATGACGTGCGGGCGGCGGGCCTGATGGGCCAGCTCCGCATCGCCCTGCGCGCCTACGCCTCCGAGGGGCACCGCCCCGACGCCGTCCTCTCCCGCGCCTCCCGTTTCCTGCACGGCATCAGCGACGAGGACCCCACCGACCCGCGCTTCGCGACCTGTGTGTACGTCGAGGTCGATCCGGCGAACGGCGTGCTGGACATCGCCCGGGCCGGGCATCCGGACCCGGCGATCCGGATGTCCGACGGCACGGTGCTGACGCGGCCGACGTCGGGCGGCCTGCCGCTGGGCATCGACCCGGACGCCGACTACCCCACGACCCGGCTCGTCCTGGAGTCCGGCGAGACCATGCTGATCTGCACGGACGGCCTGATCGAGACCGGCGGCCACGACCTGGACTCCGGCTGGCGGCGGCTGCGCGAGATCCTGGAGGACCACAAGGGTGATCTGGAGGAACTCGCCGACACCCTGGTGCAGGCCGTGCACGGGCCGTCGTCGCACCACACCACCGGCCCGCTGATCGACCGCCGTGAGGACGACATCGCGCTGCTGCTGCTGGGCCGGGAGGACGAAGGGTGCGGCTGCGGCGACACCGTGCTCGTGCGGGCCCCCGTGCGGCGCACGATGCTCACGGTCGCGCAGGCCGAGCCGGAGCGGATCGCGGTGGCCCGGCAGCAGCTGCGCGAGCTGCTGCACGACTGGACCTCCCCCGACCAGCTCGACTCGGCGGTGCTGCTGCTGTCGGAGCTGCTGACGAACGTCCTCGTGCACACCGACTCCGACGCGCTGCTCGTCGCGGAGATCACCGGCGAGGTGGGTGAGCGGCGGCTGCGGATCGAGGTCACCGACACCGGCGACGATCTGCCGCACAAGCGCAGACCCGGGGAGCTGGCGTCCTCCGGCCGCGGCCTGGTGCTGATGGAACTCCTCGCGCACGCCTGGGGGGTGGATCCGCGCGGCGAGGGCAAGAGCATCTGGTTCGAGCTCTACGAGTCAGTGGACGGCTCGGGCGACGGCTCCTGGTCGCCGTAGCGGATCACGACGTCCCGGACGCCGACGGCTCCTGGCTCTCGTAGCGGCTGCGGAGCTCCTGGAAGACGCCGAAGGCGGCCGCGGTGAGCGGTACGGCGAGCAGCATGCCGAGCACTCCGGCGACCGACGCCCCGGCCGTGATCGCCACCATCACCACCGCCGGGTGCATCTGCACGGTCCGGCTCTGGATCAACGGCTGGAGCACGTGCCCTTCCAGCACCTGCACCGCGAGCACCACGCCGAGCACCCACAGTGCGATGACGAACCCCCGGTCGGCGAGCGCGACCAGCACGGCCACGGCTCCCGAGATGAAGGCGCCGAGGTAGGGGATGTAGGCCCCGACGAAGACCAGCGCCCCCAGCCCGGCCGCCCCGGGCACGTCGAGGACGAGCAGTCCGACGGTGATGCAGAGCGCGTCGATGAGCGCGATGAAGGTGGTGCCGCGCATGAAGCCCTCGACGGCGTGGAAGGCCCGCCTGGCCATGGCCTCCAGGGTGTCGGCCGAGTCACGCGGGGACAGGGCCCGCAGCGTCCCGGCGGCCTTGTCGGAGTCGCGCAGGAAGAAGAAGACGAGCAGCAGCGCGAGCACGGCCATGGCGATGGCCTCGCCGACCACGCTGACCCCGCTGATCACGCCGGAGGCGGCGGAGCCGCCGAACTTGCCGAGCAGTTCCCGGGCGTTGGAGGCCAGGTCGTCCAGCGAGGTCCCGGCCGCCCCGAAGCGCTCGGAGATACCCCGGGCGGCCTGTTTGAGGGAGGCGACGATCTCGTCGCCCGTGTCGATGAGCGCGGCGACCACGATGTACACGGCCCCGCCGACCACGGCGACGACGGCGACACAGGTGAGCCCGGCCGCGACCGACCGCTGCACGCCGGCCTTCACCAGCCGCCGGTGCAGCGGCCCGAGCAGCGCCGTCCCGAGCAGCGCGAGCAGCACGGGCACGACGGCGGTCCGGAACTCGTCGCACAGCCGGATCCCGACGTAGACGACCCCGGACACGAGCAGCAGCAGCGCGCACCAGGCGGCGAGCCGCCGGAGGGGATCCGGGAGGAGCGGCCTGAGCCCGGACGGGTCGGGACCGGAAGGGGCTGGGTCGGAGTCCTGCACACCTCCACCCGACCACGCCGGGGGCGGGCCGTCCCGTCAGGACGACCCGCCCGGGTGACAGTCCGTCAGTCCTGCGGTCCGCTCGCGGTCATGCCGTGCACCGCCGGGACCGTCCCCAGCCGGCCCTTCTGGAAGTCCTCGAAGGCCTGCATGAGTTCTTCCTTGGTGTTCATCACGAACGGGCCGTAGTGGGCCATCGGCTCGCGGATCGGCTGCCCGCCGAGCAGGACGACCTCCAGGTCCGGCGTGTGGGAGTCCTGCTTCTCGTCCGCGCGCACGGTCAGCGAGGAACCGGCGCCGAAGACGGCGGTCTGGCCCATGTGGACCGGGCGCCGCTCCGTGCCCACGCTGCCGCGTCCGGCCAGGACGTACGCCAGGCCGTTGAAGTCCTCGCGCCACGGCAGGGTGAGCTCCGCACCCGGGGCGAGGGTCGCGTGGATCATCGTGATCGGGGTGTGGGTGATGCCGGGGCCCGCGTGCCCGTCCAGCTCACCGGCGATGACCCGCAGCAGCGCGCCGCCGTCGGGGGTGCTGAGCAGCTGGACCGAGCCGCCGCGGATGTCCTGGTAGCGCGGGGCCATCATCTTGTCCCTGGCCGGGAGGTTCACCCACAGCTGGAGGCCGTGGAAGAGCCCGCCGGACATGACGAGATGCTCCGGTGGCGCCTCGATGTGCAGCAGACCCGAGCCCGCGGTCATCCACTGGGTGTCCCCGTTGGTGATGGTGCCGCCACCGCCGTTGGAGTCCTGGTGGTCGAAGATCCCGTCGATGATGTACGTGACGGTCTCGAAGCCGCGGTGCGGGTGCCACGGCGTGCCCTTGGGCTCGCCCGGCGCGTACTCCACCTCGCCCATCTGGTCCATCATGATGAACGGGTCGAGATGGCGGTAGTTGATCCCCGCGAACGCCCGGCGCACCGGGAAGCCCTCACCCTCGAAACCGCTCGGGGCGGTCGTGACAGCGAGCACGGGACGTGCCACGGCATCGGTCGGCGCGGTCACGCGGGGCAGCGTCAACGGGTTCTCGACGGTCACAGCAGGCATGTCGGTTCCTCCTCGTGTACACCCAGTTTAGTTGAGCGTTGAACTTTCTGCCACCCCTAACGGAGAAAACCGGGTGGGCATTCCCGGGCGACGGCGCAGCGAACCACGGGACAGGGGCATGACGAAAGACCGGCTCCCCGCAGGGGGCGCCGGCCCTTGTCACGACCCGTGTCAGGCGACCAGCTCGGGCTTCTCGCTCCCGGCCGGAGCGGGCTCGGCCTTGCGGTCCCGCATCACCACCGTGGCCACGACGGCTGCGGCCAGGACACCGATCGCGCTGATCGTGAAGGTCGTCGACATCGAGGCCGTGAAGGCCTCCCGGGCCGCCCGCACCAGACCCGGGTCGCCGCCCGAGACCGCCAGGGCCCCGCCGATGGACTCCCTGGCCTGCCCGGGAGCACCGGCCGGCATCTCGTCCGTGTAGCCACCGGAGAGCAGCGAGCCGAGGATCGCGATGCCGAGGGCGGTGCCGGACTGCTGGATGGTGTCGTTGAGGGCCGAGCCGACGCCGGCCTTCTCCTCCGGGATGGTGCTCATCAGGGCGGCGACCGCGGCCGGCATCGCCAGACCGGCTCCCAGGCCCAGGATCCCGAGGGCCACGGCCGGGACCGTGAAGCCGCTGTCGGCGGTGAGCGTGGTCAGCAGCCCGAAGGAGGCGGTCATCAGCAGCATCCCGGCGAGGATGACGAACCGGTTGCCCACCTTCACCGCGAACTGCGCCCCGGCCGCGTTGCCGGCCAGCGCGGCCACCGCCAGCGGCAGGAAGGCCAGGCCCGCCTTGACCGCGGACCAGCCGAGCACGAACTGGAGGTACTGGGTCAGGACCAGCAGCAGACCGGCGTTGCCGATCTGGACGAGCGCCAGGGAGAGCGATCCTCCGCTGAAGTTGCGGTGCTTGAAGAGGACCAGCGGGACCATCGGCGAGCGTGTGACGTTCTCCCAGACCACGAAACCGGCCAGGGCGGCCACCGCGGCGGCCAGGACGAGGAGGGAGCGGCCGCCGAACGCGCCGTGCTGCGGGATCTCGATGATCCACCAGACCAGGGCCGTCATCCCCACCGCCGACAGCACCGCGCCCAGCGGGTCCGGCTTGTGCCAGGGCGCCTTCGACTCCGGCATCAGCAGCACACCGGCCAGCAGCGCGAGAGCGACGATCGGCACGTTGATCAGGAAGATCGCCTGCCAGGCGAAGTGGTCGATCAGCACACCGCCGAGGACCGGGCTGCCGACCAGACCCAGCATCGACACCGAGCCCCATGCCGCCATCGCCTTGGGCCGCTCGTCCTCGTCGAAGACGGTGATCAGGATCGACAGCGTCGACGGCATGATCAGCGCCCCGCCGACCCCCATCGCGATCCGCACCGCGATCAGCTCACCCGGGGTGGAACAGAACACCGCCCCCAGTGAGGCCGCACCGAACAGCAGCAGGCCGATCAGCATCACCTTCCGGCGCCCGAACCGGTCCCCGAGGCTCCCCGAGGTCAGCAGCAGCCCGGCGAAGACCAGCGTGTAGGAGTCGAGGATCCACTGCATGTCCTGGGCGCTCGCCCCGATGTCCTCGGTCAGCGCGGGCACCGCGACCGTGAGCGCCATGTTGTCGACGACCAGCACGAGCGTGCTCAGGCACAGCACGATCAGGATCCACCAGCGCCGTGGGTTGCGAGCGTCCATTCCGTTTCCCCTCCTGCGAACACCGTTCCTTCGGTGCGAACACTGTACGCACAACGGAACAGTGTGCGCAATGCTGGAGTCCCGTACGCTGATTGCGCACGCCGTTCGCGCGAAGGTGCCGCAGGTCCCCGCAGGAGGAGCAGATGAGCCGCAGCAAGACGACGGACAAGAACCCGATCCCGTCCGTATGGGCCCGCGAGCAGCGCCGCGCCGACCAGCCCGCGCTGAGCCGGGACGCGATCGTGCGGGAGGCGATCGCGATGCTCGACGCGGACGGCATCGAGGCGCTCAGCATGCGCAAGCTCGGCGCCCGCCTGAACGCCGGCGCGACCTCGCTGTACCGGCACGTCGCCACGAAGGACGAGCTGATGGAACTCGCGGTGGACGAGGTCGCCGCCGAGATCCACGTCCCGCCGGCCGACAGCCCCGACTGGCGCGCGGCCGTGACAGCGGCGGCGGAGTCCTTCCGTACGACGGCCCTACGGCACCCCTGGCTGACCCTGGTCCTGGGCCAGGCCGGGCTCGCCTACCTCGGGCCCAACTACATGAGCTTCTCCGAGCGCCTCGCGGCCCTGTTCACCGCGGCGGGGTTCCCCGAGCCGAGCCGGGCGATCGAGACCGTCTTCTCGTACGTCATGGGCATGAGCAACGCGGAGGCCGCCTGGCTCACCACGGTCGCCCGGTCCGGGGAGACCGAGGCCGACTTCATCGCCCGCCTCATGCCCGCGGCTCAGCGGGCCGCGGCCGACCACACCCACCTGGCCATTCCGCACACGGAGGTCGAGGAAGCCACCACCGACCCCGTCGCCCTGCGCGACACGAAATTCGCCTACGGCCTGGAGGTCGTCCTGGACGGCCTGGCCCTGCGCCTGCCGAAGTCCGAGCAGGGGAACCAGCCGTCTGCCGGCGTCTAGCCGTCTGCGAAGCAATGGCGTCTAGCCATACATCCGGCGCATCGCGAACTCGACCATCTGCTCGACGGCCTTCGCGTCGAACACCATGCGGTGCTCGCCCTCCATGTCCAGCACGAAGCCGTAGCCCGTCGGCAGCAGGTCCAGGACCTCGGCGCCGGTGATCACGAAGTACTTGGACTCCTTGCCCGCGTACCGGCGCAGCTCCTTGAGCGTGCTGAACATCGGGATCACCGGCTGCTGGGTGTTGTGCAGGGCGAGGAAGCCCGGGTTGTCACCGCGCGGGCAGTAGACCTTCGACGTCGCGAAGACCTGCTGGAAGTCCTCGGCGGACATCTGGCCGGTCGTGAACGCGCGCACCGCGTCCGTCAGGGAGGGCGGGGACGGCTCGGGGTACAGCGGCGGCTGCTGTCCGTACCCGCCGGACATCGGCTGCTGCGGAGGGGCGTACTGCCCTTGCGGGCCCGCTGTCTGGTCGTAGCCGTACATGAGCGCAAGAGTACCGAGCGCGGCCGGGCGATCGGGCCGGTACGGCAGGCCCGGAAAACCGACAGCGAGTTGACAGCGCCGGCGCTGTGGATCGCCGCGCCCGGCGCTCGTAGCGTCGGACCATGAACGGACCCCATGACGAAGGCCCCCACGAGCACGACAGGGGCCTGTCCTACGACCTGCCCGTCCTCGCCCGCCGCCGCATGATCCGGCTGATGGCGGGCGTGAGCCTGGTGCCACTGGTGGGCTGTACGGCGGACGAGAAGACCACCGCGTCCCCCTCCGCTTCCTCCCCCTCTTCCTCGTCCGCCGCGTGTGCGGAGATCCCCGAGGAGACGGCCGGGCCCTTCCCGGGTGACGGCTCGAACGGCGTGAACGTGCTGAAGGAAAGCGGTGTCGTCCGCAGCGACATCACGAAGAGCTTCGGCGACTCCGCGGGCGGCACCGCCGAGGGCGTCCCCCTGACGATCACGCTGACGGTGGTGGACGCGGCCTCCGGCTGCGGCACACCGAAGCAGGGCGCCGCCGTCTACGTCTGGCACTGCGACCGGGAGGGCGCCTACTCCCTGTACTCCGAGGGCGTCACCGACGAGAACTACCTGCGGGGCGTCCAGGAGACGGACGAGAAGGGCCAGGTCACCTTCACGAGCATCTTCCCCGGCTGCTATCCGGGCCGCTGGCCGCACGTCCACTTCGAGGTCTACGGCAGCCTGGCGGACGCCACCGCGGCCACGTCGATCACGAACACCTCGCAGCTCGCCTTCCCGAAGGACGTCTGCGACGCGGTGTACGCCACGGACGGCTACGGCGAGAGCGTGCGGAACCTGAGCAGCCTCTCCCTGGAGGACGACGGCATCTTCAGCGACGGTCACGAGCGGCAGCTGGCGGCGATGAAGGGCAGTGCGGGCGACGGCTACACCGCCGCCCTGACCGTTCCGGTGTGACCTGTCACAGATGACCGGAAGGGGTTGCGTCTTATTACTGGCGGGTAGCATCATCGTAGCTACTTGTTGGTACGTGAACTAGCGCGAGGAGCCAGTGCCTCGCCGATCTCTCTAGGGAGCCGGGAGCCGTCGCCATGGGGCACTACAAGTCGAATCTCCGCGACATCGAGTTCAACCTCTTCGAAGTACTCGGGCGCGACAAGGTGTACGGCACCGGCCCGTTCGAGGAGATGGACGTCGAGACCGCGAAGAGCATCCTGGAGGAGCTGACCCGTCTCTCGGAGAACGAGCTGGCCGAGTCCTTCGCCGACGCCGACCGCAACCCGCCGGTCTTCGACCCGGAGACCCACACCGCGCCGGTCCCTGCCTCCTTCAAGAAGAGCTACCAGGCCTTCATGGACTCCGAGTACTGGCGTCTCGGCCTGCCCGAGGAGATCGGCGGCACCACCGCGCCCCGCTCCCTGATCTGGGCGTACGCCGAGCTCATCCTGGGCGCCAACCCGGCCGTGTGGATGTACTCCTCGGGCCCCGCCTTCGCCGGCATCCTCTTCGAGGAGGGCAACGAGGTCCAGAAGCACATAGCCAAGATCGCCACGGAGAAGCAGTGGGGCTCCACGATGGTGCTCACCGAGCCCGACGCGGGCTCCGACGTGGGCGCCGGCCGCACCAAGGCCGTGCAGCAGGAGGACGGCTCCTGGCACATCGAGGGCGTGAAGCGGTTCATCACGTCCGGTGAGCACGACATGTCGGAGAACATCCTCCACTACGTGCTGGCCCGCCCCGAGGGCGCCGGCCCCGGCACCAAGGGCCTGTCCCTCTTCCTCGTCCCGAAGTACCTCTTCGACTTCGAGACCGGCGAGCTGGGCGAGCGCAACGGCGTCTACGCCACGAACGTCGAGCACAAGATGGGCCTGAAGGCCTCCAACACCTGCGAGATGACCTTCGGCGACCAGCGCCCCGCCAAGGGCTGGCTGATCGGCGACAAGCACGACGGCATCCGCCAGATGTTCCGCATCATCGAGTTCGCCCGCATGATGGTCGGCACGAAGGCGATCTCCACGCTGTCCACGGGCTACCTGAACGCGCTGGAGTACGCCAAGGAGCGCGTCCAGGGCCCGGACCTCGCCAACTTCATGGACAAGACCGCGCCCAAGGTCACCATCACGCACCACCCGGACGTGCGCCGCTCGCTGATGACGCAGAAGGCGTACGCGGAGGGCATGCGCGCCCTGGTGATGTACACCGCCTCGATCCAGGACGCCATCCAGATCAAGGAGGCCGCGGGCGAGGACGCCTCGACCGAGCACGCGCTGAACGACCTGCTCCTGCCGATCGTCAAGGGCTACGGCTCGGAGAAGGGCTACGAGCAGCTCGCCCAGTCGCTGCAGACCTTCGGCGGCTCCGGCTTCCTGCAGGAGTACCCGATCGAGCAGTACATCCGGGACTCCAAGATCGACACCCTCTACGAGGGCACCACGGCGATCCAGGGCCAGGACTTCTTCTTCCGGAAGATCGTCCGCAACCAGGGCGCCGCGCTGAACTCCCTCGCCGAGGACATCAAGAAGTTCCTGGCCCTCGGCACGGGCGGCGAGGAACTGGCCGGGGCCCGCGAGCACCTCGCCAAGGCCGCGGTCGAGCTGGAGGCCATCGTCGGCCTGATGCTCACGGACCTCGCGGCCACCGAGCAGGACGTCAAGAACATCTACAAGGTCGGGCTGAACACGACCCGCCTGCTGATGGCCTCCGGTGACGTCGTCGTCGGCTACCTGCTGCTCAAGGGCGCCGCGATCGCCGCCGAGAAGCTGGAGACCGCCTCCGCCAAGGACAAGGCCTTCTACACCGGCAAGATCGCCGCGGCGAAGTTCTTCGCGGCCAACGTCCTGCCGGGCGTCACCCTGGCCCGCAAGGTCGCCGAGGGCGTCGAGCTGGACCTGATGGAGCTGGACGAGGCCGCGTTCTGATCCTCACGTCCTCCGTTCGAGGGCCTGTTCCCTTCCAGGGGAGCGGGCCCTCGTCCGTCGTTAAGGTGAACCCATGACCGAACCAGCCCGCTTCGACCGCGGCCACACCGACGACCTCATGACCTTCCTGGCGGCGAGCCCCTCGCCGTACCACGCCGTGGCCACAGCTGCCGAGCGGCTGGAGAAGGCCGGCTTCAGGCAGGTCGCCGAGACGGACGCCTGGGACGGGACGAGCGGCGGCAAGTACGTGCTGCGCGGCGGCGCGATCGTCGCCTGGTACGTGCCCGAGGGCGCCGCGCCGCACACGCCGTTCCGGATCGTGGGCGCCCACACCGACTCCCCCAACCTGCGCGTCAAGCCGCTCCCCGACAGCGGGGCGCACGGCTGGCGCCAGGTGGCCGTGGAGATCTACGGCGGACCGCTGCTCAACTCCTGGCTGGACCGCGACCTGGGCCTCGCGGGCCGGCTGACCCTGCGCGACGGCTCGACGCGCCTGGTCAACGTCGACCGGCCGCTGCTGCGCGTCCCGCAGCTCGCCATCCACCTGGACCGCTCGGTGACGGCGGACGGCCTCAAGCTGGACAAGCAGCGGCACATGCAGCCGGTCTGGGGCCTGGGCAACGACGTGCGCGACGGCGACCTGATCGCTTTCCTGGAGGAGACCGCCGGAATCCCGGCCGGCGAGGTCACCGGCTGGGACCTGATGACGCACTCCGTGGAACCGCCCGCCTACCTGGGCCGCGACCGCGAACTGCTGGCCGGCCCGCGCATGGACAACCTGCTGTCGGTGCACGCCGGCACGGCCGCGCTCGCCGCCGTCGCCTCGTCGTCCTCGCAGCCGGCGTCCATCCCGGTCCTGGCCGCCTTCGACCACGAGGAGAACGGCTCCCAGTCGGACACGGGCGCGGACGGGCCGCTGCTCGGCAACGTGCTGGAACGCTCGGTGTTCGCGCGCGGCGGCTCCTACGAGGACCGGGCCCGCGCCTTCGCCGGCACGGTCTGCCTGTCCTCCGACACGGGTCACGCCGTCCACCCCAACTACGCGGAGCGTCACGACCCGACGCACCACCCGCGCGTCAACGGCGGCCCGATCCTCAAGGTCAACGTCAACAACCGCTACGCCACGGACGGTTCGGGCCGCGCGGAGTTCACGGCGGCCTGCGAGGCGGCCGACGTGCCCTTCCAGTCCTTCGTCTCCAACAACTCCATGCCCTGCGGCACCACGATCGGCCCGATCACCGCCGCCCGGCACGGCATCAGGACCGTCGACATCGGCGTGGCCATCCTGTCGATGCACAGCGCGCGCGAACTGTGCGGCGCCGACGACCCGTTCCTGCTCGCGAACGCGTTGACGGCGTTCCTCGAGAGGTAGAACAGGCCGTCACCGCATGGGTGTTCCCCTCGGGGGTACCCGGTGTGCGGACCGGAACGACCGGACCGTACAGGGAGGCGACACTCATGGGCCTCGGCGGATGCATCATCCTCATCGCCGTGGGAGCCATCCTCACGTTCGCGACCGATTGGGACATGCAGGGGGTCAACCTCGACCTCGTCGGCATCATCCTGATGATCGTCGGACTGATCGGCGTCACGACGTTCAGCAGCATCGCCAGGCGGCGGCGCGTGGTGGTGCCGCCCACGACGTCGGTCGTGGAGGACCCGGCAGCCCACCATCACCGCCGCGACGGCTACAGCGACGGATACGGGGTCTAGCTGCGAAGCAGATGGACGCGAGGCGTTGGGGCGCTCACGGGGCGGGCTGACCAGCAAGGTCCACCTGCTCTCCGACGACCGGGCCCGCCCGCTGCACTGGCTGACTCGTCCGGTCAGCGGGGTGTCAGCCCGACGTTCGCCGCGGTGCTGGACGGCTTACGCATCCGGCGCCGCGGCACGGGCCGTCCGCGCAACCGACCAGCGGCTCCACCGCATCTCGCTGTCCGTTCGGGCGAGCACCCACGGCATGTCCGGGGCGTGCTCGCCCGATGGTCGTCCGGTCGCGCGGAGAACACTCCAGCGGCGCAACATAGACGAGTCGACACACTCCAAGTGTCCTGTAACGGATTCGCGTCCGGTGACGCAGAAGAAAACAGCGCGTCTACAAAGCAGAGAAGAAACTGGTGCGAGTCGCACTAAAGCAGCACAAGCCGCTATTGCAACTGGCTCATCTTTCTGCCTTTGTCGTAAAAGTCACCAAGAAGAGCGAGATACTCGCACTCAATCTTTCCGGCCCTGAAATCACGGCAAGATCATTTCGCTTGCCCGCCTGCCACCCTCATGATATTTTCCTCACTCCGCACAAAAGCCGGACACGGCTTTGCGTGCATCGGAAATCACAGCAGGGGGTACAAATGAAGAGATTTGGCCGGAAGAGTGGCATAGCCGCGGCATGTGCCGGCGCCGCCCTCCTTGGAGGGTTGGTGACCGCCATTCCGGCGATGGCGGCACCGAGCGGATGCGCTGAGCCGTCCGTCAAGTTCAATGTCGTCACCGGGAGCACCCTGTGGGGGCAGTCCAAGGCGTCTTGCAATTCTGCCAAGTCGAGCACGCTGACCACTGAGATCAAGTGGGACAAGAACCTCCTTCCTGACCCGCTCACGGCGAAGAACGCGATGACGGACACGCGGAAGGACTGGACGGTCGGGGTGTCCAGTTGCGACAACGGCAACAAGCGTGGTTACTACGCGCGGGGATACTGGAAGGGCGGCACCTACCACGACACGTCTCCCCGCGACGTCCGAGCCTGCTGACGCCTGAGAACCATTAGAACGTAGGAAGGCTGGGGCGTGGCAACGGTTGTAGCCGATGGAATGGTGCAGCGACGCGGAAAGCGTACGGTTCTGCGGGGTGTTACTTTTTCGCTGGACAGTGGCGTGACCGCCCTTCTCGGGCCGAATGGCGCGGGAAAGACGACTCTGCTGGAAACGGTCGTCACGCTCCTGCCCCCTGCCGGTGGCGGCATTCAGGTTTTTGGGGAGGATTACAGCGACAAGAAGGCCCGGGAGCGAGCGCGGCAGCGAATTGGATATTTGCCGCAGAATTTCGGATACGTCGCGTCGTTCAGCGTGGAGGACTTCGTCTCGTACGTGGCGTGGACCAAGGGGATGAAAGGTGTGTCCGCCACACAGGCCGTGCGCGAGGCCGTCGCCGCTGTGGGGCTGACGGACAGTGCCTCGGTACGCATGGCGAAGCTGTCCGGTGGCATGCGGCAACGGGCGGGGATCGCAGCGGCGATGGTCCACCGTCCCGATTTCCTCGTCCTCGACGAGCCCACCGTCGGTCTGGACCCGCGTCAGCGTTCGGACTTCCGCAAGATGGTGCGCGGCCTCGCCGACACCACGCCCGTGCTGCTCAGCACCCACCTCACTGACGACGTGTCCGCGATGTGCGACGACGTGCTGGTCCTCGAAGACGGGGACATCGTCTTCCAGGGCACTGTGCGCGAACTGGCTGCGGCCGGGGTGTCGTCCGAGGAGGGGGACACGGAGCTGGAGCGGGGCTACCACACGGTCGTCGGCCGCCAGGGACACGGCTCCGACGCCCAGGGCGGTGCGCGATGAGCGGTTCACGGACCGGCATCCTGAGGGGTGCCGCACTGGAGACGCGTACCCGCTGGCACCTCTGGGCCGTCCTCGTCCTGATCTTCGTCAGTGTGTGGAACGCCTTCGGCAACCTCACTCCGGGCGTGGGTTTCTGGCCCAACGCCGTCCACTCCGTGGTGCTCTCCGGTGTCCTGAGCAGCTGTGGAATGGCCGGACTCGCGGCACTCGCGGGGGGCCGGGAGCAACAGCGCGGACTCTCCTACCTGACCGGGATGAGTTCGGTTCCCGCCTGGTGGCTGCCTGGTGCCCAGCTGCTCGCCATGGTCGCCTGGGCGTCCCTGGCGTACGGCTTCGTCGCCGTGGCGGTCGTGGTCAGGGTGCTGTTGGAAGCACCCGCAGGCGAGATCGGGATCAGCGGGTGGCTCGCGGGTTGGTGTGCCGTGGTGGCCTGGACGGTGCTCGGATACTCTGTCGGCCGACTGTGGCCCAGTCGCTTCACCGCACCCCTCGCTGCCGTGGCGCCCTTCGCCGTCTACGTGGTGCACTACGACCTGGTCGGGCACACCGGTTACCTTCTCTTCCCCTTCCTGGACGAACTTGTCACGCCGTACGATCTGCCGCACGACGGCCTCTACGCAGGCCAGGCCGTCTGGCTCGCCGGGGTGGCGGTGGCCGGGGCCGGTGTGTGCCTCGCCCGCCTGTTGTCGCGGCGGGCGATCATCGGGGTCGCAGTGGCCTCACTGGCCCTGGTGGTCACCGGTGTCGCGGTGCTCAGCCCTCTGCACGGGCGCTTCCACCAGCCCGCCCTCAGCACAGCCGAGTCCGCGCGGTTGTCGACGGTGTGCACCACCTCCCGCGGCCTGGCGATTTGTGTGCACCCGGCGTTCGAGAGTGCGCTGCCCGAGTTGCGGGACACCTTCACGGACACGGCCGCTCGGCTGGCGCACACCCCGCAGCGTATGACCCGGCTCGTCCAGCAGGAGCGCAGCAGCACCCCTGCTCCGGGCACCGCGCCGCTGTACCTCGACGATCTGCGTCCCGGCCGGGTCGAAGAAGCGCGAGAGGACCTGATCAGCTCCTTGACGGACTTCAAGGCCTGCAACCTGACACAGGACAACCCGCGGATCGCAGCCCTGACCGAACTCGTGCAGCAGTGGCTGGCGCACGGCCGCGCGGACGCCTCGGCCGTGCCCGGACTCCCCGCGCCGACCACCGAACTGCGCACAGCACAGCAGACGATCAACAAGTGGTCCAGCGGACAGGGCAGCACCTGGCTGAGCGACCACTGGGGCGCGTTCCGGACGTGCACGCTCTCGGGCCAGGACTTCCGGTGAGCCCGCGCGAAGCCGGCGGTGTCCGTGGGGCCCGCGGGCCTGTCCTGTACTGCCGCAGTCGCCGGGTAGCCGTCTCCGTCCTGCTCCTGGCGGCCGTCGCCGTCACCTCCCTTGTCCTCAACGGCGCGCTGGTGAAGGTCGGTTACTCCTCGGACCAGAACACACCTGTCACCCTGATCCTGCTCCCCGCGGTCTGCGCGGTGATCCTCTCGGCCACCGCTCACGGTTCGATGCAGCCCTGGGACGGCCTTGGCGGGCCGGTGATCCGTCGCGCCAGGCTGGCCCACACCGGGCTGGTCTCCCTCGGGGCCGCGCTGGCTGCCTGGGCCCTGCTGCCGACCGACATCCTGGACGACCGTGGAGGCGCGGCCGTCGCACGGAACGTCCTCGCCCTGTGCGGCCTGGCCCTGCTGGCCGTGCGCGTCATCGGGAGCTCCCTCGCCTGGTGCGTCCCGTTGCTGCTCGCAGTGGTGACCCTGACGTTGGGCATCGAGCCGCAGGTCTCCTGGCTGTGGTCCTGGCTGCTGGCAGCGAACGCGGATATGAGCGCCGGGGTGACGGCCGCGGCCCTGTGGCTCACAAGCATGGGGGTCTTCGCGCAGCAGGGGGAACGCCGGTCCACCCCCCTGTGACCCGGGGAAAGGAGTGACCGTCCCGGCAAACCTCCGCACACGCAGGTCGACTGCAGCGACGGGTACGGGGCGAGACCCCCGCCCGGATCAGGTGTCCATCCCGGCCAGCACCAGGGGAAGCCGGTCCGTCCCGGCCTCGGTGAGGCGGACGGGGACGCCCCAGTCCTGCTGGTGGACGTGACACGCCGGGTACTCGTTGGCGGGGTCGTCGTCGCAGGAGGCTGCCATCGCGGAGACGTGCAGCACGCCCTCCGGCACGGAGGGGTCGAGTTCGAGGGCGCGGGAGAGGTCACTCCCCGCGCCCTCGCCGCTGCGCAGCAGCTCCGGCGGAGTGGAGGAGACCAGCAGACGCGTGGAGGGGCCGTACCGGGTGTCGAGCTTCTGGCCCGCCGGGGCCTGGAAGATCACCTCCAGCCGGAGCCGCCCGGGGGTGACTTCGGTCGCCTCGCGCTGCGTGCGGTGGGCGGCCTCGGGCACCTTCACCGCCTCCTCCGGCAGCCGCAGCCGGGTCAGCCTGTGCCGGGCCGACTCCACGACCACGATGTCGTCGCCGGCGAGCACCGCGTCGCTGGGCTCGCGCAGGTCCGTGGCCAGGGTGGTGACCTCGCCGGTCGCGGGGTCGTAGCGCCGCAGGGCGTGGTTGTAGGTGTCGCTGACCGCGATCGAGCCGTCCGGCAGGGCCGTGACGCCCAGCGGGTGCTGGAGCAGGGCCTGTCCGGCGGGGCCGTCGCGGTGGCCGAAGTCGAACAGGCCGGTGCCGACGGCGGTGTGGACGGAGCCGTCCGGGTCCACCCAGCGCAGGGCGGACGTCTCGGAGTCGGCGAGCCAGAGGCGCTCGGGCGTGGCGGCGAGGCCGGAGGGCTGCGCGAACCAGGCCTCGGCTCCCGGGCCGTCCACCAGCCCCTCGTTCGTCGTCCCGGCCGCGACCGCGACCGTGCCGTCGACCGGGTCGTACGCCCACAGCTGGTGGACGCCGGCCATGGCGATCCAGACCTTGCCCTGCCAGAGGGCGACGTCCCAGGGGGAGGACAGGTCGATCTCGCGGGCGGGACCGGAGGTGGGTGAGCCCTGCCACCACTGCCTGCCCGTACCGGCGAGGGTGGTGACGTCACCGGTGGTGAGGTCCAGCCGTCGCAGGGCGTGGTTGACGGTGTCGGCGACGGCCACCGACCCGTCGTCGAGCAGGGCGAGCCCCTGCGGCTCGTTGAAGGCGGCCGTGTCCGCCGGTCCGTCGGTGAACCCGCGCGTGCCGGACCCGATCCGGCGAACGACGCTCTCCCCGTCCTCGGCGAGTTCCACCAGCTGGTGCCGGGTCGTGTCGCTCACCAGGAAGTTCCCGGACGGCAGCAGCAGCGCCTTGCCCGGGAACCGCAGCACCGTCGGCTCCGGCTCCGGCGGCACGTACGGCCCGTCTCCCCGTCGCAGCGTCCCCCTGGCCTCGTGCTCGGCCTCCAGCTCCGCCACCAGCCGCTCGATGGCGTGCACATGCCCCTCACCGGCGTGCTGGGCTACGACGTACCCCTCGGGGTCGATCACGACGAGCGTCGGCCAGGCGCGCACGGCGTACTGCTTCCATGTGGCCAGCTCCGGGTCGTCGAGCACCGGGTGCTCCACCCCGTACCGCTCGACTGCGTCCACCACCGCCTGATGCTCGGCCTCGTGCACGAACTTCGGCGAGTGCACCCCGATCACCACGACCGTGTCCCGGTGCTTCTCCTCCAGCTCGCGCAGTTCGTCCAGGACATGCAGGCAGTTGATGCAGCAGAACGTCCAGAAATCCAGGACGACGATGCGTCCTCGCAGGTCGGCGAGGGTGTACTGCTGCCCGCCCGTGTTCAGCCAGCCGCCCTTGCCGGTCAGCTCGGGGGCGCGGACACGGGCCCGTCGGGGTGCGGAGTCGTTCATGCGTCCAGGGTGTCATCCGGCACTGACAGCCGGTCCAGCGCGTGGCCGGTCGTGGCGTCCACGTGCTCGGGCACGTCGTCGTGGCGGTCGCCGACCGTGAGGGTGCCGGTGGGCTCGAACATGAGGATCGCGGTCGGGACGGGGGCGTACGGCTTGTGGTCGGTGCCGCGCGGGACAGTGAAGACGCTGCCCCTGGGCAGGACGACCGTGCGCTCACCGGCCGGTTCGCGCAGGCCGATGTGGAGTTCGCCGTCGAGGACGAGGAAGAACTCGTCGGTGTGGTCGTGGACGTGCCAGACGTGCTCGCCCTCGACCTTGGCGACGCGGACGTCGTAGTCGTTGACGGCGGTGACGATGCGCGGGCTCCACTGCTCGGAGAAGGAGGCCAGCGCGTGGGCGAGGGAGACGGGTTCCTGGGTCATGGAGTGATCTTCAGGGCTGCCGTGGGTCTCGCACGAGTGCTAGAAATCGCACATGCCGCAAGGATCCTCGCACCGGGTCGTCCTGATGGTGGACGAGAACTCGAACCCGTTCGAGATGAGCTGCGCCATCGAGATCTTCGGGCTGCGCAGGCCGGAGCTCGGGAGGGAGCTGTACGACTTCCGGCTGTGCGCCGCCGCACCGCACACGCGTATGCGGGACGGCTTCTTCACGCTCACGGGAGTGGCCGGGCTGGAGGCCGCCGAGGAGGCGGACACCCTGATCGTGCCGAACCGGCCCGACACCGGCACCCCCCGAGCGCCGCGCGTCCTGGACGCCGTACGCCGGGCACACGCGCGTGGTGCGCGGCTGGTCGGGTTCTGCTCGGGTGCCTTCACGATGGCGGAGGCCGGGCTCCTGGACGGGCGGCGGGCGGCCTGCCACTGGATGTGGGCGGAGTCCTTCAGGACGAGGTTCCCCGACGTACGGCTGGAGCCCGACGTGTTGTTCGTGGACGACGGCGACGTCCTGACCGCCTCCGGCAGCGCCTCGGCGCTGGACCTGGGCCTGCACGTCGTACGGCGTGACCACGGCGCCGAGATCGCCAACCACGTCTCCCGGCGGCTGGTGTTCGCGTCGCACCGGGACGGCGGGCAGCGGCAGTTCGTCGAGCGGCCGGTCCCGGACGTACGGGACGAGTCTCTGGCACCCCTGCTGCAATGGGCGCAGGAGCGGCTGGGCGAGCCGCTGACGGTGGCGGACCTGGCCGCACGCGCGCGTGTCAGCCCCGCCACGCTCCACCGGCGCTTCCGCGCCCAGCTCGGGACGACACCGCTCGCATGGCTGACCGGGGAGCGCGTGGCGCTGGCCTGCCGGCTGATCGAGCGGGGCGAGGAGCGCCTGGACGTCGTGGCGGCCCGCAGCGGGCTCGGCACGGCCGCCAACCTGCGCAACCGGCTGCGGCGGGTGACCGGGCTCAGCCCGTCGGCCTATCGGCGGCGTTTCGGCAGCGGCGCCGGGGAAGCCCTGGTGTCATGAGATTCCTCGTGTACGACCGGCTCCTCGGCTTCGGTGACGACTACTGGATCGAGGACGACCGCGGCTCCAAGGTGTTCCTCGTCGACGGCAAGGCCCTGCGCCTGCGGGACACCTGGGAGCTGAAGGACACCCAGGGGCGCGTCCTCGTCGACATCCACCAGAAGATGCTCGCCCTGCGCGACACGATGGTGCTCCAGCGGGGCGGCGAACCGCTGGCGACGATCCGCCGCAAACGGCTGTCACTGCTGCGCAACCACTACCGGGTCTCCCTGGCCGACGGCAGCGAGCTGGACGTCAGCGGCAAGATCCTCGACCGGGAGTTCGCCGTCGAGTACGACGGGGAGCTGCTGGCGGTCGTCTCCCGACGGTGGCTGACCGTACGGGACACTTACGGTGTGGACGTCGTCCGCGAGGACGCGGATCCGGCGCTGCTGATCGCGGTGGCCGTGTGTGTGATCCACCTGGCGGAGAAGGAGCGGGAGGGCTGACGGCGCGCCCTCAGGGCCTGCGAGGAGGCTGGAGCCCCAGCACCCGGTCCTTCAGCGCCGGGAACTGCTCACGGGTGGTGGCGACCTTGCCGGGGTCGAAGTCCACCGTGAGGACCTCCTCTTCGGCACCCGCCTCGGCCAGCACCTCGCCCCACGGGTCGACCACGATCGAGTGACCGGCCTGGGGAACCCCGGCGTGCGTCCCGGCCGTTCCACACGCGACGACGAACGACTGGTTCTCGACCGCCCGCGCCTGAGCCAGCAGCGTCCAGTGGGACCGGCGGCGCTCCGGCCAGCCCGCCGGCACCACGAGCGTCTCGGCACCGGCGTCGACGAGACCGCGGAAGAGTTCGGGGAAGCGGAGGTCGTAACAGGTGCCGAGGCCCAGGGTGGTCGACGGCAGACGGACCGTCACCAACTCGGCGCCCGCGCCCATCAGCACGGCCTCGCCCTTGTCGAAGCCGAAGCGGTGGATCTTGCGGTAGACGGCGGCGAGGTCGCCGGAGGGGGAGAAGACGAGGGAGGTGTTGTAGAGGGGACCGTCCGGATCACGCTCGGGAATCGACCCCGCGTGCAGCCACACGCCGGCGTCGCTCGCGGCCTTCGCCATCGCCTCGTACGTCGGCCCTTCGAGCGGCTCGGCCTCCTGCCCGAACTCCTCGTAGGCGAAGGCACCCGTGGTCCACAGCTCCGGCAGGACGACGAGATCGGCCCCGGCCTGCTCCCGGACCATCGAGGCCACCCGCCGACGGCGTGATTCGACCGATTCGTCCTCGTCTACGGCGATCTGGATCACAGAGGCGCGCACACTACCACCGTCCTGGCATTCGACCCGTCCCACAAGGGGTTCCCCACGGGCCTACGATCGTCACACGAAAGCACTGCCGGGGTGCCTCACAGCAGCGTAACTTAGCTGCCAAGACACCCGCCGACAGCCGCCACCTCCCACTGGCAACCGCCACCACCTGCCCGTGCACCGACCGCCGAGGGGTCCCGTTCCGTGAGTCTGCATCCCACCCTCCAGCCCTACGCCGACGCCTGGACCCACTCCATCGAAGCGATATCCGAGCTGCTCCAGCCGCTCGCGGAGGCCGAGTGGAACCGGCGGACGCCGTGCCCCGGGTGGTCGGTGCGGGACGTGGTCTCCCATGTCATCGGCCTGGACTGCGAGATGCTGGGCGACCCGCGCCCCATCCACACGCTGCCGCGCGACCTGTTCCACGTGACGAACGACCACCAGCGCTACATGGAGATGCAGGTCGACGTCCGCCGTCACCACACGGCGCCGGAGATGACCTCCGAGCTGGAGTACGTGATCATCCGCCGCAACCGCCAGCTGCGCAACGACTCGCGCGACCCGGGCACGAAGGTGCGCGGCCCGCTCGGCACGGAGCTGACCCTCGAGGAGTCCATGCGCCGGCACGCCTTCGACGTGTGGGTGCACGAGCAGGACTTGCGCACGGCCCTCGGCCGGCCCGGCAACCTCGATTCCCCCGGCGCGCAGGTCGCCCGTGACGTGCTGCTCGGCGAACTCCCGCGCGTGGTCGCCGAGGACGCGCAGGCACCGCGCAGCTCGGCCGTCGTCTTCGACGTCCACGGCCCCATCGAGTTCCTGCGCACGATCCGCGTCGACATCCAGGGCCGCGGCACCCTCGAAACGGCCCCCGCCCTCGGTCCCGCCGCCACGCTCACCCTCGACTGGGAGACGTACGTACGCCTGGCCTGCGGCCGCGTGACACCGGAGTCGGTGACGGACAGGGTGAAAACAGAGGGCGACCCGGACCTGACGGCAGCAATCCTGCGCAACTTCACAGTGACGAAGTAGGCAGGGCCCTAGCTGCGGGCAGTCGTGCCGCTAGGGGCGGCACGGGTGGGCGCAGCGGCACCCCGCTCCGCCGGGCTGCGCACCCACCCGGCCTCAGCACC
Organism: Streptomyces sp. NPDC006235; assembly: GCF_040613735.1. Classification (NCBI taxonomy): domain Bacteria; kingdom Bacillati; phylum Actinomycetota; class Actinomycetes; order Kitasatosporales; family Streptomycetaceae; genus Streptomyces; species Streptomyces sp. NPDC006235. The sequence goes on from NZ_JBEXSR010000028.1 coordinate 57,513, forward strand.
GACGGGCAGGGGCCGCAAAACTCCATGCCGCCAACGCCCCACCCCACGTACCGTCCCTGGACATGACAACCCCGCCCCGCCACACCCGCCTCACCTTCCACGGCCCCCTGTCCGAAGCACGGGCCGACCAGCTCGTGACCCGCCTGGCCGGCAACACCCCCACCACCGTCCTGGACATCGGCTGCGGCTGGGGCGAGCTCATGCTCCGTATCCTCGCCGCCACCCCGAAGGCCACCGGCACCGGCATCGACATCAACGCCGAGGACCTGGCCCGCGCCCGCCGGACCGCCGAGGAACGGGGACTCTCCGACCAAGTCCGTTTCCTCGAAGAGTCCGCCACCGGCACCCCCCACGGCCCCGCCGACCTCGTCCTGTGCGTAGGCGCGAGCCAAGCCCTCGGCAGCCAACTCCCCCAAGCTATCGGCGAACTCCGTCGGCTCGTCACCGACCACGGCCGCGTCCTCCTCGGCGAAGGCTTCTGGCAGCGCACCCCGACCGAGGAAGAACTGTCCCGCATGTGGCCCGACGCGAAGGCCACCGACCACCCCGACCTCGCCACCCTCGTCGCCCTGGCCGTCGACGCGGGATTCCGACCGGAGTGGACGGAGACCGCGAGCCTCGACGAATGGGAGGAGTTCGAGTCGGCGTACCTCGCGGACACCGAGGTGTGGCTCGCCCGGCACGCCGGGCACCCCCAGGCCTCCGAGACCCGGGAGCGCGCCGACCGCCACCGAGCCGCCTGGCTCACCTACCGCGGCGTCCTCGGCCTGGCGTACCTCACCCTCGTACCGGTAGCGGCCCGTTGACCTACGCCGGCACGTGCACCGTCTCGACCCGGCTCGCCACCAGCCGCTCCCGCTCCCGCCGGGCCGCCTGCTTGCGCAGCCGCAGGATCTGCGTGACCCCGAGCGCCTGGAGGACGAACACCACCGAGAAGGCCACGGTGTAGTCGTCGCCGGTGGCGTCCAGCAGCACCCCGACCGCGAACAGCGTGGTCATGGAGGCCACGAAGCCGCCCATGTTGGTGATGCCGGAGGCCGTGCCCTGCCGCTCGGGCGGGTTCGCCGGGCGGGCGAAGTCGAAGCCGAGCATCGAGGCGGGCCCGCAGGCCCCGAGCACCGCGCACAACACGATCAGCAGCCACATCGGGGCGTGCGGACCGGGGTAGGCCAGCGTCGCCGCCCACAGGGTCGCCGTCGTCCCGACCGTGCCGAGCGCGAGCGGCAGCCGCGCCCCGTGGTGCCGGGCGACGATCTGCCCGTAGACCAGGCCGACGACCATGTTCGAGAGCACGACGAGGGTGAGGAGTTCGCCGGCCGTGGCCCGGGACAGTCCCTGTGCTTCGACGAGGAACGGCAGGCCCCACAGCAGCAGGAACACCATCGCCGGGAACTGGGTCGTGAAGTGCACCCACAGTCCGAGCCGTGTCCCCGGCTCCCGCCAGGCGGCGGCGATCTGCCGCCGTACGTAGGCCGCGCCCTGGTGCGGGAGCGGCTCCGGCTCGTGGCCCTCCGGGTGGTCCTTCAGGAACAGCAGCACCAGGACGAACACCACGGCCCCGGCGACCGCGCTGCCCGCGAAGGCCGGCGTCCAGCCGACGCCGTGCAGCAGCCGGGCCAGGACGAGCGTGGAGACGAGGTTGCCCGCCATGCCCGCGAGCCCCGCGAACTGGGCGACGAGCGGCCCGCGCCGGGCCGGGAACCACCGCGTGCCGAGCCGCAGCACGCTGATGAACGTCAGCGCGTCACCGCAGCCGAGCAGCGCCCGGGAGGCGAGCGCCATGCCGTACGAGGGGGAGAACGCGAAACCCAGCTGCCCGGCCGTGAACAGCACCGCCCCGAGGGCGAGCACCTTCTTGGTGCCGAGCCGGTCGACGAGCAGGCCGACGGGTATCTGCATGCCCGCGTAGACCAGCAGCTGGAGGATGGAGAACGTGGAGAGCGCGGAGGCGTTGACGTGGAAGCGGTCGGCCGCGTCGAGGCCGGCGACGCCCAGGGACGTGCGGAAGATGACCGCGACGAAGTAGACCGAGACGCCGATGCCCCAGACGGCCAGCGCGCGCCGGCCGCCCGGCGGATCCCCCGGCAGCGTCGTGCTGCTCATCGGACCTCCCCCCGGGCCAGGTGCGAGAACCAGCCGATGTGCCGGTGGACCAGTCCGACGGCCGCCTCGGCGTCCCCCGTGCGCAGCGCGTCGAGGATCTCCTCGTGCTCGGCGAGGGTCTTGGCGATCCGGTCGGGGTGGGAGTGCATGACGGCGACGCCCATCCGCAGCTGGCGGTCGCGCAGCTGGTCGTAGAGCCGGGACAGGATCTCGTTGCCGCCGCTGCGGACGATCTCGGCGTGGAAGCAGCGGTCGGTGACGGCGGCCCCGGCGAGGTCTCCTTCGGCGGCCTGCCGCTTCTGCCGGGCCAGCAGCTCCTCCAGGCGCTCGATGAGCCCGGGGGGCGCGGGCACGGCCTTGCGCGCCGCGTGCTCCTCGACGAGCAGCCGTGTCTCGACGACGTCGGCGATCTCCTGGGCGGAGACGGGCAGGACGAGGGCGCCCTTCTTCGGATAGAGCCGGATCAGCCCCTCGGCCTCCAGCCGGAGCAGCGCCTCGCGCACCGGCGTGCGCGAGACCCCGACGGCCTCGGCGAGCTCGCCCTCGGTGAGCAGGGTCCCGCCCTCGTAACGGCGCTCCAGGACGCCCTGTTTGACGTGGGCGTAGACGCGGTCGGCGGCGGGAGGTTGCTTCACGGCCAGGGGCATGCCGACAGCATAGATACAACAGGGACGCATGGATGCATTCGTCCAGTATGCGGACTCGAATGTCACACATCTGTGGCAAAGAGGGGGCCCGGCTCGGCAATGACACAACCACGTGTGCTAGTTACGAGTCAGACACGTGCGGCCCCCTTTCCCCTCGTCCTCAACTCGGCCGCACCGTTGGGGCATTCGACGCAATCGGGGTACTTCACTTGATAACCGCCATTCAGGGCACACGTCTCCGCAGAGCCGCGGCCGCCGCTTTGACCACTGGCGCCATGCTGGCGACCGGAGCCCTCACCGCTGCGCCCGCGCAGGCCGCCACGGCGCCCTCCATCGCCGCCAAGGGCGGCTATGTGATGAACAACGCGACCGGCAAGTCGCTCTACACCAAGGCGGCCGACACCCGCCGTTCCACCGGCTCGACCACCAAGATCATGACCGCCTTGGTGGTGCTGAAGCAGCCGAAGCTCAACCTGGACAGCAAGGTCACGATCCAGAAGGCGTACAGCGACTACATCGTCGACAACAACTGGGCGTCGAACGCCAAGCTGATCGTCGGCGACAAGGTCACCGTCCGCCAGCTGCTGTACGGCCTGATGCTGCCGTCCGGCTGCGACGCGGCGTACGCGCTCGCCGACAAGTTCGGCTCGGGCTCGACGCGGGCGGCGCGCGTGAAGTCGTTCATCGGCAAGATGAACACCACCGCCAAGGACCTGGGTCTGAAGAACACCCACTTCGACTCGTTCGACGGCATCGGTCACGGCGCCAACTACTCGACACCGCGCGACCTGACGAAGCTCGCCAGCAGCGCGATGAAGAACTCCATGTTCCGCACGGTCGTCAAGACGAAGAAGTACACGGCGAAGACGACCACGAAGTCCGGCGGCACGCGGACGATGGCCCCGTGGGAGAACACCAACCCGCTGCTGAGCAGCTACAGCGGCGCGATCGGTGTGAAGACCGGCTCCGGCCCGGAGGCCGGGTTCTGCCTGGTCTTCGCCGCCACCCGCAACGGCAAGACGGTCATCGGCACGGTCCTCGCGTCGACCGACAAGAACACGCGCAAGACGGACGCCACGAAGCTGATGAACTACGGCTTCGCGAAGTAGGACCGTCACGAGAAAAGGCACGAAAGGGGGGCTCACCGCCTCGGCGGTGAGCCCCCCTTTCGTTCGTCACACAGCGGTGCGCTGACGGCGCTCCAGCGCCCGGGCCGCCTTGCGCCGGCCGCCGGCCAGCACGTTCACCGGCGCGCCCGCACCGGCTCCCGGCTCCAGCTGCCAGCCCCGGATCCGCCCCGCGACCTCGGCCAGCCGCTTGTCACCGGGCCGTACGTCGATGGAGAACAGCGACTCGTCGGGCGTGGGGTCGTCGCCGCCCCACCGGACGACACCGTCGAGCTCGGCGAGGATGTCGCGGATCACGACCTCCTGCTGCGGGAAGAAGCCGCCCCGGGCACCGCGCGGGTAGAAGCCGGGCCGGATCCGCACGGCCGTGCCGGACGCCAGATTGGACTCCGGGCGGCCCTTGCCGACGCCGGACGGGTCGTGCCAGCCCACGGCGTCGCCCCGGCGCAGCCGGTCGACCTCGTAGTGGAACCGGCGCACCAGATGGACCAGGACGGTCTCCACGTCGCCCATGCGGACCGCGATGCCCGCGAGCGGGGTGCCGGGCACGGGGCGGGTGTAGACGGTGCCGCCGTCGTCCGCGACGTTCTCCATCTCCCAGCCGTTGTGGGAGCGCGAACCGGCCAGCACGCGCCGGGTCCGGTCCTGCGCGCTGCGCAGGGCGTCCCGCACGCGGCCCGGGATGGGGTTGTGCGCGTCGGCGTACGCCTGGGACAGGAAGTGCGAGACGGGCAGGGCGGCGACGCCCACGGCACCGCCGACGGCGGCGACACGGCCGAGCAGGGCGCGGCGGGACAGACCGCGGCGGTGCGCGGCGCCCGGTCCTGACCGTCTGCGGGTGAGACGGGGGATGTGGGGGAGGTTGAGGTTCAACGGACTCTCAATTCAGCGATTCACGCGGTACTGGCGTTGCTTCACGCGTTGCGGGCGATGCTGTTGTACTTCTCGAAGATCTGGTAGACGGCCAGGCTCTGGTGCGTCTGTGCCTCCACGTCGGGGTCCCAGGCCCGGTAGCGGCGCAGCAGCTCGGTGATCTCGAACTCGGCGAGGTCCAGGCGCATGGACCGCGGGGTGGTGACGCGGTCGCCGGGGGGCAGTTGGCCGCCGGGCCTGCCCCGGGTTCCCCACAGGTGGACCAGGGCCGCGGTGCGCACGCTGAACGCGTTGTCCTTGCTCAGCTGCTGCCACACGGACCAGAGGTCGGCGTCCTTGGCCGGGTCGCGGCGGTCGCCGGTGGTGAAGCCCCAGCCGATGCAGTGGTTCCAGGCCTGGATGGCGTCGGAGGCGCTGATCTGCCCGATGCCGGTGTGCGAGTCCCTGACCTGGCCGGAGCCGGCTTGGTGGTGGTCGGCGACCTGCTGGTCGGTGGCCTGGTCGGCGAGGCTGTAGTCGCGCATGGCCCAGTACACGGCCGTCTGGATCAGCGCCTTGCGCATCGTGTACGTGTGCGACAGCTCGGTGATCAGACCGTCCTGGTCCTGGATCGCCTCGACTGCCTGGGCGCTGGTGTAGAGCTCGGCGTCACCGCCGACGCCGCCCAGGTCCGGGCGTCCGATCGACCGCATGTAGCGCGCGAGGTCGGCCCGCAGCCCGGGCACCTGGCTTTCCTCGAGGGCGACGTCCGGCACTGCGGGCCGCGGCCGGTCGAACGAGCCCTGCCCGGTGTCACGGCCCGAGGCGATGTCGACGTCGACCTCCAGCTGCCCGTCGCCCGAGCCGAGGGTGCGGATGACGAACTGGTCGTAGGCCCAGTCCTTCGGCAGCGGGCGCCCGGCGTTGCCGTCGAAGCCCGGGGACATGTCGGCCACGAAGCTCGCCGTCGACCAGCCGGCCGCGCCGACCTGCGCGCAGACGTTGCGGGAGCCGTAGACCCCGATCTCGTACGGGTGGCCGGAGTCCGCCATCGCCTCCTTGATGCCCTTGAAGTGGGGCAGGACGTTCGCGGTGATCTCGGCGTCGATCGCGTCGAAGTCGACGGCGAAGAAGATCCGGGTCCCCCTCTTGAAGCCGTGGTCGAGGGCGGCGTTGACCGCCGCGTACCCGGCCGTGCGCCCGGCGACGTAGTCGAAGTCCGAGGCGTCGTTGTTGACGGTCTGGTAGATCGGGAAGCAGCGCAGGCCGTTCTGGGCGAAGACCTGCAACTCGCCCGGCTGGATGGCCTTCTCCGGCAGGGACGTCGCACTCGGGTTGGTGAGGTAGCGGCCGACGTACGTGATCCCGGCGGCCTTGAGGGCCGCCGCGCGGGCCGGGGTGACCTTGGCGACGGTGTCGCAGGCCTTGCCCTGGCGCGACTGGTCGCCGTAGGACGCCAGGAGCGAGGCGAAGGTGGCGAAGTCGCCCTCGCCCGTGGCCGGGAGGGCGGCGAAGCTCTGGAAGGACCGCACGGCCGCGGCGAGGTAGGAGTCGAAGGTGTCGGTGAGGGCGACGGGCCGCCGGTTCACGACCATCCCGGCCGAGAACAGCTGGACGTAGACGCCCCGGTCGCCCTGCCGCACGGGGTGCGCCTTCAGGGCCGACTGGGTGCCGGGGCCGAAGTTGCCGTTGGCGGTGCCGTCGGCCATGCCGAGCTCGTACTGCGTGCCGAGGACCAGCGCCCGGGCCAGGTCCCGGGACACGCGTCCGTCGCAGGCGACGGCGAAGAAGTCCTGCCGGTTCAGACAGCGCCCGTTAAGCCACTGCTGCACGTCGCGGACCTGCCGGGTGCCGGAAGGGCCGAGGACGTACGAGTCCATCGTCAACAGCGCCTTGAACACCTTGGGCGTCAGATCGGCACCGGGGAAGGCCTGCTCGACGCCCATGTCGGTCTTGAGCTTCGTGACGGCGGCCCGGACCCGCTCGCCGTACGTGCCGTCCAGGTCGCCGCCGTCGTAGCCCTTGCAGTACAGGCCGGACTGGATGATGCGGCAGAAGTCGGGGGAGGGGACGGTGTCCGCGTTCAGCTCGGGGAACTTGGCGGTCAGCGTCGAAAGGGTGGTGGGGCCGAAGTTGTCGGACAGGGCCGTGATGCCCAGCTCGTACTGGAGGGCGCGGGTCAGGGCGTAGAGGGTCGCCCAGTCGGTCTCGCCGGTTTCCTCCACGGTCGTGCCGATACGGCTGCCGTAGACGGAGTTCACGAATCTCTGGGCCCTGAGCACCATGGGGTCGCGCATGAAGAGTGATCGTATGTCCGGCTAAACCGCTTACTGTGGGGTACTTGGGCGGGTCCGAGGCGCTTCTTGTGCTCGTCGGCGTACCGCCGGTTCACCTCCGGGCATACGCCGGCGGCCCCCCGCCCGAGGGCAGGGGGCCGCCGCGACCGGCTCACGCCCAGGTGATCAGGCGCTTGGGCTGCTCCAGGATCGCCGCCACGTCCGCCAGGACCTTCGAGCCCAGCTCGCCGTCGACCAGGCGGTGGTCGAACGACAGGGCCAGCGTGGTGACCTGACGGGGCTTCACCTTGCCCTTGTGGACCCACGGCTGGAGCTTGATCGCACCGACCGCGAGGATCGCGGACTCGCCGGGGTTGAGGAGCGGCGTGCCCGTGTCGACGCCGAAGACGCCGACGTTGGTGATCGTCACCGTGCCGCCCTGCATGGCCGCCGGGGACGTCTTGCCGTCCCTGGCGGTCGACACCAGCTCGCCCAGCGACTCGGCCAGCTGCGGCATCGTCTTGGCGTGGGCGTCCTTGATGTTCGGCACGATCAGGCCGCGCGGGGTCGCGGCCGCGATGCCCAGGTTCACGTAGTGCTTGACCACGATCTCCTGGGCCGCCTCGTCCCAGGACGCGTTGATGTCCGGGTTCCGCTTGATCGCGACGAGCAGCGCCTTGGCGATCAGCAGGAGGGGGTTCACGCGCAGCCCCGCGAACTCCTTGTCCTGCTTCAGCTCCTCGACCAGCTTCATCGTGCGCGTCACGTCGACGGTCACGAACTCCGTGACATGCGGCGCGGTGAACGCCGAGCCGACCATCGCCGCCGCCGTCGCCTTGCGGACGCCCTTGACCGGGATACGGGTCTCGCGGGCGCTGTCGTACGACACCGCTGCCGGTGCGGGCGCCGGGGCGGCGGCCACGGGCGCCTCCTGCCGCGGTGCCTGCGCTTGAGCCACCGCCGCGTGCACGTCCTCGCGGGTGATGATGCCGTCCGGGCCGGTCGGGACCACCGTCGTCAGATCGACGCCCAGATCCTTGGCCAGCTTGCGGACCGGCGGCTTCGCGAGGGGGCGTTCCAGGCCGGCGGGGGCGGCCGGGGTCGCGGCCCCGTGGCCGTTCAGCTCCGTCTGGATCGCCGTCGAGGCCTGCTGCACCGGGACCTCGGGGCCCTTGCGAGGACGGCGGCGGGTGGACGACGTCGCCACCCCGTAGCCGACCAGGACCGGCTGGCGGCCGGAGCCCTCCGCCTTCGGCTCGTCCGTCGGCCTGGGCGCCGGGGGCTGCTCGGCGGCGGGCGCGGGCTGCTCGGCCGCGGGGGCGGGCTGCTCGGCCGCGGGGGCGGCACCTCCGCTCACGTCCACCGCGATGATCGCCGTGCCGACGTCGACCGTGGTGCCCTCCGGGAAGTGCAGCTCACGGACCACGCCGTCGTACGGGATGGGCAGCTCGACGGCCGCCTTCGCCGTCTCGACCTCGCACACCACCTGGCCGTCCGTGACCGTGTCACCGGGCTGGACGTACCACTTGAGGATCTCCGCCTCCGTGAGCCCCTCGCCCACGTCGGGCATCTTGAACTCGCGCACGGACGCTTCCGTCATCGTCGTCACGACCCTCTCCTCAGTACGCCAGCGAGCGGTCGACGGCATCCAGCACCCGGTCCAGGTTCGGCAGGTACTCCTCCTCCAGGCGGGCCGGCGGGTACGGCGCGTGGTAGCCGCCGACCCGGAGCACCGGGGCCTCCAGGTGGTAGAAGCAGCGCTCCGTGATCCGCGCGGCGATCTCCGCGCCCGAGCCGAAGAACACCGGTGCCTCGTGGACGACGACCAGGCGGCGCGTCTTCTCCACCGACGCCTGGATCGAGTCGAAGTCGATCGGGGAGACCGAGCGCAGGTCGAGGACCTCCAGGTTCCTGCCCTCCTCGGCGGCCGCGTCGGCGGCCTCCTGGCAGAGCTTCACCATCGGGCCGTAGGCGGCGAGGGTGAGGTCGGTGCCCTCGCGGACCACCTGGGCCTTGTGCAGCGGGCCCGGGATGGCCTCCGGGTTGACCTCGCCCTTGTCCCAGTAGCGGCGCTTGGGCTCGAAGAAGATCACCGGGTCGTCGCTCTGGATGGCCTGCTGCATCATCCAGTAGGCGTCCGACGCGTTCGAGGGGCTGACCACCTTCAGGCCCGCCACGTGCGCGAAGAGCGACTCGGGGGACTCCGAGTGGTGCTCCACCGCGCCGATGCCGCCGCCGTAGGGGATGCGCACGACGACCGGGAGCTTGACCTTGCCCAGGGAGCGGGCGTGCATCTTGGCGAGCTGCGTGACGATCTGGTCGTAGGCCGGGAAGACGAAGCCGTCGAACTGGATCTCCACGACCGGGCGGTAGCCGCGCAGGGCGAGGCCGATGGCCGTGCCGACGATGCCCGACTCGGCGAGCGGGGTGTCGATGACGCGGCTCTCGCCGAAGTCCTTCTGGAGGCCGTCCGTCACGCGGAAGACGCCGCCGAGCTTGCCGACGTCCTCACCCATGATCAGGACCTTGGGGTCGGAGTCCAGGGCGCGGCGCAGCGACTCGTTGATCGCCTTGGCCAGAGCCATCTTGTCGGCCATCTCAGTTACCCCCCTCGTCGGCGAAGGACGCCTGGTACGCGGCGAACTGGGCGCGCTCCTCGTCGACGAGCGCGTGTCCGTCCGCGTAGACGTTCTCGAAGATGGCGAAGTGGTCCGGGTCCGGCATGGCACGGACCGCCTCGCGCACTCGTTTGCCCAACGCCTCGGACTCGGCCTCCAGTTCCGCGAAGAATCCCTCGTCCGCGTGGTTTGAGGCCTCCAGGTAGCGGCGAAGGCGCAGGATCGGGTCCTTGGCCTCCCAGGCCTGGCGCTCCTCGTCGCCCCGGTACCGGGTCGGGTCGTCGGAGGTGGTGTGGGCGCCCATGCGGTAGGTGAACGCCTCGACGAGAGTCGGGCCCTCGCCGGCGCGAGCCCGCTCCAGCGCCCACCGGGTGACCGCGAGGCAGCCGAGCACGTCGTTGCCGTCGACGCGGACGCCCGGGAAGCCGAAGCCCTGCGCGCGCTGGTAGATCGGCACGCGGGACTGCTTCTCGGTCGGCTCGGAGATGGCCCATTGGTTGTTCTGGCAGAAGAACACGACGGGGGCGTTGTAGACCGCGGAGAAGGTGAACGATTCGGCCACGTCGCCCTGGCTGGAGGCGCCGTCGCCGAAGTAGGCGATCACCGCGCTGTCCGCGCCGTCCTTGGCGATGCCCATGGCGTAGCCGGTGGCGTGCAGCGTCTGGGAGCCGATGACGATCGTGTAGAGCTGGAAGTTGTTGCCGTTGGGGTCCCAGCCGCCGTTGTTCACGCCGCGGAACATGCCGAGCAGGTTGGTCGGGTCCACGCCGCGGCACCAGGCGACACCGTGCTCGCGGTAGGTGGGGAAGACGTAGTCGTCGTCGCGCAGGGCCCGGCCGGAGCCGATCTGGGCGGCCTCCTGGCCGAGCAGCGAGGCCCACAGGCCCAGCTCGCCCTGGCGCTGCAGGGAGGTCGCCTCGGCGTCGAAGCGGCGGGTGAGCACCATGTCGCGGTACAGACCGCGGAGCTCTTCCGGGGTGACACCGGCGACGTACTTGTCGTACTCGGCGTTCTTGACCCGCTTGCCCTCGGGCGTCAGCAGCTGCACGAGCTGGGGCTCGGCACCGGCGTCCTTCTTGGCGGTCGTGCGGGTGGTGCGCTTGGTGCCGGTGGTGCCGGCCTTGCTTCCGGCGCTGCGTCGCGGTGTGCGCGCGGCAGTGCTCTCCACGGTCACGTGTGCTCCTCCGTCGGTCCGGCCCCCGGGGTTGCCGGTAGGCCAGTGCGGCTCACCTGTTCTCGACCACCGGGGCACGGGGTGGGTGCCACTCGGCCGGGAACAGGCGTGACAGGTGCCCCGGCGAGCGCCCTGCAAAAGGCACGTTACCCAGTGCATCACATTTCTGCGAAACCCCATCTGACCTGGGATTTTGCTTGGATATCCAAGTAAATCGGGTAGGTGTGGAAGGGGCCCTGGTCACAGCCTTGCAGGAGGCCGGAGCAACCGCACGTTAACCCGGTGACCCACGTCACGGGAAGAGTCCACCTTCCGGCGCGGCGAAACAGCACGCGCGCGTGGGGCCCGTTTCCGGGTCCCACGCGCGCGTGGATCAGGAGTTTCCCTGCCTGTCAGTTGCCGCCCTCACCGCCGCCGCCACCGACGACACCGGTCGCGCCGCCCGCGTCGGTGCCGCCCGTGTCGTCCGGCGGCGTCACCGGGTCCGAGGGCTCAGGATCCGTCGGCTCGTCGGTCGGCTGCTGCGAGGTCGGCTGGCCCGTCGGCTGGCCGGTGGGCGTCTCGGGAGCGCTCTGCGACGGCGTGTAGGACGGGGTGTACGACGGCGTCCACTGGCCGCCGCCGGAGCTCGTGCCGGTGCCGTCGTCCGTGGACGTGTCGGTCGGCTCGTCGCTCGGCTCGTCGCTCGGCGTCGCGCTGGGCGTCTTCTTGTCGGTCGTCTGCGAGGTGGTCGGCGACTGCTTGGTGCCGGGCTCCTTCGTGTCACCGCCGGTGTTCTGCAGCGCCAGGGCGACACCCGCCGCGACGGCGATCACCGCGAGCACGGCGAGGATCCACAGCTTGCCGCGGCCGCCGCCCTTGTTGCCGTGACCCTCGAAGCCGCCGTCGTCCCCGCCGCCGTAGCCGGCGGGCAGGATCGGCGACGGGATCTGCGCGGTGCCGGAGGGGTCCCCGGGGTGGCCCATCACGGCCGTGCCGGCGAAGCCGCCCGACGGGGTGTGACGGCCGTCGTGCATGTCGACCGGGCCGGTGTTCCAGGTGCCGGTGTGGCCGCCCTGGTCGTAGAGCATCTGGAGCGCGTACTGGACCAGCCCGCGCATCTCCTCGGCCGTCTGGAAACGGTCGTCCGGCTCCTTGGCGAGGGAGCGCATGACCAGGCCGTCGAGCTCGGGCGGACAGGCGTCGGAGGCCTCGGAGGGAGGCGTCGGGATGTCCTGGACGTGCTGGTAGACCACCGACAGCGGGGTCTCGCCGGTGAACGGCGGGCGCAGCGAGAGCAGCTCGTAGAGCAGACAGCCCGTCGCGTACAGGTCGGAACGGTGGTCGACGGCCTTGCCGAGCGCCTGCTCGGGCGACAGGTACTGCGGGGTGCCCATGACCATGCCGGTCTGCGTCATCGTCGACTGCGCGCCGTGCAGGGCGCGGGCGATGCCGAAGTCCATCACCTTCACTGCGCCGTTGTGCGTGATGATGACGTTGGCCGGCTTGATGTCGCGGTGCACGATGCCGTGCTGGTGCGAATAGGCGAGCGCCTCCAGGACGCCCGAGACGATGATCAGGGCCTGCTCGGGGCCCGGCGCCTCGGCGTTCAGCAGCAGGTCGCGGATCGTGCGGCCCTCGACCAGCTCCATGACGATGTAGGGCACGGACTGGCCGCCGACGACGTCCTCGCCGGAGTCGTACACGGCGACGATCGCGTGGTGGTTGAGGCCGGCGACCGACTGGGCCTCGCGCGTGAAGCGCGCCTTGGACACCGGGTCCTCGGCGAGGTCGGAACGGAGCAGCTTGACAGCGACGGTGCGCCCGAGGCGGACGTCCTCGGCGGCGAACACCTCGGCCATGCCGCCCCGGCCGAGTCTGTGGGTCAGCCGGTACCGGCCGTCCCCGACGAGCCCGCCGTTACCCCAGGACTCCGGCGCGTCCGACATGCCGCCGCCACTCGCCTCGGGGTCGGACGGGCCCTGAGCGCGCTGCTGCTGTGCCATCAGTCCTCGCCGTCGTTTCTGCCCGCGGTGCGCGCGGTGTTGTTACGGTCTCCGTCGGCCACGCTACAGCCTCCGCGCAAGCCGCCGGTCCGAGACGGGGTGCCAGGACCGGCACGGGACGGACGGGTCATGAAACCTTTACTCCGTACTGTCGTGCAAATTCTGTGGACCGGCGGTACGTCCCCTGTAACGCTTCCGCGACGCTTCTTTCGCGTACGGTCACGGAACGGGCACCGAGCTTGACGTGTCAGTGCCCTGGGGCAGACTTGGCCGGGAATGGCGGTTTGGATCAACGCGGATCGCGCGGATCAGCGTCGGACCAGCGACAGTCGGCGGCGCCTCAAGGGCTACGGGGGAAACGGAACATGAGCCAGGACGGCGCACAGGGCCAGTACTCGGGGCAGGCGCTCGCCAGTGGCCGCTATCAGCTGCGTGATCTGCTCGGCCAGGGCGGCATGGCCTCGGTGCACCTCGCGTACGACAGCGTGCTCGACCGGCAGGTCGCGATCAAGACACTTCACACCGATCTCGGTCGGGAACAGGCCTTCCGCGAGCGGTTCCGCCGCGAGGCCCAGTCCGTGGCCAAGCTCACGCACACCAACATCGTCTCGGTCTTCGACACCGGCGAGGACACCCTCGACGGCATGACGACGCCGTACATCGTCATGGAGTACGTCGAGGGCCGCCCGCTCGGCTCGGTGCTCGACGAGGACGTGCGCCGGCAGGGCGCGATGCCCGCCGACAAGGCGCTGAAGATCACCGCGGACGTGCTCGCCGCGCTGGAGATCAGCCACGAGATGGGGCTGGTCCACCGGGACATCAAGCCGGGCAACGTGATGATGACCAAGCGCGGCGTGGTCAAGGTCATGGACTTCGGCATCGCCCGTGCCATGCAGTCCGGTGTGACGTCGATGACGCAGACCGGCATGGTCGTCGGCACCCCGCAGTACCTCTCGCCGGAACAGGCCCTCGGCCGCGGTGTGGACGCCCGCTCCGACCTGTACTCGGTCGGCATCATGCTGTTCCAACTGGTCACCGGACGGCTGCCGTTCGACGCGGACTCGCCGCTGGCCATAGCGTATGCGCACGTCCAGGAGGAGCCGCCGGTTCCGTCCTCGGTCAACCGTTCGCTGCCCCCGGCCGTGGACGCGCTGATCGCCCGCGCGCTGAAGAAGAACCCGAACGAGCGCTTCCCCAGCGCCGAGGCCATGCGCGACGAGTGCCTGCGCGTGGCGTCGTCCTTCCAGGCCGCCCCGCCGAGCATCGTGCCGGGGACGCAGGCCCCGAGCGGCGCGGGCGTCGGCTCGGCCGTGTTCCCGCCGGTCGACCAGGCGACCCCGGCGCCGTCGGGCCAGGTGCAGACGCCGTACCAGCCGACCCCGACCCCGACCCCGACCCCGTACGGCACGCCCGCCCCGGGGGCGCCGTCCCCGGCCTACGGCTACCCGCAGCAGGGCGGCTACCAGACGCCGTCTGCCGCCGCGTACTCGCCGCAGCCGGGTCCGTCGACCCCGCCGCCGTACAACCTCTCGCCGCAGACCGCGCAGGTCTCCGCGGGCGGCGGCAAGAGCAACAAGCCGGTGATCATCGGCTCGATCGTGGTGTCCGTCGTCGCGGTCGGCGGTCTGATGGCGGCCCTGCTGATGAACAACGGCGGCGAGGACGACCAGGGCGGCGGGGGCAACAGCGCGAGTGCGTCGGCGTCGGCCGCGAAGAAGCCGGGCTACCGCGGGCCGGACACCTCGAGGACGATCGACACCGAGGAGTGCACGGAGCCGCAGGAGTCGTACAACGACCCCGACAAGATCCGGATGCCCGACTTCAAGTTCAAGGACATCACCTCGGTCAAGGCCTGCCTCCAGGCGGCCGGCTGGGGCAAGAAGATCAACAACGTCGACGAGAACACCTACGGCGACGGCGCGGTCATGAACCAGTTCCCGCCCGCCGACACCGACGTGGACCCGAAGAACATGCCCGAGATCGTGCTCGGCGTCTCCACGGGCAACCCGCCGGCCTGATCCACCCGCGCGAAGGGCCCGGCAGCCGAGGCTGCCGGGCCCTTCGCATGGCGGGTGCGCGGACGCGCTACAGGTACGGTCCGCCCGTGCGGCCGGCCGAACGGCCGCCCGGAGGCTGCTCGTCGAGGCCGTCATGCCCGACGCCCGGCGGAAGGGCGCGGCGCATCTGCTCCAGCTGGGCGCGGGCCGCCATCTGCTGGGCGAACAGCGTCGTCTGGATCCCGTGGAAGAGACCCTCCAGCCAGCCGACCAGCTGGGCCTGCGCGATGCGCAGTTCCGCGTCGCTCGGGGTCGTCTCGTCCGTGAAGGGCAGCGAAAGCCGCTCCAGCTCCTCGACCAGCTCGGGCGCCAGACCGTCCTCCAGCTCCTTCACCGAGCTGGCGTGGATCTCCTTGAGCCGGACCCGGCTGGCCTCGTCCAGGGGAGCCGCGCGCACTTCCTCCAGAAGCTGCTTGATCATGCTGCCGATCCGCATGACCTTCGCGGGCTGCTCCACCTGTTCCGTGACCGGGGTCTCGCGGGAGTCCTCGTCACCGCCGCCGCCACTGAGCGCCATGCCGTCCTGGCCCACGACCAGGATCTGCGGGTTCTCCGGCGACCTTTCGTTCCTCGGCATCTCCATGCCGCCATTCTCTCGCACGCCTGCACCTCACCTCCGTGGTGCCCCCGCGGGAGGCTGATCCACCGTGTTGGAGGAGACGTGCGAGTGGCGCCCCGGGTTGCTCACCAACGGGTGAATCCGGCTCCCGGTCAGGTGCGGCGGCCGGGCGCGGTTCCGCCTGTCGGCCGAACCCGGAGTGCCGGACGTGGGGGGCGGTGTGAGGCTGATGGCCTCGATCTGACCGAACTTGCCGATCTTGCCCTACCGGGCACGGCGGGAGGGGGTCACCAACGTGACTCCATGGCAACGCGCACTGCGGGCGACGGGACTGGTGGTCGCCTTGGGGGCGGGTGCGGTCGTCTCACCGTACGGGGCATGCGTCTCGTACGGAGCTGTCCAGTCCGTCCGGTCGTACGACGACCCGGGTGGAGGCGCCCTCGCCGCTCCCTCCGCCCCGTCCGCCCCGGGTGAGCCCTCACGGGCCGGGAGCCGGGCCGGTGAGGGGCGGGAGCGGCCGGGGCGGGCGCAGGACGCCGAGGAGGAGCGCGGCGCCGGTGAGGCCACCGCCGTGCCCGAGGAGTCCCGGGAAGCCGTTCCCGAGCCCTCCGCCCCGACGGAGCAGCCCGTACGGGAGGCCGCCGCCGCGCGCGCCGACCGCCCCGTCGGACCGGTCCTGCGCATCCTGCCGCTGGGCAGCGGCCTGGTGCTGATCGGCCTCGGCCTCGGACTCGCCTTCCTCGCCCTGCGGCTGCGGCGGGTCTAGGACCTGCCGCCTCAAGCGCCCTGCGGGGTGATCAGCAGCACCTTGCCGATGTGGCCGCTCTCCTCCACGACCCGGTGGGCGGCGGCCGCCTCCGGCATCGGGAGCTCGCGGTCGACGACCGGGCGCAGGTGGCCGCCGGCGAACAGGGGCCAGACGTGTTCCCGCACGGCCGCGACGATGGCCGCCTTCTCCTCCAGCGGCCGGGCGCGCAGGGACGTCGCGCTGATGGCGGCACGCTTGGCGAGCAGGGCGCCGATGTTCAGCTCGCCCTTGATGCCGCCCTGCATGCCGATGATCGCGAGACGGCCGTTGACGGCGAGGGTCTTGACGTTGCGCTCCAGGTACTTGGCGCCCATGTTGTCGAGGATGACGTCGGCACCGGCGCCGTCCGTGGCCTTGCGGACCTCCTCGACGAAGTCCTGCTCGCGGTAGTTGACCAGGATGTCGGCGCCCAGTTCGGCGCACCGGTCCAGTTTCTCCTTCGTACCGGCCGTGACCGCCACCCTCGCGCCGACCGCCTTGGCCAGCTGGATCGCCATCGTGCCGATGCCGCTGGAGCCGCCGTGCACCAGCAGCGTCTCGCCCGGGCGCAGATGGGCGATCATGAAGACGTTCGACCAGACCGTGCAGGTCACCTCGGGCAGGGCCGCGGCCTGCGTCA
The DNA here is from genome assembly GCF_040613735.1 of Streptomyces sp. NPDC006235. Taxonomy (NCBI): domain Bacteria; kingdom Bacillati; phylum Actinomycetota; class Actinomycetes; order Kitasatosporales; family Streptomycetaceae; genus Streptomyces; species Streptomyces sp. NPDC006235. The sequence goes on from NZ_JBEXSR010000028.1 coordinate 74,338, forward strand.
GTGCGATGCCCTCGGGCACCGGCAGCAGCTGTCCGGCGGGCACAACCACCTTCTCGGCGTAGCCGCCGCCGGAGAGCAGCGCGCACACCTCGTCGCCCACGTTCCAGCCGGAGACCCCGGGGCCGATCTCGGCGATCCGCCCGGAGCACTCCAGGCCGGGGTAGGGCGACGCGCCGGGCGGCGGGTCGTAGAAGCCCTGCCGTTGCAGGATGTCGGCCCGGTTGACGGCACCGGCCGCCACCTCGACCAGGACCTCGCCCTCGCCGGGCACGGGATCCGGGACCTCGTCCCAGACCAGCGCCTCGGGCCCACCAGGTTCGGGAATCGTGATCGCATGCATGAAGGGGACGGTACTCCTCGGTCGCCGGACCGACTTCCCTCCGCCCCCGGACCGACCCCGCATCCGTCATGGGTCCGGTCCTTTCCGGCATCCGTATGCGGGACCGATGAGTTTGCGCGACGGTGAAGGTCTCCCCATGCGTAGCCCACGTACTCGGAAGGACCCGACACATGAGCACGCAGACGTCCGGCCTGGCGATCGAGACCGCGGGCCTGGTGAAAACCTTCGGCGAGACGAGGGCGGTCGACGGAGTGGACCTGTCCGTGCCCGCGGGCACGGTCTACGGCGTCCTCGGCCCGAACGGCGCGGGCAAGACCACCACTGTGAAGATGCTCGCCACGCTGCTCCGGCCGGACGGCGGCGAGGCCCATGTCTTCGGCCACGACATCGTCCGCGAGGCCGACGAGGTGCGCGGCCGGGTGAGCCTCACCGGCCAGTACGCGTCGGTGGACGAGGATCTCACCGGCACCGAGAACCTGGTCCTGCTGGGCCGGCTGCTCGGCCACCACAAGAAGGCCGCCAGGGACCGCGCCGCCCAGCTCCTGGAGGCCTTCGGGCTCACCGAGGCGGCCGGGAAGCAGGTCAAGCAGTACTCGGGCGGCATGCGGCGCCGCATCGACATCGCGGCGTCCATCCTCAACACCCCCGACCTGCTGTTCCTCGACGAGCCGACGACCGGCCTCGACCCGCGCAGCCGCAACCAGGTGTGGGACATCGTGCGGGCCGTCGTCGCCCAGGGCACCACCGTGCTGCTGACCACGCAGTACCTGGACGAGGCCGACCAGCTGGCGTCCCGGATCGCCGTCATCGACCGCGGCCGGGTGATCGCCGAGGGCACCAAGGGCGAGCTGAAGTCGTCCGTCGGCGCCGGGTCCGTCCATCTGAGGCTGAGGGATCCGGACCGGCGGGACCTGGCGGCGGACCTGCTGCGCCGGACCCTCGACGCGCAGGTGCAGCTGGAACACGACCCGGTGGCCCTGACCGCCCGCCTCGGTGCGGCGGCGAACGCCGACAACGCCGCCCAGCAGGCGTCCCGCGCGCTGAGCGAGCTGGCCCACGCCGGGATCACCGTCGACAACTTCTCACTGGGCCAGCCCAGCCTGGACGAGGTGTTCCTCGCCCTCACCGGGCATGACACGCACGACTCCTCCGACCACTCCGACGACCCGAAGGACGAGGTGGCGGCATGAGCACCGCGACGACCACCGAGAGCAAGGAACTCGCCCCGGTCAGCGCCGAATCCCTCGCCGCGCTGCTCGTCTCCAAGGAGCGTCCGCCCCGGCCCAGCGCCTGGTCGACCTCGATGACCTTCGGCTGGCGGGCGATCCTCAAGATCAAGCACGTGCCGGAGCAGCTCTTCGACGTCACGGCGTTCCCGATCATGATGGTGCTGATGTACACGTACCTGTTCGGCGGGGCGCTGGCGGGCTCGCCGAAGGAGTACATCCAGTTCCTGCTGCCGGGCATCCTCGTGATGTCGGTCGTGATGATCACGATGTACACGGGCGTCTCGGTCAACACCGACATCGAGAAGGGCGTCTTCGACCGGTTCCGCAGCCTGCCGATCTGGCGGCCCTCGACGATGGTCGGCTATCTGCTCGGCGACGCCCTGCGGTACACGATCGCGTCCGTCGTGATGCTCACCGTCGGCATCATCCTCGGCTACCGGCCGGACGGCGGGATCGGCGGTGTGCTCGCCGGGATCGCCCTGCTGGTGCTCTTCTCGTTCGCCTTCTCGTGGATCTGGACCATGTTCGGGCTGATGCTGCGGTCCGAGAAGTCGGTGATGGGCGTCAGCATGATGGTGATCTTCCCCCTCACCTTCCTGTCCAACGTCTTCGTCGACCCGAAGACCATGCCGGGTTGGCTCCAGGCCTTCGTCAACAACAGCCCCATCACGCATCTGGCGTCGGCGGTGCGCGGACTGATGGGCGGCGACTGGCCGACCGCCGAGGTCGCCTGGTCACTGGGCTGGGCCGGACTGTTCGTGCTGGTCTTCGGACCGATCACGATGCGGCTGTACAACCGGAAGTAGGCCCGAGAAGGGATGTGGCCGGCCGTCGCGCACGAAGTGAGTGCGCGGCGGCCGGCCTCTCGTCCTGCCGGTCAGCTGCGGGGCATCGGCGGCAACGGGCGGACGTCGGGCGCGATCTGTGAGCCGGGCGTCGCCCGCACGATCGTGATGAGCCGGTCCGTCAGCTCCAGCGTCCCGACGGCCGGATCGTCGTAGCCGAGCACCCGGTGACCGCGTATGACGCTCACCACGAGGTCGGTGATCTCCCGCGGGGTCTTGCCCACCTCGGCCTTGACCACCGGCCGTTCGACGATGTCGAGCCCGCTGCCCTGCTGGATGAGGTCCTCCATCACCATGCCCGCGGAAGGGCTGAGCACCGACAGGCCGAGCAGACGGCCGGCGGCGCTGGCACTGGTGATGACCGCGTCGGCACCCGACTGCTTCAGCAACGGCGCGTTCTCCTCCTCCCGCACGGCGGCCACGATGTTCGCCCCGCGGTTGAGCTGCCGGGCCGTCAGCGCCACCAGGACCGCCGTGTCGTCGCGCTGGGTGGCGATGATGATCTGACGCGCCTTGTGCACCTCGGCCCGCTTGAGCACCTCACTGCGCGTCGCGTCCCCGATGATGCCCACGTAGCCCTCGGCGGTCGCGGCGTCGATCGCCTTGGAGCTGGGGTCGACCACGACGACCTGTTCCTTCTTCAGGCCCGTCGCACAGACGGTCCGGATCGCCGACCTGCCCTTCGTGCCAAAGCCGATGACGACGGTGTGATCGCGCAACGTGGACCTCCAGCGGTTCAGTCGCCACTCCTCCCGGGTGCGTTCGGTGAGGGCTTCGAGGGTGGTGCCGACCAGGATGATCAGGAACAGCACGCGCAGGGGCGTGATGACGAGGATGTTCGTGAGCCGGGCTGTGTCACTGGCCGGGGTGATGTCGCCGTAGCCGGTGGTGGAGAGGGTGACGGTCGCGTAGTAGAACGCGTCGAGGAGGGTGAGGCCGCCACCCCCGTTGTCGTTGTAACCGTCGCGGTCGAGGAAGACGATCAGCGCGGTCGCGACGAGGACCACCAGTGCCATGGAGAGCCGCTTGGCGACCTGGCGGATCGGGTGCTCCACCACTTTCCGCGGGAGCTTCACCCGATGGGTCACCAGATGCTCGTCCGCCTGGCGGGCGATCGCGTCCTGGCCCGGAAGTTTCACGTGAAACACACCCCGATTCCTCCGGACGCCCAGGGCAGGTCGAGCAGTTCCGCCTCCTGCCCCGCGCAGGCACCGCCCGGGGGCACGACGGCCAGGGCGTCGGCCGCCGCGATGCCGCGCAGCATGGCCGGTCCGTTGTAGTGCAGCGGCACGGCCTGGTCACCCCGCAGGACGACGGGGACGAGCCGGGTGTCGTACGGGTGCCCGTGCACGGCGTCCCTGAGCGGCAGCGTGTACGGCTCGGGGGCCGGGCGGGCGGCGAGGGTCCGCAGCAACGGCTCGGCGAGCGTCAGCAGCCCGGAGACGGCGGCGAGCGGGTTGCCCGGCAGGCCGACGAGGTGCTGGGTCTCCGTGATGCGGGCCAGCAGCATGGGGTGGCCGGGGCGCACCTTGACGCCGTCCACGAGGAGTTCGGCATCCATGCGGCGCAGCGTGGGGTGGACGTGGTCGACGGGGCCCGCGGCGGTGCCGCCGGTGGTGACGACGACATCGGCGTCGGACGTGGTGATCGCCCGGTGCAGGGCGTCGGCGTCGTCGCCGATCCGTCGTACGGCGGCTACCTCGGCGCCGAGCGCCCGCAGCCAGGGCGGCAGCATCGGGCCGAGCACGTCCCGGATCAGACCGTCGTGCGGCCGCCCCTCGGTGAGCAACTCGTCGCCGAGGACGAGGACTTCCGCACGAGGCCGTGGGACGGCGCTGACGGTGTCGTACCCGGCCGCCGCGGCGAGCCCGAGTACGGCCGGGGTCACCAGGGCGCCGACGGGGAGCAACTGGTCGCCGCTGCGGCACTCCTGGCCGCGTGGGCGGATGTCCTGGCCGGGGACGACGTCCCGAGTGGCGTACAGGCGGCCCTTGTCGTCGGTGCGGCCGTGCTCGCTGCGCAGAACGGCGGTGGTGTCCGGGGGGATTCGGGCGCCGGTGGCGATCCGGACGGCCTCGCCGTCGGTCAGGGGCCCGGGCGCGGCGTGCCCGGCCAGAACGCCGTCGTCCCGGACGTCCCAGGGGGCGGGCCCGGCGACCGCCCAGCCGTCCATCGCCGAGGTGTCGAAGGAGGGGAGATCGGTGAGGGCGTCGAGGGGGGCGGCCAGGGTGAGGCCGAGGGCGGCTTCGAGCGGCACGGAGACAGGCGGGCGGCGGGTGGGCCGGGCGATGCCCCGGGCGGCGCGTTCGGCGGTGGCCCGGGCCTCCGGCCAGGGGGTGGCGCGGTGGCGGGTGTCCGGCCGGGGAGAGGTCTCCGACCGGGGAGAGGTCTCCGGCGGGCCGGAGGCGCGGCGGCTGTCCGCCTCGCCTCGCCCGGCGGGGCCGGGCAGGTCATTGCTGTTGTTCACGAGGGCGAGTACCTCCTCGACGTCGAGGTCCTCGGCGTCCTCACCGGCGCGTGTGCCGTGCGGGGTCATCCGGCGTCCGGGCGGGTGTCGGGCGTCGCGTCCGGGGCGACGTCGGGCTGGGAGCCGGACGGCTGGGCCTCCGTGGTGCTCTCCTCCTTCCAGCGGACGGCGAGGGCCGCGGCCTTGCGGGCGGCCTCGGCGACCGCCTCGGGGCCGCCACCCGCCCGTGCGGCCGCGTAGCCGACGAGGAAGGTGGTCAGCGGCGCCGCCGGCCGGTCCACACCGTGGGCGGCGTCGCGGGCGAGGTCGAGCAGGCCGCGGGTGTCGACGTCGAGGTCGATCCCGAGTTCGTCCTTGACTGCGGAAATCCATTCATCCAACACGTGCCCATGCTCCCTGATACGTGCCCTGGCGGTGGCGATGTCGTCCCAGGTGTCGCAGTCGAAGGACGCGACGGGGTCGGAGACGCGAGTGACGTCCAGCTCGGCGATCAGCCGCCGCAGCGGGAGGCCGGTGAGACCGTCGTGCCGGTCGGAGAGGAGCGCGAGCCCCTCGCGCAGCCGAGAGGCGTCGTAGGCGGCCACGAGTGGCTGGTCACGGCCCTCGGGGTCGGTCAGCAGCACGCCGGCGGCGGCGCTCGTCCGGAGCGTGCTCACAAGCCGGTCGACCGTGTGCCCCCGCAGGAAGGGCAGATCGGCGGAGAGCACCACGACGTGCTCCGCCGCGGTGTGCCGGAGCCCGGCGTCGAGCGCGGCGAGCGGGCCGCCGCCGGGCGGGTCCTCCTGGGCCCAGGTCACGGGCCGGGCCGTCGGACGGGGCGCGGCGACGACGACGGTGGCGCGGGCGCCCGCGCACGCGGCGAGCACCCGGTCGAGCAGGGCCCGGCCGCCCACGCGCACACCGGGTTTGTCCGCGCCGCCGAGGCGCCGGGCGGCACCGCCGGCGAGCACGACGGCGTCGTACGCGGCGGGGTCCGGCCCGCGCGCGGGGCCGGTGCCGGCGCCGGATTCACCGGCGGGCTGGTAGACGGTCACCCTCTGAGTATGCGTGCCCCCGCGATCACAAGGAACGCGGGGGAACCGACGCGATCAGGGGCACCAGCGCGCGGGCGGAACAGGAATCACAACGTCCGTCCTTCCGGGCCGGACCGGACCGGAGATCACAGGGTCCGCAGCAGCACCGCCGGCTGTTCCACGCAGTCCGCCACGTAGCGCAGGAAGCCGCCCGCCGTGCCGCCGTCGCACACCCGGTGGTCGAAGGTGAGCGAGAGCTGGACGACCTGCCGCACCGCCAGCTCGCCCTCGTGCACCCACGGCTTGGGGACGATGCGGCCGACACCGAGCATGGCCGCCTCGGGGTGGTTGATGATCGGTGTGGAGCCGTCGACGCCGAAGACGCCGTAGTTGTTCAACGTGAAGGTCCCGCCGGTGAGTTCCGCGGGCGTCAGTGTCCCGGTCCGGCCCGCCTCGGTCAGCCGGGCGAACTCCGCGGTCAGCGACTCGGCGTCGCGCGCGTGCGCGTCCCGGACGACCGGGACGACGAGGCCCCGTTCGGTCTGCGCGGCGAAGCCCAGGTGCACGTGCTCAAACCGGACGACCTCCCTGGCCTCCGCGTCCACCGTGGAGTTGAGCTCGGGGAAGCGGGCGAGGGCCGCCGTGCAGATCCGGGCCAGCAGGGCGAGGAGGGAGATCTTGGGACCGCCGGCCGCGTTCATGGCCGTGCGCGCCCGCATGAGCTCCGTGGCGTCGGCGTCCACCCAGCAGGTGGCGTCCGGGATCTCGCGGCGGCTGCGCGCCAGCTTGTCGGCAACGGCGCCCCGGATGCCCTTGAGCGGCGTGCGGATCTCGCCGTGGGCCGCTGCCGCGGTGGGCTGCGGTGCGGGGGCCGTGCCCGTTGTCTGCGGCACGGCGGCTTGCGGCTCCGCCGTCTGCGCCGCCGCGCCCGCTCGGGCAGCGGCGCGCAGGGCGTACTCGACATCCGCCCGCAGGATCAGCCCGTCGGGGCCGGACCCGGTCAGCTCCCGCAGGTCGAGGCCGTTCTGCCGGGCCAGTCGGCGGACCAGGGGGGAGATCACGGGGACGGGGCCGTCCTCGGTCCCGGGGACACCTGCCTGCCCGTTCGCCGCCGCCGGGCCGGTGCCCTGCCCGGTCGTCCGCGCCCGGGATCCCGCCGCGGACGCACCGGAGACCGGCCTCTGCTGCCGCACCCTGCGGCGCCGCGCGGGCGCCTCGGACGTGCCGTACCCGACCAGGACGTTCCCGGAGCCCTCGGCGTCGGCGGACTTTGCGTCCCCGGCGTCCCCGGCGTCCCCAGCACCGGACGCCGGCCGCTCCCCCACCGCCACCGTGATCAGCGGCGCCCCGACGGGCAGTTCCGTGCCCTCCTCGCCGAAGCGGGCCGTGACCACACCGCCGTAGGGGCAGGGCACCTCGACCATCGCCTTGGCCGTCTCGACCTCGACGACCGGCTGGTCGATCGCGACGACGTCGCCGACCTCGACCAGCCAGCGCACGATCTCCGCCTCGGTGAGCCCCTCACCCAGGTCGGGCAGCTTGAACTCCAGCACCTGTGCCATCAGCTCTCGGCCTCCCATTGCAGACGCCCCACGGCATCCAGGATCCGGTCCACACCGGGCAGGTGGTGACGCTCCAGCATCGGCGGCGGATACGGGACGTCGAACCCGGCCACACGCAGCACCGGCGCCTCCAGGTGGTGGAAGCAGCGCTCCGTGACCCGCGCCGCGATCTCCCCGCCCGGGCCGCCGAAGGAGCCCGACTCGTGGACGACGACCGCGCGTCCCGTCCGCCGCACCGAGGCGCACACCGTCTCGTCGTCGAACGGCACCAGGGAGCGCAGGTCGACGACTTCGAGGTCCCAGCCCTCGGCCCGGGCCGCCTCGGCCGCCTCCATGCAGACGGGGACGGACGGCCCGTACGTGATGAGCGTGGCGCTCCGGCCCGAGCGCCGCACCACCGCGCGGCCGATCGGTTCAACGGGCGCCGGCTCCTCGGGGTTCCAGGAGTCCTTCGACCAGTACAGCCGCTTGGGCTCCAGGAAGACGACCGGGTCGTCCGAGGCGATGGCCGCGCGCAGCAGACCGTAGGCGTCGGCGACGGTGGCCGGCGTGACGACATGGAGCCCCGGAGTCGCCATGTAGTACGCCTCGGAGGAGTCGCTGTGGTGCTCGACTCCGCCGATGCCGCCGCCGTAGGGGACGCGGATGGTGATCGGGAGGGGCATCTTGCCGCGGGTGCGGTTGCGCATGCGGGACACGTGCGAGATGAGCTGTTCGAACGCCGGGTAGGCGAACGCGTCGAACTGCATCTCCACGACCGGGCGCAGGCCGTACATCGCCATGCCGACGGCCGTGCCGAGGATGCCCGCCTCGGCCAGCGGGGTGTCCGTGCAGCGGTCCTCGCCGAACTCCTTGGCGAGTCCGTCGGTGACGCGGAAGACGCCGCCGAGGGTGCCGACGTCCTCGCCCATCACATGCACGGCGGGGTCGGCGGCCATGGCGTCGCGCAGCGCGCGCGTGAGGGCCTGCGCCATGGTGGCCGGCTTGACGGCGACGGTGGTCATCGGTGCGTCTCCTCCGACTCGCTCCCGGCCTCCAGCTCGGCCCGCAACTGGTCCTGCTGCTCGCACAGTTGGGGGGTGGGCTCGGCGTAGACATGGGCGAACAGGTCCATGGGGTCGAGCGCCGGGTCCTGGTTCATGTGCGCGCGCAAGGAGGCGGCCATCGCCTCGGCGGCGTCCCGTGCGGCCTGCATTCCGGCCTCGTCGAGCAGGCCGCGGGCGGTCAGCTCCCGCTCCAGCAGCTGGATCGGGTCGTGCTCGCGCCAGGTCTCGACCTCGGCGTCGCCGCGGTAGCGGGTCGCGTCGTCGGCGTTGGTGTGGGCGTCGACCCGGTAGGTGATCGCCTCGACGAGGGTGGGGCCGCCGCCCGCGCGCGCGTGGCGTACGGCGTCGGAGAGCACCTCGTGGACGGCCGCGGCGTCGTTGCCGTCGACCAGGCGGCCGGGCATGCCGTAGCCGACGGCCTTGTGGGCCAGCGACGGGGCCGCGGTCTGCTTGGCGAGCGGGACGGAGATCGCGAAGCCGTTGTTCTGCACCAGGAAGACGACCGGGGCCTGCCAGACGGCGGCGAAGTTCAGCGCCTCGTGGAAGTCGCCCTCGCTGGTGCCGCCGTCACCGACCATGGCCAGCGCGACGACGTCGTCGCCCTTGAGACGGGCGGCGTGCGCGAGGCCCACGGCGTGCGGCAGCTGGGTGGCGAGCGGGGTGGACAGGGGGGCGACCCGGTGCTCGTAGGGGTCGTAGCCGGTGTGCCAGTCGCCGCGCAGCAGCGTGAGCGCCTCGACGGGGTCCACGCCGCGGGCCACGACGGCGAGCGTGTCGCGGTAGCTGGGGAAGAGCCAGTCCCGCTCCTCCAGCACGAGCGCGGCGGCGATCTCGCAGGCCTCCTGGCCGGTGGTGGAGGGGTAGACGGCGAGGCGGCCCTGCTTGGTGAGCGCGGTGGCCTGGGCGTTGTAGCGGCGACCGCGGACCAGCTGCGCGTACAGCGTGCGCAGCAGCTCGGGGTCGGCCTTCGCGGCCGCGTCGGTGCCGAGGACGCGGTACGGCTCGGCGTCGGGCAGCAGCGGCGCGGGGTCCGTGCGGGGCTGCCAGGCGGGCGGCGGGGTCGGCCGGTACGCGCCCCGCTGCTCCATGACCGTCATGACGGCACCTCCTCGTGGGAGCGGCTTCGTGCAGGCGCGTCGGCTGTGATGCGCCTCACCTACCGATTGTTCGGTCGTCGGCACAATTTGGCTACGGGTGGCCTCAGGCTGTGGACAAACGGTTCTCCACAGCCTGAGATGGACGCAGGACGTCCATGCTAGGGAGGCGGGCGCAGGTGGCATCTGAACAAATGGCCGAAAGCCAGGACGACAGCAGCCTGCCGCCACCGCCGCGCCCGCTCGACGCCATCGACCAGGACATCCTGCGCATGCTCCAGGCGGACGGCCGCGCCTCGATACGGTCGGTCGCCGAGCGGGTCCACGTCTCGCGCGCCAACGCCTACGCGCGCATCAACCGGCTCGTCGAGGACGGCGTCATCCGCGGCTTCGGCGCCCGGGTCAACCATGAACGGGCGGGTCAGGGGACCTCCGCCTACATCACCCTGAAGATCGTGCAGAACTCCTGGCGCACGGTGCGCGAGGAGCTCAGACAACTGCCCGGCGCCTCGCACATCGCCCTGGTGGGCGGTGATTTCGACGTGCTGCTGCTGGTGCACGTGTCCGACAACCGGGCGCTGCGCGAGCTGGTGCTGACAAGGCTCCAGGCGATCCCGCAGGTGCTCAGCACGCGCACGCTGCTGGTGTTCGAGGAGGAGGACCTGGAGCCGCAGGGCTGAGTTCAGGCGCTCTTGCGGAGCCCGCCGAACGCCAGATGCACCACCGCGTCGGCCACCTCGCGCTCGTTCATGCCCCGCCCGCCCGGCTTGTACCACTCGACGATCGAGTTGATCATGCCGAAGACCAGCCGGGTCACCAGACGGACCTCTATGTCATCGCGTACGTCCCCGTCCGCGGCTGCGGCCTTGAGCAGGTCGGCCACCCGGTGGTCGAAGTCGCGGCGGCGGTCCAGGGCCCACCGCTCGGTGTCCGTGTTGCCGCGCACGCGCAGCAGGAGGGTCACATAGGGCAGTTCGGCTATGAGCACCTCGACCATGCGCCGCACCACGTACTCCAGGCGCTCGGCGGCGCGCCCCACGCGCGCGTGCTCCTCGTCGAGGATCCCGAAGAGGCCGTCCAGGGCGCGGCTCACGGCGCGGCGCAGCAGCTCCTCCTTGCCGGCGACGTGGTGGTAGATCGACGACTTGGAGATGCCGGCCGCCTTGGAGAGGTGCTCCATGGAGGTGCCGTCGTAGCCGCGCTCGTTGAACACCCGGACGGCGACGGACAGCAGGGTGTCCGGCGTGTAGGTGTCGCGTTTGGCGGTGGTCATGAGGCGGTGCCCTCCCGCTTGTCGGAGGCGTGGGCGTGGCGGTACAGCGCGAGGGACGGCGCGTAGCGCCCCGAGGGGTCGCGCAGGTGCAGGTCGTCCAGGAGGGCGTAGGCCCAGGAGCGGCCGAGCCGGCGGCTCCACTCGAAGGGGCCCAGGGGGTAGTTGACGCCGAGGCGCATCGCCGTGTCGACGTCCTCCTCGGTGGCCACGCCCTTGGCGACGGCGTCGTGCGCCAGGTCGATGATCCGCGCGACCGTGCGGGCGACGATCATGCCGGGGACGTCACCGATGACGGTGACCTTCTTGCCGAGCGCCTGGAACAGGCCGACGGCCTCGGCGAGGGTCTGCGGCGCGGTGTCCTGGGAGGCGGACAGGGCGATCCGGGTGGCCTTGCGGTAGTCCAGGGCGAGGTCGAAGTAGACGACGTCCCGGAACTCCACGGAGGTCTGCCCGTCGGCGAGGGCGAGCTGGCCGCCGCTCGGCAGCACCAGGCGGGTGCCGTTGTCGTCCTCCTCGTCGCGGACCGGGATGCCCGCCTCACGGATCAGCGCGAGCAGGTCACCGGCCGGGCCCAGGTCGCCCTCGGCGACGACGTACGCGGGCGGCTGCCGCTGCTCCGCCGTGTCGGGCTCCGGGCGCTCGGCGCCGTCCCGGTGGTCGTACCAGCCGTGGCCGGTCTTGCGGCCCAGCCGGCCGGACTCGACCAGGCGCCGCTGGGCGAGGGACGGCGTGAAGCGCACGTCCTGGAAGAAGGACTCCCAGACCGACCGCGTGACGGCCTCGTTGACGTCCTGGCCGATCAGGTCGGTGAGCTCGAACGCGCCCATCTTGAAGCCGCCCGACTCGCGCAGCACGGCGTCGATGGTGGCCGGGTCGGCGCCCTGCGCCTCGTACACGGCGAAGGCCTCGGCGTAGAAGGGCCGGGCGATGCGGTTGACGATGAAGCCGGGGGTGTCCGCGCAGGCGACCGGCGTCTTGCCCCAGGCGCGGGCGGTCTCGTACGCGCGCGTGGCGTACGTGACGTCGGTGGCGAACCCGGAGACGACCTCGACCAGCGGCAGCAGCGGCGCCGGGTTGAAGAAGTGCAGGCCGACGCAGCGGCCGGGGACACGCAGGGCGCCGGCGACGGCGGTGACGGACAGGGACGAGGTGTTGGTGGCGAGCAGGCAGTCGTCGTCGACGATGTCCTCCAGCTCGCGGAACAGCTCCTGTTTGACGTCGAGGCGCTCCAGGACCGCCTCGACGACGAGGGCGCAGTCCGCCAGCTCGGAGAGGCTCTCGGCGGGCAGCAGCCGGGCGCGGGCGGCGTCCCGGTCGGCGCCGGTGAGCCGGTCCTTCTCCACGAGCCGGTCGAGGCGGGCCCCGATCGCGTCGGCCGCCTCGCCCGCCCGCCCGGGAAGGGCGTCGTACAGCCGTACGGGATGGCCCGCGACCAGCGCGACCTGGGCGATTCCCTGGCCCATGGTGCCGGTGCCGACGACGGCCACGGGGCTGCTGAGGTCGAGTGCTGTCATGTGCGCGATCCTCCCGCACGGGGTTTTCCACAGATGCGGCGGACCCCCTTGAACCGACCGATCGTTCGGTTACTCTAGCTCTGTCCGAGTGTTCCTGCCCAGGTTTCTGCCCAGGTCATGAACTCGACGAGGAGTTCTTGAGACGAGGAGTTGGTCACCCATGACCGCCGCACTCTCGGCGCACGAGCTGATCGCCCGGCACCGGTCCACCCTCGACCAGGCGCTGGAAGCGATCCGCACGCGCGCGTACTGGTCCCCCCACCCCGAGCACCCCAAGGCCTACGGGGAGAACGGCAGCCTGGACGCGGCCGCGGGCAAGGCCGCCTTCGACGCCCTGCTCGGCACCCGCCTCGACCTCGGCCAGCCGGGCACGGACGACTGGGTGGGCGGTGAGACCTCCCCGTACGGCATCGACCTGGGCGTGACGTACCCGCACGCGGACCTCGACGTGCTGCTGCCCGCCATGAAGGCCGGGCAGCGGGCCTGGCGGGACGCGGGCGCGGAGCAGCGCGCGGTGGTCTGCCTAGAGATCCTCAAGCGGATCAACGACCGGACGCACGAGTTCGCGCACGCGGTCATGCACACCTCGGGCCAGGCGTTCATGATGGCGTTCCAGGCGGGCGGGCCGCACGCGCAGGACCGCGGCCTGGAGGCGGTGGCGTACGCGTACGTGGAACAGGTGCGCACGCCCGACAACGCCGAGTGGACCAAGCCGCAGGGCAAGCGCGACCCGCTGGCCATGACCAAGCAGTTCACGCCGGTCCCGCGCGGCATCGGCCTGGTGATCGGCTGCAACACCTTCCCGACGTGGAACGGCTACCCGGGCCTGTTCGCCTCCCTCGCCACCGGCAACGCGGTCCTGGTCAAGCCCCACCCGCGCGCGGTGCTGCCGCTCGCGCTCACGGTGCAGGTCGCGCGCGAGGTGCTCGCCGAGGCCGGTTTCGACCCGAACCTGGTCGCGCTGGCCGCCGAGCGCCCCGGCGAGGGCATCGCCAAGACGCTCGCGCTGCGCCCCGAGATCCGGATCATCGACTACACGGGCTCGACGACGTTCGGCGACTGGCTGGAAGCCAACGCCCGCCAGGCCCAGGTCTACACGGAGAAGGCCGGCGTCAACACGGTCGTCGTCCACTCCACGTCCGACTACAAGGGCATGCTCTCCAACCTGGCGTTCTCGCTGTCCCTCTACAGCGGCCAGATGTGCACGACCCCGCAGAACCTGCTCGTCCCACGCGAGGGCATCTCCACGGACCAGGGGCCCAAGTCGTACGACGAGGTGGTCGCGGATCTCGCCAGGGCGGTCGACGGACTGCTGGGCGACGACGCCCGGGCGAACGCGCTGCTGGGCGCGATCGTCAACCCGGACGTGAAGGCCCGGCTGGAGGCCGCGGCGGGGCTGGGCGAAGTCGCGCTGGCCTCCCGGGAAATCGCCAACCCGGACTTCCCCGGCGCGGTCGTCCGTACGCCGGTGATCGTGAAGCTGGACGGGGCCAAGCCGGACGCGGAGGCCGCGTACATGAGCGAGTGCTTCGGGCCGGTCTCCTTCGCCGTGGCGGTCGACTCGGCGGCGGACGCGGCGGAGCTGCTGCGGCGGACCGTCCGGGAGAAGGGCGCGATGACCGTCGGGGCGTACACGACCGACCCGGAGGTCGAGGAGGCCGTGCGGGAGGTGTGCCTGGAGGAGGCGGCGCAGTTGTCGCTGAATCTCACGGGTGGGGTGTATGTGAATCAGACGGCCGCGTTCTCCGACTTCCACGGGTCGGGCGGGAACCCGGCGGCGAGTGCGGCGCTGTGTGACGGGGCGTTCGTGGCCAACCGGTTCCGGGTGGTCGAGGTGCGGCGGGAAGCAGCCTAGGAGCTCGGGGGTGCGGTGATCGCGCGGCTGCCGGCGCGTCGTGGTTTGTCGCGCAGTTCCCCGCGCCCCTAAGGCACGTTGCAGCTCCAGTGGTACAGGGTCATGGCCACGCTCGTCGCCAGGTTGTAGCTGCTGACCTGGGGGCGCATCGGCAGGGACAGCAACTGGTCGGCACGCGCGCGTAGTTCCGGTGACAGGCCCGTGCGTTCGGAGCCGAAGGCGAGGACGGCGTCGTCCGGGAGCTTCACGCCCCGGATGTCGTCGCCCTCGGGGTCGAGTGCGAACAGCGGGCCGGGCGGCAGGGTGGACACCTCCAGCCGCTCCACCGCCGTCGCGAAGTGCAGCCCGGCCCCGCCGCGTACGACCGTGGGGTGCCAGGGGTCGACCGTCCCCGTCGTCACCACGCCCGTCGCCCCGAAGCCGGCGGCCAGGCGGATCACCGCGCCCGCGTTGCCCAGGTTGCGCGGGTTGTCGAGGACGACGACGGGGGCCGTGCGGGGCGTGTACGCCAGCTTCCGGAGGTTGGACTCGCGGGAGGGCCGTACGGCCAGGGCGGCCACGGCGGTGGGGTGCGGGCGCGGGACGAACGACGCGTACGTCTCGTGCGGCACCTCCGTCAGCAGCCCGGCCAGCGCGTCCCGTACGTCAGGGGCCAGCTCGTCGGCGAGGGCGAGCGTGGCCGCCCGGTCGGCGGCGACCGCGACCGGCACCTCGGCACCGAACCGCACGGCGTGCTTGAGGGCGTGGAAGCCGTCGAGCAGGACGGTGCTGCCGGCGAGCCGGCGCCAGACGGTGACGGGGTCGGTCATGTCCCGAAGCCTACGTGCGCGGCCTCCGGGCGGTCGTGCGTGTGCTGCTCGGGGAACCGGGCGGGCCCGCCGCGCCGCAGCAGCCGGTCACGCGCGCGTGCCGCCCGGCCGCCCAGGCGGCGCAGGAAGCCCGTCGGCAGGAACACCGCGTCCGCCGCGATCATCGCCAGCGAGAAGAACGGCAGTCCGAGGACGACGGCGATCACGGCGTGCTCGGTGATCATGAGCGCCAGCAGGACGTTCTTCACCCGCCGGTTGAACAGCGTGAACGGGAAGGCGACCTGCACGAGGACCGTCCCGTAGGTCACGAGCATCACCATCGTGCCGCTGGCGGTCAGCAGGTCGGCGAGCCCGGGCCAGGGCGAGAAGTACTCCAGGTGGAGCGGGTAGTAGACGGCGGTGCCGTCCTGCCAGCGGGAGCCCTGGATCTTGTACCAGCCGGCCGTCGCGTAGATCAGGCACGCCTCGGCCATGATCACGAACAGGGCGCCGTTGTGCACGACGTTCGCGACGACGTCGAGCATGATCCGCGGCTCACCGGCCTTCGCGCGGCGCCCGGTCAGCCACCACAGGGCCTGCGCCGCCCACACGGTCCACAGCAGCGCCGGTATCAGCAGCTCGCCCTCCATCCGGCCGGACAGGGTCGCCCCGATCAGCAGGAACCCGAGCACTCCCCACAGGGCAGGGCCGGTCCGGTCCGTGACCCGCTCGCCCCGCGCGTGTGCCGCCCGGGCCCGCGCGGCCCGCCGGGCGTCCAGCGACCACACCTGGGCGCAGCGCGTGAACACCAGATAGACCGACATCAGGTGCAGCACGTTGTCGCCGCCGTCGCCCATGAAGACGCTGCGGTTCTGGAGCGACAGCACGCCGACCATGAACAGCACCGACATCGTGCGGGTGCGCCAGCCCAGCATCAGCAGGGCACTGGCGAGGACCGCGAGCAGGTAGACGGTCTCGAACCAGATCCCGCCGTCCGACCACATGAGAGCGGTGAAGGCCTTGTTGGTCCCGATCAGCTGCTCGGCGAGACCCCAGCTCCAGGGCCCGTCGGGGCCGTAGAGCTCGTGGCGGTGGGGGAACTCGCGCAGCAGGAAGAGCAGCCAGGTCGCGCTGAAGCCGATGCGTATCACGGCGGTCTGGTACGGGCCGAGGGCGGCCTCGGTGACCCGGGCGATACCGCGCGAGACGGCCAGGGAGAAGCGGTTCACCGCACGCCACCCCCGGCCTCGTCCGCCGGCACCGGCCACCACGGCAGCTCCCGGTAGGCCGGCGTCGTGGACACCTTCTCCCGGCTCCACTCCGGCGGGGGCACGTTGCTGGTGCGGGAGCGGACCTGGACGCGCTCGATGACGCCACCGCCCCCGGTGGCGGCCCGCACGGCGTCGTCACGGTCGAGGCGCAGCACCACGATCCGGCGCAGATACGACTCGGAGAGCGAGCCGCGCAGGCCCACCGGGCGGTTCTCGCCGTCGTGTGTCGCGAGGAAGAAGTCCCAGGCCCGGCGCAGCTCGTTCTGCTGGGTGTGGCTGGGCAGCAGGTTGCCGTCGATGGCCCGGCCGTCCTCCGCGGACAGGTCGTACCAGCCGGTGGTCAGCGTCCCGCCCTCCCCGTCCCGGATCTCGGCGCGGACCTGGATCGAGATGTTCTGCTGGAGCGGGTTCGGCGCGAAGAGCTTCCAGTTCTGCTCGAACTCCGGGTAGATCCAGTCGTCCACGGCCTTGCCGTGCTCCCGGGTGACGGTGTTCGGCGGTGCGACGTGCAGGAACGTCATCCCGAGGTGCGCACAGGCCACGACCGCGACGACCGCGAGCGCCAAGGCGACGCCGATCTGGTAGCGGAGGGAGAGCGCGGCGATACCCGCACGGGGTCGGGCGGCCGGGTCCGGCTCGGCGGGCGGGTGCGGCTCGGTGGCCGGATCCGGCTCGGCGGGCGGGTGCAACTCCTCGGCAGGCCCGACGAACGGGGTGGGCGCACCCGCATCGGCCGGCGTGCCCGAAGCCGCCGGCGCGCCCGACTCGGCGGGAACACCCGGCGCGCTCGGCCCGGCCGGCCCCTCCGGCCCGTCCGGCCCGTGCCGGGCGTTCGAGCCTCCGTCGTACGCGTCCATTCAGCCCCGTCCACGATCCCGGTCCGTCGTTGTCGCCCGCTCGGTCACGAGGGCGTCGCACCGCCCGCGCACCGCTGCGCGACGTCGGCACGGGCACCGTACTCAGGCCACTCACCCGGGCACAGCCTCTTGCGCCGGTTCCGGCCGTGGCCGTCACCACACCACGGAACGCGACCCCAAGTCGGCCGGGGGCCGACCGGAAGCCGACCGTACGGCGCCCGCGTCGGCCGACGAGCGGTGATCCCTCTGGTCCACAGGGGTCCCCCGCAGGTTATCCACAGGGCGGCCGGCCAGGTCGCCCGCAGGAGTGACACCCTACGGCTCCCTCCCGCACACCCATTCCCTTCTTCTAGAACCTGTTCTACCTTGCTGCTCCGTCAGCTCCAGTCAGCTCATCCGTCAGCTCGAGGGACCGGCCGGAAGGACAGGCACCGTGGACTTCACCTTCACCGAGGAGCAGCAGGCGGCGGCCGAGGCGGCGAAGGGCGTGTTCGCCGGGGTCGCGCCGGACACCGTGCCCAGCCCCGCCCTCACCACGGGCGCAGTCGCCGACACCTTCGACCGCGCCCTGTGGGCCAGGCTCGCCGATGCCGATCTGCTGAGCCTGCTGCTGGACGCGCGCCACGGCGGGGCCGGCCTGGACGCGATCGCCCTGTGCCTGGTGCTGCGGGAGTCGGCGCGCGTCCTGGCCAGGGTGCCACTGCTGGAGAACAGCGCGGCGGCCGCCGCGGTCCAGGCCTACGGCAGCGAGGAGGCCAAGGCCGCCCTGCCGGCCCGGGCGGGCCGGGGCGAGCTCGTGCTGACCGTCGCCGCGCACGGCCGCACCGGCCACGACCCGGCCGAGCCGGCCGTCACCGCACGGCGGGACGGCGGGGTATGGGTGCTGGACGGAGTGCAGACGGCGGTGCCGTGGGCGTACGACGCGGACGTCACGGTCGTCCCCGCGCACACGGAAACGGGCCGGACCGTGCTCGCCCTGGTGCCCCGTGACCAGGAGGGGGCCGTCCTCGCCGAGCAGTTCTCGACGAGCGGTGAGCGGCTCGGTGAGCTGCGGCTGGAGTCGGCGCGGCTCGCCGCCCGGGACGTGATCGACGCGGACGGGGCTTGGGAGTGGCTGCGGGATCTGCTGACCACCGGGACGTGTGCGCTGGCGCTCGGGCTCGGGGAGCGTGTGCTGCGGATGACAGCGCAGTACACGAGCGAGCGGGAGCAGTTCGGCTTCCCGATCGCGACGTTCCAGGCGGTCGCCGTGCAGGCCGCCGACCGCTACATCGACCTGCGCGCGATGGAGGCCACGTTGTGGCAGGCGGCGTGGCGGATCTCCTCGGGGGCCCCGGGGGCGCTGCCCGTCGCCGGTGACGTCGCCGTCGCCAAGATCTGGGCGGCGGAGGGCGTCCGCCGGGTCGTGCAGACCGCGCAGCATCTGCACGGCGGATTCGGCGCCGACGTCGACTACCCCCTGCACCGGTACCACGCCTGGGCCAAGCACCTGGAGCTGTCGCTCGGCCCGGCGGCGGCGCACGAGGAGGCACTCGGCGACCTGCTGGCGGCCCACCCTCTGGCCTGAACCCACCAGCGACCGGGCACCGGAGGACGAGGCGGGCGCTACAGGACGAACCCGGGCTGCCCGTCGTCCGTCACCACCGGACGGCCCGCCGCCTCCCACACCTGCATGCCGCCGTCGACGTTCACGGCGTCGACGCCCTGCTGGGCCAGGTACATCGTGACCTGGGCGGAACGCCCGCCGGAGCGGCAGATGACATGGACCCGGCCGTCCTGCGGGGCGGCCTCGGTCAGCTCGCCGTAGCGGGCGACGAACTCGCTGATGGGGATGTGCAGCGCCCCTTCGGCGTGACCGGCCTTCCACTCGTCGTCCTCCCGGACGTCCAGCAGGAAGTCGCCGTCCTTGAGGTCCGCGACCTCGACCGTGGGCACACCAGCTCCAAAACTCATGCCTCCGACGCTACCCGAACCGGCGCCCGGCCCGACCGCAGTGCGGCCCGACGGGGGGGCGGCCCGACCGGAGTCCGGCTCAGCCCTCGGCGAGCAACGCGGCCAGCTCCCGCTCCCGCTCGGTGACCTGGGTGAGCAGCTGCTGCCCGATCTCGTCCAGGAGGCCGTCCGGGTCGTCCGGGGCCAGCTGGAGCATGTGGCCTATGGCGCTCTCCTCCAGCTCCTTGGCGAGCAGGGCGAGCAGCTCCTTGCGCTGGGCGAGCCATTCGAGGCGAGCGTAGAGCTCCTCTGCGCGGCTCGGGCCCCGTTTCAGCTCGGGCCCCTTGGCCCACTCCGCGGCGAGCTCGCGCAGCTCCGCCTCGTCGCCCCGGGCGTAGGCGGCGTTCACCCGGGTGATGAACTCCTCGCGCCGCTCGCGTTCCTTCTCCTCCTGCGCCAGGTCCGGGTGGGCCTTGCGGGCCAGCTCGCGGTAGAGCTTGCGGGCCTCCTCGCTGGGGCGGACCCGCTGCGGGGGCCGGACCGCCTGGTCCGTGAGCATTGCCACGGCCTCCGGGAAGAGGCCGCTGTCGTCCATCCAGCCGTTCAGCAGCTCCTCGACGCCGGGGATGGGCGCGAGCCGGGCCCGGGCCTCCTCCGCCCGGCGCCGGTCCTCCGCGTCGCCGCTGCGGGCGGCTCTGGCCTCGAGGATCCGGGCGTCCAGTTCCTCCAGCCGGGCGTACAGCGGACCGAGCTTCTGTTCGTGCAGCCGGGAGAAGTTCTCGATCTCGACGCGGAAGGTCTCCACCGCGATCTCGTACTCGATCAGCGCCTGCTCGGCGGCCCGCACGGCCCGCTCCAGCCGCGCCTCGGGCCGCGCCGCCTCGCCTTCGCTCTGCGCCGCGCCGTCCTCGGGGCGAGGCTCGCCGCCCTGGGCACGCGCCGCGTCACCTTCGGGCGTCACCCGTTGCTCACCGGCGCCGCCACCACCCTGCTCAGCTTCCGGGGTCGTCACCCGACCAGCGTAGGCCACGGCCCGACCGCTCCTGCGCTGCGGACCGTCACCCGCTCGAGGCTCCTCAGAGGTCACACCCCCATCTCAGCGGCAACCTTCCCCGCCCGCACCGCCGCCACCAGGCCGGCGTGGTCCGCCTCCGTACGGTCCGCATAGGCGACGGCGAACGCGGCGATCGCCTCGTCCAGCTCCTCGCTCTTGCCGCAGTAGCCGGCGATGAGGCGCGGGTCGGCGCTGTGGGCGTGGGCGCGGGCCAGGAGGGCGCCGGTCATCCGGCCGTAGTCGTCTATCTGGTCGGCGGCCAGGGCGGCCGGATCGACGCTGCCCTTGCGGTTGCGGAACTGGCGGACCTGGAAGGGGCGCCCGTCGACCGTCGTCCAGCCCAGCAGGATGTCGCTGACGACCTGCATCCGCTTCTGCCCCAGCACGACCCGCCGGCCCTCGTGGCCTGCCGCCGGCGCGTCGAAACCGGCCGTCACCAGATGCGGCACCAGCGCCGATGCCCGCGCCTCCTTCACCTGGAGCACCAGCGGCTCGCCCCGGTGGTCCAGGAGCAGCACCACGTAGGACCGGGCGCCGACACTGCCGGTGCCGACGACGCGGAACGCCACGTCGTGCACCGCGTGCCGGGCGAGGAGCGGCAGGCGGTCCTCCGGCAGTGTGCCGACGTACTCCTCCAGGGACGCCGCCACCGCCGCGGCCTCCTCGTCCGGGACGCGCCGCAGCACCGGCGGGGCGTCGACGAAGCGGCGCCCGCCGTCCTGCGTGGCCTCCGTCGACTTGGCCGCGAAGCGGCCGCTGGTGTTGTGGCGGGCCTTCTCGGAGACCCGCTCCAGCGTGCCGATCAGGTCATGGGCGTCCGTGTGGGAGACGAGTTCCTCGTCCGCGATGGCGTTCCACGCGTCCAGTACCGGGAGCCTGGCCAGCAGGCGCATGGTGCGGCGGTAGGCGCCCACCGCGTCACAGGCCGCCTTGCGGCACCTGTCCTCGTCCGCTCCGGCCTCCCGGCCCGCGAGCACCAGGGACGCCGCGAGGCGCTTCACGTCCCACTCCCAGGGGCCGGGCACCGTCTCGTCGAAGTCGTTCAGATCGATGACCAGGCCGCCGCGCGCGTCGCCGTACAGGCCGAAGTTGGCCGCGTGGGCGTCGCCGCAGATCTGGGCCCGGATCCGGGTCGTGGGGGTGCGCGCCAGGTCGTGGGCCATGAGGCCCGCTGCGCCGCGCAGGAACGCGAACGGGGTGGCGGCCATGCGGCCGACCCGGATCGGCGTCAGCTCGGGGAGCCGGCCTCGGTTCGACTCCTCGACCGCGCTCACCGCGTCGGGCCGGGAGGGGTCCGGATCGAGCGTGGCGTGCGCGCTGCGCGGGATGCCCCGGCGCAAGGCCTTGCCCTCGTCCTTGGGCGAGCCCTCGACGGGCCACTCGGCGAAACCGCGCACCCGCGGCAGCCGACGGGTCGCCCCCTGCGCCGCTCCGCCTTCGGCTCCGGCACCGTCCCTGGTCACACCGACCGCCTCCCCCGTACACGCACGAACATCAACTCGTGCGACCGTACAGCCGGCGGCCGAAATGCGTCAGACCCTGTGGACAACTCCACAGCTGTGGACAACCCGTGCAGAGCACACCGCTATGCCCCCGTGGAGACCTGCGTCGGTACAGCCTGCTCCTGAACCTGCACCTGTACCCGCCCCTGCACGGGCACCTCCACCTGCCCCTGCGCCAGCACCCGCTCGGCCCGCTCCGTCGAGATGTCGAGCCGGGCCAGCACCGCGGGGACGGCGATACTCGGCAGGAAGTGTTCGAACATCACGACGATGCGGCGCTCCAGATCCTGCCGCTGGCAGCGCAGCTGCGACAGCAGCTGCACCCCCGAGAAGCTGCCGACCAGCAGCTCCGCCGTCTCCGCCACGTCGACATGCGGCAGCAGTTCGCCCTGCGCCTTCGCCTCGGCCAGCATCTGCACGTTCTGGTCGATCCACATCCGGAAGGCCGGAGTGCGGTCGAGGTCCATCGCCCCCTGGTCGAGGGCGAGCCCCACGCTGGCGCGAACCAGCGGTTCGGACCGCAGCCGGCGGGCGAGCACCAGACCGGAGTCGACGAGTTCCTGGAGCTTGCTGGACTGCGGCGGGAGCGCGATCGCGAGCTGCTCCTCGAACACCCCCAGCGCCAGCTCCTCCTTGGAACCGAAGTGGAAGTACAGCGCGCCCTTGGTGACGCCCGCCCGGTCCAGGATCTCCCCGATGGTGGCCGAGGTGTAGCCGCGTTCGTCGAAGACGGCCGCGGCCGCTTCGAGGATGGTCCGCCGGGTGCGGATCGCGCGCTCCTGTCGCGCCATCGGGTGCCTCCAGATCTCCGTCGATTCCTGTGAAATCGCTGTGCAGCGGGGGCGCGAGAGCCAGTCCCGGCGGTTTGGCCCACCCTTTGAAAAAAACCGGCTCGTCCGTATCTTAGTCAGTCGCCGATCTCAGCCAGGCAGCCGATCCTGGGGGTTCTCATGCCGCAGTCAGAACCTTTAAGCGCACCCGTGGACGATCAGACCGGACAGGAGGGCCGTCCGGCAAACAGAACCACCGCGGCCGTCGAGAACGCGCCACACGCCGCGGCCACCGACCGCACAGAACCCCCCGACGCTCCCGGAGTCCCCGAGACCGTCCCGGTCACCAAGGAACTCGCCCACCGCACCACCGACGCAGACGTCTTCCCCACCCGGTGGCGCCGAATCTCCGAAACCCGCTTCCGTTTCACCGCTCACTGGCCGGCCGACCACGCCTTCTTCGGCCCCGTGGACGACCGCCACCAGGACCCGATGGTCGTGGGCGAAACGTTGCGGCAGGCCTCGATGGTGCTCGCGCACGCCGAGTTCGGCGCCCCCGCCGACACCCACTTCGTCATGTGGGACCTGACGGTCCACACCGACCCGTCCGCGCTCCTGCTGGCGGACGCGGCCGAACCGGTCGACGTCGACGTCGTCTGCTCCGAGATACGCCGTCGCGGTCGCGGTCTGAGCAGCATGCGGACGACGATGGAGTTCCGCCGCGCGGGACGCTTCGTCGCCCGGGGCACCGGCAGCACCGGCTGCACCTCGCCGCTCGCCTACCGCCGTCTGCGGGCGAAGCAGTTGGCCGAACTGGGCACCCCGGTGCCGCTGCTGCCGGGCGTATCACCGGCGCTCGTCGGCCGCTCCCGCGCCGAGGACGTCGTCCTCGCCCCCGCCGACCGGCCCGGCGTCTGGCGACTGCGCGTGGACACCGGCCACCCGGTGCTCTTCCCGCGGCCCAACGACCACGTGCCCGGCATGGTCCTGTTCGAGGCAGCCCGCCAGGCGGCGACCGCCGCGTCCGGCCGGCAGCCCTTCCTGCCCCGCTCGATGACGGCGGCCTTCTCCCGGTACGCCGAACTGCGCACCCCGTGCTGGATCGAGACGGAGGTGCTCGACGAGAACCCGCGGGACCCGGGGGAGGCGACCGTACGGGTCTCGGGGCGGCAGGACGGCGAGTCCGTCTTCAGCGCCACGCTGACCTGCGCGCAGCCGGTCCGGGTACGGTCCCTGTCGTGACGGTCGACTTTCTGATCACGGGCGCGAGCGGCTTCGTCGGCAGCAGGGTCGCCGCCGTCGCGCGCCGGCAGCCCGGCACCCGCGTACGGCACTTGTCACGCCGTACGCCACCGGGAGCCGGCCCCGGCGAGTTCGTCCGGGGCGACCTCGGCGACCCGCTCTCGCTGCGCGGCGTCTGCGCGGGCGCCGACGTCCTGGTGCACTGCGCCGCGCGGATCGGCGGCGACCCCGCGACCGTCGAGGCCGTCAACGACCTGGGCACGCGGGCCCTGGTCGAGGAGGCCGTGCGCGCCGGGGTGCGCCGGATCGTGTACGTGAGCACGGCCGCCGTGTACGGCCGGGGCCCCTTCCGCGGTGTCCGCCCCGGGGAGGTGCCGATCGCGCCCGCGTCGGCCACCAGCCGCACCCGGGCCGCCGCCGAACGGCACGTGCTCGACGCGGGCGGCCTGGTGCTGCGCCCGCACCTCGTGTACGGCGAGGGCGACCAGTGGGTCGTCCCCGGAGTGGCGTGGCTGCTGGGCGAGTTGTCGGCGACGACCCTCACCGGCTGCGAGGCACTCCTGTCGATGATCGACGTCGACACCCTGGGGCGTGCGGCGGTGGCCGCGGCCCTGTCCCCGGCGCACGACGGCGGTGTGCACCACGTCAACCATCCCGAGCCGGTGAGCGTCCCGGAGCTGGTCGGGGCCGTGCGGACCGTGCTGGACGAGCCCGGCGGCGGTGCGGCGGTGGACGTCTCCACCGCCTTGGACCGGGCCGCCGGGAAGCCGCTCGCCCTCCATCACCTCGGCATGCTCACGGTCGACCACTGGTTCGTGGACGACGCCTTCTGGAAGGGGCTCGACTGCTCGCCCGGCGAGGGGTTCACGGCCGGATTCAGTCGCGCGGCACCCTGGTACCGCTCGTTCCTTCAAGGCCGGAAAGCTTCCTGATCGCCTCCGCCTCCTCGGGACGCGGGCCCGGGTCGGGTGCGGCGCTCCCGGGCCGGCCGTGCAGCAGCACGGGCAGTTCCTGGTGCCCCGTGGAGATGATGGACCGCAGCCGCCGCGGAGGCCGGGCCGGATCGGCCAGGGCCAGCCGCGGGAACCGGTCGAACAGGGACGTCAGGGCCACCGTCGCCTCGGCCATGGCCAGGGGCCGGCCCAGGCAGTGGTGCACGCCGTGGCCGAAGGAGACGTGGTCGCGGCTGGTGGACCGGGTGACGTCGAACCGATCGGCGTCCGGGCCGTGCCGCTCGGGGTCGCGTCCGGCACCGGCGAACGAGACCACGACCGGATCGCCCTTCGGAATCGTCAGACCCGGCTCGATCTCGATGTCCTCGACGGCGTAGCGCAGCCCCGACATGGCGCCGGGCGCCTCGAAGCGCAGCGACTCCTCGATGGCGTCCTCCCAGGTCACCTGCCCGGAGCGGACGAGTGCGAGCTGATCGGGGTGGGCGAGCAGGCTGTGCACGGTGTTGTCGATGAGGTTGACGGTCGTCTCGAAGCCCGCGGTGAGCAGCAGGATCAGGTTGTCCATCAACTCCTGTTCGCTGAGGCTGCCGTCGTCGTGCGCGGCCATGAGGGCCGTCGTCAGGTCGTCGGCCGGGTGCTCGCGCTTGTACCGGAGGAACGCGGTCAGCGTGCCGTACAGCTCGACTCCGTTGGCCTGGGCGTCCTCCAGGGTGATCGCCGTGTCGAAGAAGCGGTTGATGATGCGGTAGAGGGACGCCCGCGGACCGTCCTCACCCGGCGGTACGCCGAAGAGCTCGCACACCACCTCGTGCGGTATCGGCGCCGCGAACGCCGCCCGCAGGTCGACGACTTCGCCCTCGGGGATCCGCTCCAGGCCGTCCAGCGCCCGGTCGACGATCTTCTGGACGCGCGGCAGCAGCGCGTCGACGCGGCGCTTGGTGAAGGCGGCGGCCATCGGTTTGCGCAGCCGGCTGTGGTCGCTGCCGTAGGCCGTGACCATGTTGCGCACCGACACCCAGATCGCGAGCGGCCAGGTGCGGGAGATGTCCCCGTTGATCCAGGCCGGCCAGTGCTGGAAGGCGTCCTTGCTCGTCTCGGGGCCGGCCAGGAGCCGCTTGTTCAGCTCCAGGCCGTTGATCCACCACGCCCGTACGCCGCCGGGGAGTTCCACCTCCACGGCCGGTCCCCGGGCCCGGATGCGGGATATCTCGCCGTACAGGTCCTGGCCGGACGGGTCGATCGCCAGGAAGGGGCAGGCCTGCTGTGCCATGACTCATCGCTCCTCGGTCCAGAGGCTGGGGAACCATCGTGCGATCCACGTGACGAAAAAACTTGGCATCCGGTTTGTTTTGGCCACCACTTCACCCACTGTCGGCCAGAGGCAGCCCCGGCCGGGCGCCGATCAGACACGGGCGGCGACCAGGCAGGGGGCCCGGCGACGCCCCGCTACCGCAGCGCGAGCCCCGCCCGGCCCGGCTCCTCCCACGCCCCGCCGGTCTCGTCCGCTGCCCGGCCGGAATCCGGCTCGGTCCCGGCCGGGTCCAGCACACCGGCCAGGTGCGGTGCGGCCACGCACGGCAGGAGCAGGTGCCACAGGTCCGTCAGCGAGGGGCGGGCGAGCCAGCCGGAGTCCTCCCGGGCCAGCACCTCGATGCCGGTCGTGGCGGCGAGGACGACGGCGCAGGAGCGGTGCGACGGCATCCCGGCGGCGAGTTCGCCCCTGCGCTCGGCCTCGGCCAGCAGCGCGTGCACGCACTCCCGCCACTCCCGTCGCAGGTCACGCACCCGCCCGGCGACCGCCTCGGCGTTGAGCCGCAGCCCCGCACGCACCACGACGTCGGCGCACAACAGCCGTGCGACGTGGTGCGTGACGTCCACGAGACGCTGCAGGGCGCACCCGTCACCGTCGCGGGCCCGGGCCGCGATCCGGCGCAGCCCGCGGGCGGCGGCGTCCTCGACGGCTTCGGCCACGGCGGCCTTGTTCGCGAAGTGGAAGTGCAGCGCCCCGGAGCTGACGCCGGCTCCCGCGCTGATCTCCGCGAGGCTGGCCCGGACGTATCCCCGTGCCTCGAACTGCTCGGCCGCCGACCGGATCAGCGCGAGACGGGTCCGGACGGCCCGGTCCTGTTTGGTCACCCCTGGCTCCCCTGGAGGGCTCTGATGGCGACGCAATGAAACCAACTCGCTGGTTTTTCCACAACGCGCCGACGAGCCGGGGGTCTTGGTCGGCCGGGCCGCTCCGCCGGGCGGTGGGCCCACGCGGCGGTGACATCGCCGCCGAGCACCTCGCGGCCCGGAGCCGTGCCTACGACCGCAAATACGCCAGCACGGCCAGCACCCGGCGATGGGTCTCGTCCGCCGGTGGCAGGTCCAGCTTGGTGAGGATGCCGGAGATGTGCTTGCCGACGGCCGCCTCGGAGACGACCAGTTCGCGGGCGATCGCGCTGTTGGACCTGCCCTGCGCGATCAGCGCCAGCACCTCCCGCTCACGCGGGGTGAGCCGCTCCAGCGGGTCGCGGCGGCGGCGCAGCAGCTGCCGTACGACCTCGGGGTCGACGACCGTGCCGCCGTCGGCCACCTCGCCGAGCGCCTCGACGAACTCCTCGACCTGGCCGACGCGGTCCTTCAGCAGATAGCCCACGCCCGTGCCGTCACCGGAGTCCAGCAACTCGGCGGCGTACCGGCGCTGCACGTACTGGCTGAGGACCAGCACGGGCAGCGTGGGCCGCTCTTGGCGCAGCCGTACGGCCGCGTGCAGGCCCTCGTCCTGGAAGCCGGGCGGCATCCGCACGTCCGTCACCACCACGTCGGGGGCGTGCTCCCCGACGGCCGCGATCAGTGCCTCGGCGTCGCCCACGGCCGCGAGCACCTCGTGTCCGCAGCGTTCGAGCAGCCCGACGAGCCCGTCCCGCAGCAGCACGCTGTCCTCGGCCAGGACCACCCGCAGCGGTCGCTCAACTCGCAGGGCCACAGGGGATCTCCACACGCACCAGGGTCGGTCCGCCGGGCGGACTGGACAGGGAAAGTCTGCCATCGAGCACCGACACCCGGTCGGCGAGTCCGGTCAGCCCGCTGCCCTCCCCGGCCCGCGCCCCACCGCGGCCGTCGTCACGGACCTGCAGGACCAGCCGGCCGTCGCGGTGCCCCCCGCTCACCTCCGCCCGGCTCGCCCCGCTGTGCCTGCCCACGTTGGCGAGCGCCTCGCACACCACGAAGTACGCGGCGGCCTCCACGGCCTGGGAGAGCCGCCCGGGCAGCTCCAGGTCGACGTCCACGGGCACGGCCGAGCGGTCGGCGGCGTCGGCGACGGCGGCTTCGAGGCCGTAGTCGGCGAGGACCTTGGGATGGATGCCGTGGATGAGTTCGCGCAGTTCCGCGAGGGCCGTGCCCGCCTGCTCATGGGCCTTGGCGAGCTGGTCGGCCAGCGGTCCGGGCGGGGCGTCCAGCCGGGCCAGGCCGAGCGTCATCGTCAGGGCGACGAGCCGCTGCTGCGCCCCGTCGTGCAGATCCCGCTCGATCCGTCGCCGTTCCGCCTCGAAGGCGTCCACCAACCGCACCCGGGACCGGGCCAGTTCGACCACCCGGGCCCCCAGGTCGGCCTCGCGCGGGGCGATCAGCAGCCGTGCCAGCCCGGCCCGCGCACCGGCGGCGACGCCCAGCAGGTAGGCGCCCGGGGCGAGCAGGACCAGTCCGACAACGGCGAACCCGAACGCGGCCGGCCAACTGGTCACGGTCCACACCTTGAGGACCTTCGCCTCCTGCCCGTCGCCCACGGTGGCCATCAGCAGCGGCGTGAGCGCCACGACCACCGGGCAGAGCAGGGCGACGCACAGCGCGAGGGCGTCGACCGGCCACAACAGCCCCGCGAACAGCACGGCATGACCGAGCTCACGCCAGGTGGCCCGCTCCCGCAACCGGGTCGTCAGCCACGCCCGCAGGCCCGGCTCGCCGGGCGTCCCGTGCTGCCCGGGCGCCGGGCCCGGGTCGACCAGCCGCAGCCTGTGCCGTTCCACCGCGGCGACCGGGATGCCCGCCAGGGCCGTGCACAGGAGCAGCGGCAGCCCCACCAGCACGAGCGCGAACACACCCCCGACCACCGCCGAGGCCACGATCCCCACGAGCACGACGACGCCGGTCACCGCACCGGTGAGCAGGTACGCGGCCGAGCGCCACGGCCACGCGGACATCAGGTAGCCGGGGCGGCCCATGGCCTGCCACACGTTCCGAGGCTGCATGGGGATCACCGTAGAAGCCCGCCACGGCCCCGGCCATGGGCCCAGACGGAGGCCCGGGGGTATGCCTGGCCCTACCCCAGGTCTAGGCCCCGCCGCACTGCGCCGAGACCCCTCCGCGCGGTTCTGTTGAGGCCACCGGTCAACCGACACCGAGCAGGGGAACCCATGACACACGACGCCATCCGGCTGGACTCCGTCACCAGGGCATACGGACCCCTGACCGCACTCGCCGGCGTCTCCCTGGCATTCCCCGCCGGGACCTTCACCGCCGTCATGGGCCCCTCCGGCTCCGGCAAGTCGACCCTGCTCCAGTGCGCCGCCGGCCTGGACCGGCCCACCTCCGGCTCGGTCACCCTCGCCGGCACCGAGCTGACCGGGCTGAGCGAGCGCCGGCTGACGCTGCTGCGCCGCGAGCGCGTCGGGTTCGTCTTCCAGGCGTTCAACCTGCTGCCCTCACTGACCGCCGAGCAGAACGTCGCCCTGCCCCTGCGGCTGGCCGGCCGACGCGTCCCCAAGGCCCGGGTGCGCCAGGCGCTCCAGCAGGTCGGCCTCGCCGAACGAGCCCGGCACAGACCGTCCCGGCTCTCCGGCGGCCAACAGCAACGCGTCGCCCTGGCCCGGGCGTTGATCACCCGCCCCGACGTGCTGTTCGCCGACGAACCGACGGGCGCCCTGGACACGCGGACCGGCCACGAGGTGCTCGGGCTGCTGCGCGGCATGGTCGACCGCGAGGGCCAGACGGTCGTCATGGTCACGCACGACCCGGTGGCCGCCGCGTACGCCGACCGCGTGGTCTTCCTCGTCGACGGGCGCGTCCACGGGGAGTTGACCGCTCCGAGCGCCGACACCGTCGCCGCGCGCATGACCCGTCTGGAGGCCGTGCCGTGCTGAGCGTCGCCCTGCGCACCCTGCGCACCCGCTGGGCCACCTTCACCGGCAGCTTCGTCGCGCTGTCGCTGGGCGTGGCGCTGCTGACCGTGACGGGCCTGGCCCTGGCCTCGTCGGCCACCGCCCCGCAGCGCGCCCCCGAGCGCTTCGCGGCGGCGCCGGTGGTCGTCAAGAGCCAGGACGTCCTGCGCGTACCGGCCCCGACGGGCGACCGCGAGTCCCGGCTCGCCCATCCGCGCCCGGTACCCGCCGCGACCGTCGCGGCGTTGCGGAGACTGGGCCGGGTCGTGGCGGACAGGTCCTTCGCCGTCCACGCTCCGGCCGCTCCCTCGGACCTGGTCGGCCACCCCTGGTCCACCGCCGCGTTCGCCCCCTACGACCTCGCCTCCGGGCGGTCCCCCCGCACCGCCGGCGAGGTCGCCGTCACCGGCGACTGGGCACGCCCCGGCATGCGCCTGCACACCGACCGGGGCCCGGTACGCGTCGTCGGCACACTCACCTCGCGCGACTTCGAGAACGCCGTGTTCTTCACCGACGCTCGTGCGGCCCAACTCGCGCCCTCGCTCACACAGTTGGTTGTCGAGGCCGATCCGGCGGCCGTGCGGCAGGCGGTGGGCGACCGCGCCCAGGTCCTCACCGGGACCGCGCGCCGCCTCGCCGACGCCGACCCCGGCCGGGACGGCGAGGCGCTCACGGCGATGAACTCCCTGTTCGGCACCGCCGGCGGCGTCACCGCCTTCGTGTCGGTCTTCGTCGTGGCGTCGACCTTCGCCTTCGCGGTCGCCCAGCGGCGCCGGGAGTTCGCCCTGCTGCGCACCGCCGGGGCCACCCCGGGCCAGATCCGCCGGACCGTCCTCACCGAGGCCCTCGCCGTCGGCACCCTCGCCTCGGCAGCCGGGTGCGCGCTCGGCTCCCACGCAGCGCCCCGCCTCGCGGCCTGGACCGTCGGCAACGACCTCGCCCCGGCCTGGTTCACCATCGGCGACCACACCTGGCCGTACCACGCGGCCTTCTGGACCGGCCTGCTCGTCGCGCTGTGCGGAGCGACCGCGGCGTCCTGGCGGGCCGGCCGCACCGGCCCCACCGAGGCGCTGCGCGAGGCCGCCGCGGAGACCAGGACCATCACCCGGGGCCGCCTGCTGTCCGGCACGGCCCTGCTGTTGACGGCCGCGGTGACACTGGGCCTGTCCCTGGCCGACGACCCGTCCGACCTGCTGCACCGCAAGACCTACATCAGCCGCCCCATGCTGCTGATCACCGCGACCGCCCTGTTCTCCCCGCTCCTGCTGCGCCCCCTGACCCGGCTGCTGACGTGGCTGCCGGGCCCCTGCGCCCTGCTGGTCCGTGAGAACACCGCCGCCGGTATGCGCCGCACCGCCGCCCTCGCGGCCCCCGTCCTGGTCACCGTCGCCCTCGCCGGTTCACTCCTCGGCGCCACCGCCACCCTGAACCGGGCACAGGCCACCGAGACGAGCGAGCGCACCACCGCCGCCTTCGTCCTGACCCCGCCGGCCGGCACCGGCTTCGACGACGCCGCCTTGCGCAGACTGCGCGCCGTCCCGGGCACGCAGATGTCACCGACATCCTCCACGTCCGTCCACGTCCTGGAGGACGGCGTGGCCCTCATCCGCTCCGAAGCCCGCGCCGCCGCCCCCGGCGCCCTCGCGGCCACCACCCGCCTGCCCCTGACCGCCGGCGCGGTGAGCGACCTCGACGACGACTCGATCATCGTCAACGAGGAGTGGCAACGGCACCGCGTGGGCGACCGCGTCCGGGTATGGCTCGGCGACGGAACGCCGCGCACCCTGCGGATCGCCGCGGTGATGCCCACCGGCACCGGCGACCACGGCGTCTACGTCACACCGCGCAACGCCCCGGGCGCCACGGTCGACCGGATCGACGTGGCCCTGACCGCCGACGCCGATCCGAAAACCGTCGCCACCGCCCTGCACCAGGCACTCGGCACCGGGAAGGGGCAGGTCCTCACCCGCGACGCCTGGATCCGGGCCACCCACCCCGAGACGAACCGCACCACCCGCCTCGGCCTGCTGCTGGTCCTCGGCATCGCCCTCCTCTACACGGGCATCTCCGTGGCCAACACCATGGTCATGGCGACGTCGGACCGGATGCGCGACCTGGCCGTGCTGCGGCTGGCCGGCGCCACCCGGTGGCAGGTCCTGCGGCTGACCGGCGCCGAGGCCCTGACGGTCGTGGCGGCCGGCGCCCTCCTCGGCCTCCTGGTCGCCGCCGTCAACCTGGCCGGCATGGCGAGCGCCCTCGCCCTGCTGTCGGCCCCGGCCGCGATCGAGCTCCCCTGGCAGGCCCTCGGCACGACGACGGCCCTCTGCGCCCTCGTCGCCGTGACCTCCGCACTCGCCCCGGCCGCCCTCGCCCTGCGCCGCCGCCCGGCGGAACTGGCGGGCGTACGGGAGTGAGGGGCACAGGGACGCCGAGGCCGGTCCATCTCATGATGAAACCGATAACCTGGCAGCCGTGAAACGGACCTCGTTCGACACCTGGCCCTGCTCCATCGCCCGCACCGCCGGCATCCTGGGCGACGCCTGGAGCCTGCTGGTGCTGCGTGAGGTCTTCTACGGTGAATCCCGCTTCGACGGCTTCATCGGCTCGCTCGGCATCGCCCGCAACACGCTCACCGACCGGCTGCGGCGCCTGGAGGCCGAGGGCCTGCTGCGACGGCAGGCCTACCAGAGCGACCCGGTCCGCCACGCGTACCTGCTGACGGACAAGGGCCGTGACTTCTTCGGCGTCCTCGCCGCGATCAACGCCTGGGGCGACCGCTGGCTGGCCGGCGACGAGGGCGCCCCGGTCGTCCTGCACCACACGCCCTGCGGCCACGACACCGAGGCCCGGGTCGTCTGCTCCTCCTGCGGCGAGCCACTGCACCACCAGGACACGACGCCCCGCCCCGGCCCCGGCTACCCGACCCGCCTCCTCGACGCCCCCGCCACACGCGAACGCTTCACCCCCGGCCGTTCGCTGGGGGACCCCCGGACCAACCAGACCTGAGAGCTTCCTCACGCGCACGCAACCCACGAGTGCCACAAGACAACTCTCACATCCGCGGATGCGAAAAAGGGCGGCATCAGAACGATGCCGCCCTTTTCGACGGCGTCCGTAAGACACCGACGAAATGCAGTGATCAGGCTCCACGAGTGCGAAACGTTGAGTGTTTCCCGCACTGTTGGCACAGACTTCCCCACGACAGAGGCCAGGGCGCGTCAAGGCCCCGAGCGTCCCGCACTCGCAAGACGTCGGCACTCAGCAGCAGGAGAGCGCCTTTCGGCAGCCCGCGTCACTGTGCCGAACTCACTTGCTCTCTCCCCTCCTCTTTTCCATCCAGGACTGGCAGAGCCATCGGGCGAGTGTTCCTGTCAGGACGGCGACAATGATCGCCCCCCAGTCGATGACGTGCGGAAGCCCAGGAAAGAAAGCGAAGAAGGCAAGGGTCACGACGAGACCTGCCACGAACGCGGCGATCCCAGCCGACCGCCGTCGCGCCTCCCATCGCTGGTCTCGCCCCTGCTGTTGATCAATCATGAACCGCTCACTTCGTGATGTGGTGGCACTGACTCACTCGGCGCACCCCGTTGACGTACAGATGCGCACACGCCTTCCCATAACGAGGCAGCGTCTGGGGAGAGTTGCTCCGCATCGGATCGATCTTGCACTCGGGGTGCGTTCGCCCCCGGGACGTCCTGTATGTCTTGTTGTTGGTATTCGCGTACGTGAAGTCGATCCGCCAGTTGCAGAAGCCGGTCCCGAGCGCGGCGACGAATGCACAGTCGACTCCGGCGTTCTGATAAGTGATCTTCTTCCCGCCGCCTCGGATGACGTGTGTGAACATGCAACCGGTCGGAACCTTCATCGTCATGCCACCAACGCTGTACTGGAAGGTTCGGACAGGAGTCGATCCGACAGCGCCGGCCTGCGCCCCCGAGGAACTCGTCATGACGAGAGCGCACGCGGCGGCAAGGGCCATAAAAAACCTGGATCGATAAAGCGCCTTCACGAATAATCCCCTTCCGACGGAAAATCTCTCCGACCGAAAAGAACTCCGGCGCCGCGATCATGTTTCTGTCCGCTGGAATGGTTCACCGACTTGAGTGATCAAGGGATAGTGCGCTGACCAGCTGCGGACGGCGCGATCCACACCGAGCCAGCGGATGATGTGCCCCGCCGACACCGCCAAGCCCAGTGCCGTTCGCCAGGACGCCACCGACCACACCGTGGCCATGCACCGCCTCCAGCCGATCCTCGCGAACCGCCACAAGATCGAGAACGGCGAGCACCCCCGCCGCCGCACCCATCACCGCCGCCCGAAGAAACGAAGACAGGCCCCACCCGTGAGATAGCTCACCCGTCGGGACCTGTTGTGGTCTGCCCTGACCGTCTGTGTGATGCCCCACAGGGACGCCGGAATGAGAAATGGGCCCCTGCGGTGACTTCCGTCACCTGCAGAGACCCGTCTCGTCGGTACCTCATGGTGGGGAACCGACGGAATGCGCTGGTCAGGGGGTATGCACACCTGCGAGAAGATCGTTTCCCGCGCTGTGCCGTCGGTTTTCCCGCGGCCCAGGCCAGAGGCTGGTTCAAGGATTGAGCCTGACCGCCAGGCCGCGGACGATGCGTACATGCTGGGTTGCGCAGGTGGAAGGCGATGTCGTGGCGACACTCCTCGATGGTGGTGGCGGCACGGCACGGTCGGGGATGCGCACGGCGGTCAAGGCCCGGACGGCCTCGCGCAGTGAAACCCTGCTTCTCGCCGGAGGCGAAGCGGTAGATGGTCAGGGCGACGATGATGATGGCGCCGTTGAGGAACTGGTTCCACAGGGGCGTTACGCCGGTCAGCAGCCAGGCCGGCGCGCTGCAGCCCACCGCGAACAGGTTCCCGCAGCCCCAGATCGCCGCCGGGACCCTGGAAGCCTGAGCCGCTGGTTGTTGCCGCCGCGAGCCCACCGATCGTTTGCTTTCGGCGACCAGAGCTCCGTACGGGGTCCGTCGTGACGACGTCCGATGGGGCCATGGTTCTGTTTCTCCTGGTTGTCAGGTAGCCGCTGGTACGAACGACTTCTCCGGCGGACATCACAGTCGGAAAGTGTTCTCGCCCGACGGAGACGAAAAGTACCTTGTGCTGCTGATCAGCTTTTCTTCTTGTATGTGAAAGAGGCTTCGCGATGGGGCGTCCTGAACGACCGGTCGACCCGGCGGCCGGTCCCGTGCAGCGACTCGCCCACGATCTTCGGGAGCTGCGCCGTTCGGCGGGTGGCGTGTCGTACCGGACCATGGCGAAGAAGGCCGGCTTCTCGGTGACGACTCTGGCGAAAGCCGCGAGCGGCGAGCGACTGCCGTCGTTGGCCGTGCTCCAGGCGTACGTCCATGCATGCGGGGAAGACCCCGCTCCGTGGGCGGCACGGTGGGCCGAGGCCGAGGCGCTGGCCGGGGAGAAGAGGCAGGAGGATGCCGACGCCGCACCGCCCTACCGTGGCCTCGCGCGCTTCGAGCCGGATGACCGTGAGCTGTTCTTCGGCCGGAACCGACTGATCGACGAGCTGAGCGAGCTGGGGCGCGGGTCCGCGTTCGCCGTGGTGTTCGGGGCCTCCGGCAGCGGCAAGTCCTCCCTGCTGCGGGCCGGTCTGATTCCCCTGCTGCGGGAGAAGATCGCGCAGCAGGGGCGTAAGGCGGTGCTTCGGATCCTCACTCCGGGAGCCCGGCCCGCCACCACCTACGGACACCTGCTGGCGCCGAAGGCCGACGATCCAGAGTGCTGGGTGGTGGTCGATCAGTTCGAGGAGGTCTTCACCCTCTGCCGCGAACGCGCCGAGCGTGACCGCTTCCTCGACCTTCTGCTCGCCGCGCGCGACCCGGGAAGCCGACTGCGCGTGCTCATCGCCGTACGGTCCGACTTCTACGCACGGTGCGCCGAGCACCCTCGACTGGCGGAGGCGCTGCACGGGAGCGGGCTGCTGGTCAGGCCCATGACCGCCGACGAGCTGCGCGAGGCGGTGATCGGTCCCGCGCAGGCGGCCGGGCTCATCGTGGAGCGGACTCTGACCGCACGGATCGTCGAGGACGTGCTCGACGAGCCCGGCGGACTGCCGATGCTGTCCCACGCCCTGCTGGAGACCTGGCGGCGGCGCAAGGGACGGATGCTGACCCTGGCCGCGTACGAAGCGGCCGGCGGGGTACGCGGCGCGATCGCGGCCAGCGCCGAGGAGGCGTACGGGGAACTCTCACCGGCGCAGGCGCACGCCGCCCGGCACCTGCTCCTGCGGATGGTCGAGCCCGGCCAGGGCAACGCCGACACGCGCCGCCCGCTCAGCTGGGAGGAAATGGCCGGGTGGGAGGACCCCGAAGTACGAGCCGTCGCCGGGCGGCTGACCCGGGCCCGGCTGCTGACCAGCGACGACGACGGAGTGCACCTCGCCCACGAGGCGCTCATCACCTGCTGGCCACGGCTGCGCGAGTGGATCGACGCGGACCGGGAGCGGCTGCGCCACCACCGGCAGCTGACCGACGCCGCCCGCACCTGGCTGGAGCACGACCGCGACCCGGGCACGCTCTACCGGGGCACCCGCCTGGCGCGGGCCGAGGAACTGTTCGCGGGCGACGACCGCGGCTACGACGGTCTCACGTCCGAGGAGACGGCCTTCCTGGTCACCGCGGCCGAGCAGCGGGCGACGGAGGAGCGGGCCGCCACCCGGGCCCGGCGCCGCAGCCGCACGCTCACGGCCTCGCTCTGCGCCGTGCTGGCGGTGGCCCTGATCGTCGGCCTGACCGCCCTGCGACTGCGTCAGGAGAGCGAGAAACAGACCACCGACGCGGCGGCCCGCCGGGTGGCCGCGGTCGCCGACGCGCTGCGTACCACCGACCCGCGCACCGCGATGCTGCTCGGCGTCGCCGCATGGCGCATCTCTGAGCTGCCGGAGTCCCGCCGAGCCCTGCTGGGCGCGCTGGCCCAGCCCGAACTGGGCAACTTCACCGACCCGGCGCCCGGTGACGAACCGAACCGGTACCTCGACAGCTCCGGGCGCACGCTGCTCAGCATCGGCGACAACACCTGGCGGACGTGGGATGTGGGAACCCACCGCCGTATCGCCTCGGGGCCGGTACCTCACGGGGCGATACTCGGCGCGGGTCCGGGCGGCCGGGTGCTCGTCATCCAGACCGACCAGGACACCCAGCGGCTGTGGGACACCCGAACGAGGCGCTGGATCGGGGGTCCCCTGCCGTTCAGGGACTTCGTGAGCTTCGCGGCGAGTGGCCGCAACTACCTGGTGAGGAGCCCGGACGACGACCGGGCTGGGCTCTACTCGGTCACCGACGGCCATCTGATCTTCCGTACCCCGTCGACCGGCAGCGGGGAGCTCGCCCACGCGGCGGCCGACGACCGGCTGCTGGCCGTCTGCCCGCGAGGCCGGGCCCCGCAGGTCTGGGACACCTCCGCGCGCAGCGTCCGCGCCGGTGCCTGGACCAGGGCTCGCGGCGTCTGTGGTGAGGACGCCTTCCTGGGCCTCACCGGCGGCCGGCTCCTCGCTCTCACCGAGGGCCGGGTGCGTGTATGGGACACCACGTCGGGACGAGAGCTCACCGACGTCGCCCACCCGGGGGCCGATGGCGCCGTCGTGAGCGCGGACGGCTCGTTTCTGGCGACCGGCGGCGGCCAGGAGATCAGAGTGTGGCGTCTGCCCAACGGCGGCGCCCCCGTTTTCCGCCACTCCTTGGACAACGAGTCGCTCTCCGGTCTCGCCTGGGACTCCTCGCGGCCCCAGCTGCGGTACCTCGAAGGGGGCACGGTCCACACCCTCGACCTCACCACGACACTCACCCGGGCCTGGCGCAAGAGTCCGCTCGCCGGGGTCCGGCTCAGCCCCGACGGCAGGACGCTCGCCACCGCCGAACGTATCGGTGACCGCTACGTCTTCCAGCTGCGGAACACGCGCGACGGCCGTCTGCTGCGAACCCTGCCGGACCCGTCACGTCCCGTCTTCCGCACCGGCACACCGACGGTCCCCGCGGACGCCACCGAGCCCTTGCTGTCCTTCAGCCCCGACGGCGGCACGTTCGCGTACGGAGTCTCCGCCGCCGGCTGGGACACGGTGCCTCAGCGTCTGACGGTGTGGGACGTGGCCGTCGGACGGGCGAAGACCACTGTGGACCTGGCGACGGCGTCCGCGATGCCGCCGGACGCGATCGCCCTGGGACCGGGCGGCCGTACGCTCCTCACCGCACGTCTGACCGACGACGGCTACGTCAACGAGACATGGGACACCACGCGGCGGCGGAGGACGGCGCTCCTCCCCGGCCCGGCCGGCCGTCATCTGGCCGTCAGCCCAGACGGCGGGCTCCTCGTGACCGACAACCGCGTCGTCCGAGCGGGCCGGTCCCACGCCCATGACCTCGTCCAGCACGACGGCATCGGAGCCATCGCCTTCGCTCCCGACGGCTCCGGCCTCGCGGCGGGCGACTGGACAGGGCGGGTGGCCGTCTGGGACGGCGACCTCCGGCACCGAGCGGGCATCCTGAGGAACGTCTTTCTGGCGCCCGTCGATCCGTCCTCCGACTCAGCCGAGGCGATCAGGGCTCTCGCGTTCAGTCCGGACGGCAGCACGCTCGCCGTCGGCGGCGACTCGGGCACCGTCCAACTCTGGGACATCGCAACCCAGCAACCTCTCGGTCCTTCTCTGCCCACTCCCGGTGGAAGCGTCGACACGCTCGCCTTCAGCCCGGACAGCACCACGCTGTACGCGGGCGGCAAGCACGTCCCGCTCCAGCGGTACGTGGTGGATCCGGACCGAGCGGTGTCCCTTGTCTGCGCCCGTGCCGGGAAGGCCGAGCTGACTCGTGCGCAGTGGCACACCTACGTTCCGGACCAGCCGTACAGGCGGGTCTGCCCCTGACCGTCTCGGTGGATCATGAAAGTGGCCGGGGCAGCGGTGCGATCCAGCCACGGGACTCGCGCCAGTACGGCTCGAACCAGTACCCGCCCGCCCGCCTGCCTTCCTTGCTGCTTCCGCTGACGTGGTGGTGGCGCCGGCGGTCCTGCCCGCCGGACTTCTCGACCCGTTGATCAGGGCGGGCTGCTGCCCAGGCCGAGGGGGAAGTCCGGACCGGGGCAGCGACGGGTCGATCGTCAAGGGCCCAGGAGTTGTCCCTCCCACCATCCCACCGTCAAACAGTCCCCCTCGCCCGCGAGCCACCGCCGACGGCCGGCGTGATCCCGCCTCGCCGAAGTCCTCAGCGCCGGGTCCGGAAGCAATCTCCAGGGGCGTCCCGGTAGAGGCAGAAGCCTCTGACGCCGGCCAGTCCGCAACCGCCCACCGAATTGTCTGACCTGGCAAAGGGACGTGCCAAACAACGTTCCGGTTGCGAGCGTCGGTGCAGCAAGGCCGGATCCCGGCACCCTGAGTCACCCGGAGAAGAGCACATGTCTTCCACCGGCGCGATGACGCGCCCCGAATCGGAAGCGCCTCAACAGCCGCCGCGACGCCGCACCCGCAAGATCACCGTCGGCTCGGTCGTCACCACCCTGGCGCTGTCGGTCCTCGCGGGGCCTTCACAGAACGCGCGCGGCAGGGCCCGCCCATAGTCCCGCCGCCTCTGGCCGCCACGGATGCGGTCGCCTCGCCGAAGGCGAACACAGTGACACTGACCAGCCAATTCACAGGGAAACCGGGGGACGCCGCACGTGCGCATCGCCTTCCTGCTGCACAACGCCTACGCGATGGGCGGCACCGTACGGACGACCATGACACTCGCCGACACGCTCGCCGGGCGACACCAGGTGGAACTCGTGTCCGTCTTCCGGCACCGCGAGAAACCGCAACTGGAGCGGTCGCCGGAGGTACCGCTGCGGGCCCTGGTGGACCGGCGCAAGGGATCCGAGGACGCGGCGGACCCCCTCGCCCAGCGGGCCGGGGAGGTCTTCCCGAAGGGGGACAGCCGCTCGCACCAGTACCACCGGCTCGCCGAACAGCGGGTCATCGACTGGCTGCGGGAGACGGACGCCGACGTCATCGTGGGCACCAGGGCCGGACTCAACGCGCTGCTGGCCCGGTTCGGGCCACGACATGCCGTGCTCGTCGGCCAGGAGCACCTCACCCACGACAACCACTCGCACCGGCTGCGGACGGAACTCCAGCGCTGGTACGGCGGTCTCGACGCGCTGGTCACCATGACCGAGGCCGACGCGCGCGACCACCGGCGCGGCATGCGGCTGCCGCACACCCGGGTGCTGGCCATCCCCAACAGCGTCCCCGAACCCTCGGTGGGGCCGGCCGACGCGGCGGCCAAGGTCGTCGTCGCGGCGGGACGGCTGGCCCGCGTCAAGCGGTACGAGATGCTGGTCGACGCGTTCGCCCTGGCCGGGGCGGCCTGCCCCGACTGGTCCCTGCGCATCTACGGGGACGGCGCGGAACGCGCCCGGCTAGCCGACCGGATAGCCCACCACGGGCTGGGAGACCGGGTCCTCCTGATGGGTTCGGCCACTCCCATCGAGGCCGAGTGGGTCAAGGGCTCCATCGCCGCGGTGACCTCCGCGCACGAGTCGTTCGGAATGACGATCGTGGAGGCCATGCGCTGCGGCCTGCCCGTGGTGAGCACCGACTGCCCGCACGGGCCCGGCGAGATCATCCGCCACGGTGTGGACGGCTGTCTCGTCCCGCGCGACAGCACCCGGGGTGTGGCCGACGCGCTGCTGGCACTGATGCGGGACGACGGACGGCGTGCGGAGATGGGCAGGGCCGCCCGGGCCAGTGCGGCGAAACGATTCACCCCGGACGGCGTCGCCGACCGCTACGAGCGCCTGTTCAGCACCCTGGTGGAGGAGCGGGCCGAGCGGTCCGCTCCACCGCCCGGCCCGGCCGACTGGCGCGCCCGTGCCACCGTGCTCGCCGCCACGGCAGGCATCCTCGCCCGCGCAGCGGTGCGCCGCGGGCGGCGCAAGCTGGGGTGGGTCGGATGAACGCGGATCGCACAGCGGCCTCGGCACGGCGGATGCTGTGGATCGTGGTCGCCGGGTTCTGTGTGGTGTCGGCCGTCCTCGTACCGCTCACACTGCCGCTCGGCTGGGACGAGCTCGTGTACGCCAGCCGCTTCGGGCCGTACGGTCCCGCGACCCCGTTCAGCGCCCCGCGCACCCGTGGGGTCCCCCTGCTGCTTGCTCCGATCGCCTCCTGGAGCGACTCGACGGTACTGCTCAGGGTGTGGCTGCTCCTGCTGGCCGGAGGTGCGCTCTGGCTGGGATTCCGGCCCTGGCTGCGGATCGTGCACCGCCCGGCGGCGGTGTGGGTGGCGGCCGGGCTGTACGGCAGCCTGTGGATCACTGTGTTCTACGCCGGTTCCGCGATGCCGAACCACTACACCGCGATGGGTGCCACCGCCGCGGTGGGCTGTTTCCTCGCGCCGCGCCCCCGGTACGCGGGTGTCGCGGCAGGCCTGGCGGTCGTGACCCTGATGCGGCCCAACGACGGTGTGGCCGTCGCCGCGCCGCTCCTCCTGGCCGCCGTACTGATGCCCGCACTGCGCGGCCACGGCCACCTGAGGGGGCGTCTGTCGGCCGTGGCGGCCGGACTCGTGGCGGGTGCGCTGCCCTGGGTCGTCGAGGCCGAGGTGCGGTTCGGCGGGGTGCGGAACCGGCTCGCGGAGGCCGACGAGGTCCAGGGCGGTCTGCGGGCCGTCTTCTCCCTGCGCCACCATCTCACCGCGCTGGACGGCCCGCTGCTGTGCC
Organism: Streptomyces sp. NPDC006235; assembly: GCF_040613735.1. Lineage (NCBI taxonomy): Bacteria > Bacillati > Actinomycetota > Actinomycetes > Kitasatosporales > Streptomycetaceae > Streptomyces > Streptomyces sp. NPDC006235. The sequence goes on from NZ_JBEXSR010000028.1 coordinate 115,814, forward strand.
GTCCCTGTACGGGCGACAGCGTACGGCTGCCCGTGACGGAGTGGTGGGTGCTGCTGCCGCTGCTGGTCGGCCTGGGCCTGTGGGCGGAGCACCGGGCGCGCCGGTCCGCTGCACCGCTGTGGCTGTCCGTGGCGGTGGCGGCGGCCACGGCGGCGCCGTATCTCTTCCTCGTCCCCTACGCCGCGCCGCGGTTCCTCCTGCCCGCCTACGCTCTGCTGGCGCTCCCTGCCGCTGTCGGGCTCCTCGCCGTGGTCCACCGGGCCCGCACCCGCCGTTCACTGCCGACGGCCGCGGTGCTCGCCCTGGCACTCCTCGGGCACTGGGGCATCCAGATCGGGCTCGTCCACACACATGCGGGCATCCAGCAGCGGGCCCGCGGAGACTGGGTCCGGATCGAGTCCGTGCTGCGCGAGCACGGGGTGCACCCGCCGTGTGTCCTCGCGGGGAACACTTCGACGATTCCCATCGCCCACACCGCGGGCTGCACTGTCACGGAGACGGATCCCCCGGCGCACCCCAGTGCGCTGGTCCTTCGCGAGCGGAACCCACCGCACTGGGCGCGCGACTGGCCACGTTTTCCGGTGCCGGACACCTACAACCCCGGATGGACCGTCGTCGTGCGTCCATGACGGCCGACTGTGCCCCTCAGGGCGGTAGGGCTCTGCGGCCCCCGAGGTGCCAGCGTCCACTGGGGCGAACTGGACGCGCTCGGCATGCTGCACAACTCCCGCTACCCGCTGCTCGTGGAGCGCGCGTGGCTCAACCTGTGGCAGCAGGACGGTTTCCGCCCCGCCGGCAGTGACGCTTTCCACGTGGTCACGGAACTGCGGGTCCCCTACGAGGTGCCGGTCACCGGTCCCGGTTCGTACGCCGTCCATCTGTGGCTGGAGCGGCTGGCACCGCCAGTCTGACCTTTGCTTCCGCTGCTGCAGGGCTGACGGTGGCCCCACCCACGCCCACGGCGCTCTACGAAGACCAGCCGCTCCAGCGCCGGTTCCGGGACTCGAACGCCATCACCGCCCACATCCAGGTGAGCCCTGCGACGTGGGAGACGACCGGACGGATCCTCCTGGGTCGCTCCGGGAAACGTGCGCGGGGCGAGCGCGCGGGCGAGGGCTTCGGCCGCCGGCGCGAAGAGGCGGGCCATGGCGTCGAGCAGGTTGCCGGGCAGCCGCCGTACGCCAGCGGCGTCCTGCACCAGCGTGTCGCCCGCAAGGTAGAGGCGTGGACGACTACGGCGTTACGACCGGACAAGTAATGGGGAAGTCGGTCCTCCGGAATTGTATGCGGCGGCAAGAGGGGCCTGCCAAACAACCTCCCGGCTGTGAGCGTCGGTCGTGACATCGCTGCACGTCGAACAACCGGAGCGCACCATGCCCACCAGCGTCCTGATCGCGGTCGCCTTGTCCGTCCTTCTCGGGATCCTGGTGTTCTTCACGGTGCCCAGGGACACCGAGACATCCGCCTCGACGGCGGGGGACCATGTGCCGATCAACGCCGAGACCGTCGCCGGCAAGAAACACGTCGACTTCCCACAGGTCCGCTGGAACATCCACCGCGGCTCGGGCGCCTATCTGACCATGCTCGACCAGCTGCGCAACCTCGCCGAGACCTCGGCCAACGGCCGCGTCATGCCTGACTTCGACACCGGGGTGAACGTCGCCATCACCGGCAACACGGAGAGCCAGAGTTTCGCCGACATCGTGATCAGCAGCGGCAACCGCACCCCCGCGGTGCATGCGATCGTACGGCTCAGCGACTTCTGCGTCGTGCGGTTCTTCTCCAGCGACACCCCGCACAACTTCGTCCTGAACCTCGCCTCCGACGTCCCCGACCATGAGGACGCCGACGACAACTGGTTCCTCGGCAAGGCGGGCTACGACGCCCTCGCCCGCGTCGCGAACCAGTCGCTGACCGCCGTCAACCTGAACGAGTCCAGCCTTGAGAACAGCCTCAGGGACCTCGGCATCCGCGGCACCGACCGCACCGCCCAGGCGCGCGGCATGTTGCGCTACCTCATCGCCATCACCGAGGCCTCCCGGTTCCGCCCCATCGCCCACCGCATCGCGAACGGCATGGACAACGGCTCCGACGTCTTCGTCACCGCACAGCAGGTCGGCCTGCAACGTAACCAGTCCGGCATCGGCGATTCCTCATCAACGCCACCATCGACCTGCATGCCGCCCGCATCGACCGGGGGACATGGGTCCGGCTGATCGCAGCTCGACGCGGCTACCGGATCATGCCGAAGGAGAACGCCGAGGCCGGCGCCAAGCAGTGGCTGGACACACTGTCGCCGGGCGGCGAGCGACCTCGCCGACGTACCCACCACCGCCGGCAGACAAAAGAACCGAAGAGCTGGACCCCGACCGGCCACCGGGCACCAGCGGCACAGATCACTCCACCCGGCACGTCCACACCACCGAGACAGGCCCCACCCGTGAGATAGCTCACGCGTCGGGGGCCTGCTGTATGCCCTGATCAGGCTGTGCGATGCCTCACAACGATCAAGGGAACGAGAAACGGGCCCCTGCGGTGACTTCCGTCACTCACAGAGACCCGTTCCGTCGGTACCTCACGGTGCGCGAGGGGGGAGTTGAACCCCCACGCCCTTGCGGGCACTGGAACCTGAATCCAGCGCGTCTGCCTATTCCGCCACCCGCGCATTGGGTGTGTCGTGGGCTCCTGCCCCAGGGGGCCTGGCGCCTTCCGACACCCAGAACATTAGCACGCGGGACGGGGTGGATTCACATCCGTTCTTCCGCAGGCAGACCCGCCTCCGAACCTTCGGTGCCCCGGCCACGTATCAACGCGTGACGCTTCACGTATCAACCTCGTACCGGTACCCCCTGTCTCCCCAGGAGGCGGTCGGGGTCCACAGCCGGGTGCGGGACACTGGTCTTCAGCCGCCTCTACGATCCTTGTCAGGAGTACGCGAGAGCGGTTGCGCGGCAGCCGTACCACCGGAGGAGTTCGAAGGGGAGCTCCACAGGGAACTTCGTCATGCGTCGACATCCGTCGGCCGTGCTGACAGGGGGAACCAGCCGATCGAGCGGCGCGTGGATACGATCAGTAAGCAGTACCAGGCAAGCGGCCCTCAGGGCAGTACACAGGACGGCAGCGACGGAGGAGGTGCCCCATGGGAGTCCTGAAGAAGTTCGAGCAGCGTCTCGAAGGTCTGGTCAACGGCACCTTCGCCAAGGTGTTCAAGTCCGAGGTCCAGCCCGTGGAGATCGCCGGCGCGCTCCAGCGCGAGTGCGACAACAACGCCACCATCTGGAACCGCGACCGGACGGTCGTGCCCAACGACTTCATCGTCGAGCTGAGCACGCCGGACTTCGAGCGGCTCAGCCCCTACTCCGGCCAGCTCGGCGACGAGCTCGCCGGCATGGTGCGTGACTACGCCAAGCAGCAGCGCTACACCTTCATGGGCCCGATCAAGGTGCACCTGGAGAAGGCGGAGGACCTGGACACCGGCCTGTACCGGGTGCGCAGCCGTACGCTCGCCTCCTCCAGCAGCCAGGCCCCGTCAGGCGCCGCCGCGCCCGCCGCCCCGCCCGCCGGACGCCCCGGCGGCTACGGCTACCCGCCGGCCGCCGCCCC
>NZ_JBEXSR010000029.1:0-9993 GCF_040613735.1 Streptomyces sp. NPDC006235
GGCATCTACTCCGGCTACGAGCTGTGTGAGAACACCCCGCTCAGGGAGGGCAGCGAGGAGTACCTCGACTCCGAGAAGTACCAGCTCAGGCACCGCGACTGGGAGACGGCCGAACGCGAGGGCCGCACCATCACCCCGCTGCTCACCCGGCTCAACACCATCCGCCGGGAACACCCCGCGCTGCACCGGCTCAGGAACCTCCGCTTCCATCACACCGACAACGACGCGCTCCTCGCGTACAGCAAGCGCACCGGGTCCGACGTCGTCCTGGTGGTCGCCAACCTCGACCCGCACCACGCCCAGCAGGCCACGGTCTCGTTGGACATGCCGCAACTCGGCCTCGACTGGCACGCGTCGGTGCCGGTGCGCGACGAGCTCACCGGCGAGACCTACCACTGGGGCAGGAACAACTACGTGCGCCTGGAGCCGGGGCGGGCTCCCGCACACGTCTTCCACGTCCAGTCGCCGCCCGCCGCGCAAGGGAACGGAGGGGCAGAAACGTCATGACCGTGAACGAGCCCGTGCTGGACACCTTCGAGGACACTCCCGCCAGGGACCGGGACCCGGAGTGGTTCAAGCGCGCCGTCTTCTACGAGGTACTCGTCCGCTCGTTCCAGGACAGCGACGGCGACGGCGTCGGTGACCTGAAGGGCCTGACCTCGAAGCTCGACTACCTCCAGTGGCTCGGCGTCGACTGCCTGTGGCTGCCGCCGTTCTTCAAGTCGCCCCTGCGCGACGGCGGCTACGACGTATCGGACTACACGGCCGTGCTGCCGGAGTTCGGTGACCTGGCCGACTTCGTGGAGTTCGTCGACGCCGCCCACCAGCGCGGCATGCGCGTGATCATCGACTTCGTCATGAACCACACCAGTGACCAGCACCCGTGGTTCCAGGAGTCGCGCAAGGACCCCGACGGGCCCTACGGCGACTACTACGTGTGGGCCGACGACGACAAGGGCTATCCGGACGCCCGGATCATCTTCGTCGACACCGAGACGTCGAACTGGACGTTCGACCCGGTGCGCGGCCAGTACTTCTTCCACCGCTTCTTCTCGCACCAGCCGGACCTCAACTACGAGAACCCGCGCGTCCAGGAGGAGATCCTGGCCGCCCTGAAGTTCTGGCTGGACCTGGGCATCGACGGCTTCCGGCTGGACGCGGTGCCCTATCTGTACGCGGCCGAGGACACCAACTGCGAGAACCTGCCCGCCACCCACGCGTTCCTCAAGCGCGTCCGCCGCGAGATCGACGCACTGTATCCGGACACCGTGCTGCTGGCGGAGGCCAACCAGTGGCCCGAGGACGTCGTCGACTACTTCGGCGACTACGCGAGCGGCGGCGACGAGTGCCACATGGCGTTCCATTTCCCGGTCATGCCGCGCATCTTCATGGCCGTACGGCGGGAATCCCGCTACCCGGTCTCCGAGATCCTGGCCAAGACCCCGGCCATCCCCTCGGGCTGCCAGTGGGGCATGTTCCTGCGCAACCACGACGAGCTCACGCTCGAGATGGTCACCGACGAAGAGCGCGACTACATGTGGGCCGAGTACGCCAAGGACCCACGGATGCGCGCCAACATCGGCATCCGCAGGCGCCTCGCTCCCCTGCTGGACAACGACCGGCACACCATCGAACTGTTCACCGCGCTGCTGCTGGCCCTGCCCGGCTCGCCGATCCTCTACTACGGCGACGAGATCGGCATGGGCGACAACATCTGGCTCGGCGACCGCGACGCGGTGCGCACGCCGATGCAGTGGACGCCCGACCGCAACGCCGGGTTCTCCACCTGCGACCCGGGACGGCTCTACCTTCCGGCGATCATGGACCCGGTCTACGGCCACCAGGTCACCAACGTCGAGGCGTCGATGTCGTCGCCGTCGTCGCTGCTGCACTGGACCCGCCGCATGATCGAGATCCGCAAGCAGAACCCGGCCTTCGGACTCGGCTCGTACACCGAACTGTCGTCCTCCAACCCCGCGGTGCTGGCCTTCCTGCGGGAGTACGAGGACGACCTGGTGCTGTGCGTGAACAACTTCGCGCGGTTCGCGCAGCCCACCGAACTCGATCTGCGCGAGTTCGCCGGGCGCCATCCGGTGGAGCTGTTCGGCGGGGTCCGCTTCCCCGCGATCGGCGAACTGCCGTACCTGCTGACCCTCGGGGGCCACGGCTTCTACTGGTTCCGGCTCACTCGAGTCGCATCCCGCATCGGCCGGCGACTGTGAGCACGCGCCGACGAAAGGAGGCGTGACCATGCCGAAGACCGCATCCCTCGGCCCGAGTCTCACGCGCCTGGCCGAGCCCATGGAGTCGCTCGGCGGGCTGCTGCGCGACTGGCTGCCCCGGCAGCGCTGGTTCGCGGGCAAGGACCGGCCCGTCACGGAGCTCGGCCTGCTGTCGATGACCGAGCTGTTCCCGGGCTGTCTGCACCTGCTGGTCCACGCCGGTCACGCGGGTCACACGGGCGTGCCGTCCCCGGGCGGCGCTCCGCCGGCCGGCGACTGCTACCAGCTCCTGCTCGGCGTGCGGGAGCATCCGTCGCCGCGTCTCGGGCGGGCGCTCATCGGGCGGGTGCAGGACGGGCCACTGGCCGGTCTGACGGTCTACGACGCGCTGCACGACCCCCGTTCGGCCCAGCTGCTCCTGGACCGGCTGCGGCACCCCGGCACCGCCGGTCCCCTGCGGTTCGACCGTCACCCGGACCAGCCGGTGCCCGGCGGACTGGTGCCGCGGCTACTGGACGCGGAGCAGTCCAACTCCTCGCTGGTGTACGGCGACGAGTACATCCTGAAGGTCTTCCGGCGCATCCAGCCGGGCGTCAACCCGGACCTGGAGGTGCCGGGGGCGCTGGCCCGGCAGGGCTGTCACCGCGTGCCCGCGCCCGTGGCCTGGTTCCAGACGAAGCATCCGTTCAAGGCCACCCTCGGCGTGCTCCAGCCGTATCTGCGGGACGCCTCCGACGGCTGGACACTGGCGCTGCACGCCCTGGCCGCCGGGGACGACTTCACGGCCCAGGCACGGGCGCTGGGCGCGGCCACGGCGGAGGTGCACCTCGCCCTCGCCTCGGCCTTCCCGGTCGGCGAGCCCGGGGAGAACGGGCAGACGGCGACCGCGATGTCCGAGCGGCTGGCCGCCGCCGCGCACTGCGTGCCCGCGCTCCAGCCCTACGTGCCGGGCCTGCGGGCCGCGTTCGCCGCCCTCGCCACCTGCGACGCCGGTCCGCCCGCCCAGCGTATCCACGGCGACCTGCACCTGGGGCAGGTGCTGCGGGCCGGGCGCGAGTGGTTCGTCATCGACTTCGAGGGCGAGCCGTCCCGGCCGCTCTCCGAACGGCGCAGCGCCCACTCCCCCGTGCGGGACATCGCCGGGATGCTGCGCTCCTTCGACTACGCCGCCCGGCAGCGCCGCCCCTGGCGCCCGGAGTGGGCGCGACGCTGCCGCGAGGCCTACTGCGCGGGCTATGCCGCCCGCGCCGGCTGGGACCCGCGGAAGAAGCACGGACTGCTCCGGGCCTATGAGACGGACCGGGCCGTGTACGAGGTGCTGTACGAGGCACGGCACCGCCCCGACTGGCTGCCTGTACCGATGGCGGCGATCGAGCGCCTCGCTGTGAGAGGAGACTGAGCCGTGGCCCTGCGCGACACCTCAATCCCGGAGCCGTCCGGCCCGGTCCCGGACGCCACCGCGCCCGCACTGAGCACGGAGGACCGAGGGCGCCTGCTGGCGGGCGCCCACCACGATCCGCACGCGCTGCTCGGCGCCCACCCGGTCCCCGGCGGGGTCGCGTTCCGAGCCCTGCGCCCCTTCGCCCGCTCGGTGAGCGTGGTGACCGGCGGCAAGCGCACCCCGCTCGTCTCGGAGGGCGACGGCCTGTTCTCCGGTGTGCTGCCGCTGACGGAGATCCCCGCGTACACGCTGCACGTGGTGTACGAGGGCGGTGAGCAGGAGGTGCACGACCCGTACCGGTTCCTGCCCGCGCTCGGCGAGCTCGACCTGCACCTGATCCGCGAGGGCCGGCACGAGCAGCTGTGGCAGGCCCTCGGCGCGCAGCCCATGACCCACGAGGGCGTGACCGGCACCCGGTTCACGGTGTGGGCGCCGAACGCGCAGGGCGTGCGGGTCGCCGCGGACTTCACCTACTGGGACGGGACGCAGTTCCCGATGCGCTCGCTCGGCGCGTCCGGTGTGTGGGAGCTGTTCCTGCCGGACGTCGGCGAGGGCACGGCGTACAAGTTCGAGATCACCTCCCGGTACGGCCACCGCTTCCTGAAGGCGGACCCGATGGCCCGCCGTACCGAGGAGCCGCCCAACACGGCGTCGATCGTGACGGCCTCGCACTACGAGTGGGGCGACGCTCAGTGGATGGCGCACCGGGCGGACACGCCGGTGCACGAGGCGCCGTTCTCGGTGTACGAGGTGCACCTGCCGTCCTGGCGGCCGGGTCTCGACTACCGGCAGCTCGCCGAGGAACTCCCGGCGTACGTCAAGGATCTCGGCTTCACGCACGTCGAGCTGATGCCGGTCGCCGAGCACCCCTTCCACGGCTCCTGGGGCTACCAGGTCACCGGCTTCTACGCGCCGACCGCGCGGCTCGGGACCCCGGACGACTTCCGGTACTTCGTCGACGCATGCCACCGGGCGGGCATCGGCGTGATCATGGACTGGGTGCCGGCGCACTTCCCGAAGGACGACTGGGCACTGGCCCGGTTCGACGGGGACCCGCTGTACGAGCCCGGGGACGCGCGGCGCGCCGAGCACCCGGACTGGGGCACGTTCGAGTTCGACTTCGCCCGCACAGAGGTGCGCAACTTCCTCGTGGCGAACGCGGTGTACTGGTGCGAGGAGTTCCACATCGACGGGCTGCGCGTCGACGCGGTCGCCTCGATGCTCTACCTGGACTACTCACGCGAGGACGGCCAGTGGGAGCCCAACGCCTACGGCGGCCGGGAGGACCTGGCGGCCATGGCGTTCCTCCAGGAGATGAACGCGACCGTGTACCGGCGTGCCCCCGGTGTGGTGACGATCGCGGAGGAGTCCACGGCCTGGGGCGGGGTGACGCAGCCCACCGACACCGGCGGGCTCGGTTTCGGGCTGAAGTGGAACATGGGCTGGATGCACGACTCGCTGGAGTACCTGTCCCACGAGCCGGTGCACCGCAAGTACCACCACCACGAGATGACCTTCTCGATGGTGTACGCCTACAGCGAGAACTACGTCCTGCCGATCTCCCACGACGAGGTCGTGCACGGCAAGCAGGCCCTGGTGTCGAAGGCTCCGGGCGACTGGTGGCAGCGGCGCGCGAACGTCCGCGCCTACCTCGGCTTCATGTGGAGCCACCCCGGCAAGCAGCTGCTGTTCATGGGGCAGGAGTTCGCCCAGGGCGCCGAGTGGTCGGTGGAGCAGGGGCCCGAGTGGTGGCTGCTCGACGACGGCTACCACTCCGCGGGCGACCACCGGGGCGTGCGTGATCTGGTCCGTGACCTGAACAGGGCGTATATGGCGACGCCGGCGCTGTGGCAGTGCGACACCCGCCCGGAGGGCTTCCGCTGGGTGGCGGTGGACTCGGCCGACGACAACGTCTTCGCGTTCCTGCGGTACGACGCGCAGGGCGGGGCGCTGCTGGCGGTGTCGAACTTCTCCCCGGTCGTCCGGCACGACTACGGCCTCTGGGTCCCGGGTGACGCGGTCGCCTGGCAGGAGATCCTCAACACGGACGACCCGCGCTACGGCGGCAGCGGCGTCACCCACCCGGATCCGGTCAAACCGGAGGACGGCTGTGTCCGGATCACGCTGCCGCCGCTGGCCACCGTGTGGCTGACGCCGTTCGCTGCGTGAAGTCCCGTGTCCGCACCAGGTGTCCGACCCGCCTGTGAGGGGCACTGGGTGTCGTACCACCGGGAACGCCCGGTGGTCGACGCGGCAGGGTCACGAAGGGCGGGCATCAGGGTGCGCACTGTCGGAGTGGAGGAGGAGCTCCTCCTGGTCGATCCGGAGACCGGGGAACCGCGGGCGATGTCCGCCGCGGTGCTCGCCCGGGCCGCGCAGGACGACGCGGACCAGGACGTCTTCGAGAAGGAACTCCACGAGCAGATGCTGGAGTTCGCCACCCATCCGCAGTCGTCCATGGAGAGCCTGCGCGCGGAGATCGTCCGCTGCCGCAAGGAGGCGGCCCGGCACGCCGGGGAGATCGGCTGCACGGTCGCGGCCCTCGCCACGTCCCCGCTGCCGGTCAGTCCCGCGATCGGCGTCAACCGCCGCTACCAGTGGATGGCCGACCAGTACGGCATCGCCACCCGGGAGCAGCTCGTCCTGGGCTGCCACGTGCATGTGTCCGTCGAGTCCGACGAGGAGGGTGTCGCGGTCATCGACCGGGTGCGGCCCTGGCTCCAGGTGCTGACGGCGCTCAGCGCGAACTCGCCGTTCTGGCAGGGCAAGGACACGGGGTACAGCAGCTACCGCAGCCGGGTGTGGCTGCGCTGGCCGTCCGCGGGCCCGACCGAGATCTTCGGCTCGGCCGAGCGGTACCACCGGCTGATCGCGGACATGGTCGCCACCGGCGCGCTCCTCGACGACGGGATGATCTACTTCGACGCGCGGCTGTCCCAGCGGTATCCGACGGTGGAGGTCCGGGTGTCGGACGTCTGTCTGCACTCCGGCACGGCCGCGCTGGTCGCCACGCTCGTCCGCGGACTGGTCGAGACCGCCGCACGCGAGTGGCGGGCCGGCCGGGAACCGCTCGGCCACAGTGTCAGCCTGCTGCGGCTGGCCGACTGGATGGCCGCCCGGTCCGGTCTCTCGGGCGAGCTGCTGCACCCCGCCACCATGCGGCGCCTGCCCGCCGAGGCGGTCGTGCGTGCCCTGCTGGACCACGTAGAGGAGGCCCTCGCGGACACCGGTGACCTGGAGCGGGCCCGAGGCGCCTGCGAGGAGCTGCTGCGGGACGGCAACGGCGCACAGGTGCAGCGCGCGCTGATGGAGCGCACGGGGAGCCTGCGGGACGTCGTCACCGAGTGCGTGCGGCACACACAGGCGTGAGGCGTCCCGCTTGCTGCGGGAGACCGGCTCGGACCGCGCCGACCGGACCTCAGATGATCAGGGCGAGGGCGTAGGCCAGGAAGAACGCCGCGATCAGCACCACCAGGACGATGATCACGGCCATCGGTGCCTTGGCCCAGCCCTTGGGAGGGTTGTGCGTCTCGCGGGGTCCCGCCTCGGGCAGGCTGCTCTCCGCGGGCGGGGTCTCGCCCGGGGGTACGCCGCCGCCCGGTTCCAGGCCGGAGCTGCGTTCGGGTTCGGGATCGGGACTGATGTGACTCATGCCGTCCGGGTCCCCCGATCACGCCGAGATCATCAGCGGGACGACTTCCGTATTTCCCGACCCCTGAGGGCTCCGGCTCGACTACATTCGAGCCCCGCCGATGACGCTACCCGTCGGCAACGTCACACCCCGTACCCGTCAGGAGCAGCATGCGCGACCTCGCCCTCGCTCCACCGGCCGTCTCGCCCCTGACCGGCGGGCTCGCCGACAGCGTCTTCGAGACCGCGGACCGCGAACCGACCCGGCCGGTGCTCGCCCGCCGCGCCGACCCGGCCGCCGCGTCCTGGGAGGAGGTGACGGCGATCGAGCTGCGCGACCAGGTGGTGGACATCGCCAAGGGCCTGATCGCCTCGGGGATAGCGCCGGGGCACCGCGTGGCGATCATGGCCCGCACCCGGTACGAGTGGACGGTCCTGTGCTACGCGCTGTGGGCCGTGGGTGCCGAGGTCGTCCCGGTCTACCCGACGTCGTCGCGCGACCAGGTCGAGTGGATCCTGCGGGACGCCGGTTGTGTGGCCGTGGTCGTGGAGGACGAGCAGGGCGTCATGACCGTCGGCTCGGTGTGCGCGTCGCTGCCGCTGCTGCGCCACGTCTGGCAGCTGGACGCGAACGCGCTGGAGGACCTGGCGGCGCGCGGGGAGTTCGTGCCGCTGGCCACGGTCGACTCGATGCGCCGCATCGTGCTGCCGGACTCCACGGCCGTCATCGCCTACACCTCCGGCACCTCCGGCCACGCCATGGGCTGCGCCCTCAGCCACCGCAACCTGGCCGCCCCCTGCGACACGCTGCTGGCGGGCTGGGGGCACACGGCGGCGCCGCGCGGCGAGCAGGGTTCCGTGCTGGCGTTCCTGCCCTTCTCCCACGTGTACGGGCTGATGATCCAGGGCCTGTGCGTGCGCGGCGGACTGCTCATGGGCCACCAGGCCGAGCTGGGCGGGGAGGCACTGGCGTCGGCGCTGCGCTCCTTCAGGCCCACGTACTTCTACGCGGTCCCGTCGGTCTTCGAGAAGATCTACAAGAACTTCCTGCGCACGGCCCAGCAGGGCGGCCACGGCGGACTGTTCGAGCGGGCCGCCGAGACGGCGCGGGACTTCGCCGCGGCCCTGGAACGCCAGCGGCTGGGCCGGGGCCGCGGCCCCGCCTTCGATCTGCGGTTCCAGCACGCCCTGTACGAGCGCACGGTGTACCGCAGGCTGCGGGCCGCGCTGGGCGGCCGGGTGCGGCGGGCGACCTCGGGCGGCTCTCCCCTCAGCCGCGACCTGTCGCTGTTCTACGAGGGCATCGGCATCTACGTGCACGACGGGTACGGCCTGACGGAGACCGGCGGCGGGGTGACGATGCAGCCGCTGGGCCGGGAGAAGTCCGGGACCGTCGGGCAGGCCCTGCCGGGCACGGAGATCCGGGTGGCCGAGGACGGGGAGATCCTGGTGCGCGGCCCGTCGGTGTTCCAGGGATACGTGGGCGACGAAGCCGCCACCCGGGCCGCGCTGCGCGGCGGCTGGCTGGCCACCGGCGACCTGGGGCAGCTGGACTCGGAGGGGTATCTGACGATCACCGGCCGCAAGAAGGACATCATCGTCACCAGCAGTGGCAAGAGCGTCGCCCCGGCCGCCCTGGAGCAGCGGCTGCGGATGCACCCGCTCATCCACCAGGCGGTGGTCGTGGGCGACAACCAGCCCTGTGTCGGCGCCCTGATCACGCTGGACCCCGAGTTCCTGGCGCACTGGCGGGCGGCGCTGGCGCTGCAGGGCGAGATGCGCGAGGCGCGGGAGGAGAACGCGCTGCGGGAGGAGGTGGCACGTGCCGTGGCCGCGGCCAACAGCTCCGTGTCGCGGTCGGAGTCGATCCGGGTGTTCCGGGTACTGCCGGAGCCGTTCGACGTGACCAACGGGCTGCTGACGCCCTCGATGAAGCTGCGCCGGGACGAGATCGTGCGGCACTACGCGTCCGAGATCGACGCGATGTACCAGTCGCGCAGGCGTCCCGGGCGCCCGCTCACCGGAGACGAGGCATCGCACTGGGACGACTCGGACAGCGTGTTCCGTTGACCACGGAGCCGGACGCGTAGGCCTCGCCCCCTCGGGAACACACAACAGTGGCGACGCAAGAGAAAGGACGACAGCCCTGACGGCAGCCCTTGCTGACGCCGGGCCGGAAAGGCGATATGTCAACCGAGCCGCGTGGGGATGACGCACTGACCTCCGAGGAGATTCCGAGCCGCACGAACAGCTTCGTGGGCGAGCCGCACGACGTCACGGGAGCGCGGCTGGCCGCGGAGGAGTTCCTGCGTGATCTGTCACGCTCCTCGCCGCCCTCTGCCCCCGAGTACTGGGATGACATCCTGTTGGTGGTGACGGAACTGGCCGCCAACGCGGTGCAGTACGCCCCCGGTCCGTTCGCGCTGCGGATGCGCCGGACCTTCGACGGGGTGCATGTGGTCCTGCACGACACCAGCTCCACGGAGCCGGCCCCGCGCCCCTTCGATCCGCGCAGCGGGGGCGGCGGCATCGGCTGGCACCTGATCCACACCTTGTGCGACCAGGTCAGCGTGGTGAGCGACGAGCGCGGCAAGGACGTACACGTCTTCCTGCCCTGGTGAGCCCCGTCCACCAGGTCGTCGAGCATCTCCTGCGCGCGGCCGCAGCCGTTTCATCGCGCCGACGGTGAAGGCGCCCGCG
>NZ_JBEXSR010000029.1:10003-118670 GCF_040613735.1 Streptomyces sp. NPDC006235
GCCACGCTCCCACCCGTCTCCCGCCCGTGGTGCCCCGCGGGGGGCCCGGGCGCGGCGCGCCCGCCCCCGGCTCGGGGTTAGGGGGTGTCCGCAATGTCCCGGCGTCCGCCCGGAGGGCGGGCCCGGCGGCGTTCGGTGCGTGCTCTGGGGGTCCCCCCGGCCGAAGGCTGGAGGAGTGCCGGGCGGACGCCCGCGTACTGGTTGTACGCGGGTGGTCGCCCGGTGCGGCGAGTGGGGGCACCTCCCACGCAGGGCAGGGACTTTGCGGACACCCCCTACTAGGCCGAGGCCGTCGTGCGCGGCGGTAGCCTGTCGTAGTAGTCGCCGACGGCCGTGAGGTACGCCGGGTCCCGGGTCTCGCTGTCGGTCTGGAAGCGGGGCGCCGCCTTGGCGTCTCCCCTGGTGCAGGCCAGCGTGATCTTCCGGCCCTGCGGGTCGATGCCGGTGACGACTCCGGCCGGCACCAGGACGCTGCGGCCGAACACCCACACGCCGGTGTCGACGACCAGGTGCCGCATGCCGTGCGGGGCGTCCTCACGGTCCACGTGCCCGATCGTGCCGTCGGTCGCGGCGACGGTGAAACCGGTCAGGTCCTGCCCCTCGACGTGACCGCTGTCCGGCGCGTACGACCAGATTCTGTCGATGGCCACGCTGCTCCATCCTCCCTGACGGTGTGCGGATCGCGGAGTCCGGCCGACGGTTCCCGCCCGACCGCTCCACAGCAGCAACTACCCTCCTGCCGCAAGCGCATTCGGTGCACACACGTGCCACCGTACGCCGTCGGCGGCGGGCTTCGGCAAGGTTCGTCGGCCTGGGGGCATGGGAGGCGGTTTCCGGGGTAATCGCGGGGCGCGGTGAAAACGGAGCCCGGTGGCGAAGGGAGGCAGATGAAAAACGCCAGCAGAGCCCGCACCAGAACCGGCATCGCCCCGCACCGCGGTCATCCGCAGAGGTGACCCGCCCAGGCCGTAGCACTTGTTGGAGGTACCCGTGCCCCTCGCCCAGAACCCGCTGTCCGTGGAAGTCGAACTGCCCCGGGAGGACGTGGCCCTGATCACGGTCGACGGCTACCTGGACGTCGACACCGCGACCGAGTTCCAGGCCCATCTGGCCAACCAACTCCACCACGGCCGACGGCACTTCCTGCTCGACCTGTCGTCCGTCCCCTTCATGGACTCGTCCGGGATGAACATCATCCTGCGGGTGTACCAGGAGACCCGCAGGACCGCCGGCAGCGTGCACGTCATCAACCCGACGCCGGCCGTGCGGCGCGTCCTCGACCTGACCGGTGTCAGCATCACGGTGCCGATATCCGAGAGCGTCGAGGAGGCTCTGGAACGCGCCGACGAGGTGCCGGACATCCCCGAGGAGCCCGGGGCGCAGAGCGCCTGACGGGCCGGGTGGCCCCTCGGGCACGCCGTCGGCGGGACCGGCGGCCCGGTATCCTCGTCCGCCCTGCCCGGACGGCCGTTCGTCCTGTGCGCGCCGGTGACGGCGCCGGTCAAGTGCCGCTCCCCCGGACCGGATCGGTTGCGCCGGATCCGGTGTCGTACGAGGTCGGCGCATGGTTAGAGTTGTCGCCCGGCAAGTGTCACAGCACCGTCCCGTTGCCTTTGGCGGGCTCGGTCGACGCAACGCGGATGAGGAGAGAACCAGGTGCCGGAGCACGAAGCGGACGGACAGCTCGCCACGCCGACACACGAGGTCAGGGACTTCCTGCACCGCAGGCGTGAGCAGATCGCCCAGCGGTGGGCGGACGAGCCCTTGTTCCGCACCGTGTTCACCGTCTCGCGTGACGAGGCGGTGGAGGCGAGCAAGGTCGTCGTGGACGCGCTGGCCCAGGTGGCCGACTCGGATCAGGTGGAGGACCCTGACGCCGCGGGATTCAGCGGCGTGCGTGAGCAGCTGGCCCGGATGGGGGCGGCCCGCTCGCGGGCCGGGCTCTCGAACACCCAGGTCGCCACTGAGCTGGCCGCGCTGCGGCCCCCTGTGGAGAACCTGCTGGCCGCCGATCTGGAGCAGGCGCCGCCCGAGCACATGCGGGCGTGTTCGACGGCGCTGACGGTGCTGATGGGCACCCTGCGGCTGGTCGCCATGCAGACGGCGCTGAGCGAGTGGCAGGCGCTCAGCGACCGGCAGCGGCTGCAGCTGATGGAGGTGGCGACGCCCGTCATCCGGCTGTGGGACGGCGTCGTGGCCGTTCCGCTGATCGGGACGCTGGACAGTGCCCGCAGCCAGGTGGTGATGGAGACGCTGCTGAACGCCGTCGTCGACCAGCACGCCCGGTTCGCGATCCTCGACATCACCGGCGTGCCGACGGTGGACTCGCTGGTGGCGCAGCACCTGATGAAGACGGTCGCCGCGGCGCGGCTGATGGGCGCCCAGTGCATCGTCTCGGGCATCCGCCCCGCCATCGCGCAGACCATCGTCCATCTCGGCCTGGACCTGGACGTGATCACCCGCGCCAGCCTTTCCGACGCGCTGCGGTACGCGCTGCACGAGCTCGGCGCGGACATCGTGAACCCGGGTGCGGGTCAGCGGTGAGCGACGCGTACTCCCGTCCCGTCCCGGGCCACGTGCCGGTTCTCCGGCTCGGTGACGTCCTGCTGGTCACGCTCCAGGGGGACCTGCACGACAGCACGGCACAGCAGCTCCAGCAGGATCTCGCGGAAACGATCTCCCGTACCGGGGTGCGTGGTGTCCTCATCGACATCTCCGGGGTGGAGATCGTCGACTCCTTCCTCGGCCGGGTGCTGGCCGAGATCGCCGCGCAGGCCAAGCTGCTGGCCGCGCGGACCGTGGTGGCCGGCATGCGCCCGGCGGTCGCCATCACCCTGGCGGAACTGGGTCTGACCCTGCCCGGGCTGAGCACGGCGCTGAGCACCGAGGCCGGCATGGAGCTCCTCACGCAGCAGACCCCGGCGTACCGTCCGGGCGGCCCGCGTCAGGAGAGTCCGTGATGCACACTGCCGCGGGCGTGGAGGCCTGCCTGCCCATCCGGTCGGACATGGACCTGGTGTGGGTGCGACAGCATGTGCGGCAGGCCGCGGCCCGGCTCGGCTTCGGCCTGGTGGAGCAGACCAAGCTGGTCACGGCGGCCAGCGAGCTGGCCCGCAACACCCTCGTGCACGGCGGTGGCGGACAGATGGAGGCGACGCACCTGTGCAGCGGCGGTGCGCAGGGGCTCCGGCTGGCCTTCACCGACCAGGGGCCGGGCATCGCCGACCTGGACCAGGCGCTCAGCGACGGCTACACCTCCGGCGACGGGCTGGGGATGGGTCTGAGCGGCGCCCGGCGCCTGGTGCACGACTTCGAGATCGACAGCACGCCGGGCGACGGCACCACCGTGCGGGTGACCTGCTGGGCGGCCCAGCCGCCGCGTCCGCGCGAGGAGGCCTGATGCCGCGCGTGTGGGACGTCCCGGTGCGCGATTCGACGCGGGTGCGCGACGCTCGGGTCGCCGCGGAGAGCGCGGCCGCGCTGGCCGGTCTGGACGAGCGGCGCACGGCGGCCGCCGCGCTGGTCGCGACCGAGCTGGCCACGAATCTGCTCAAGCACGCCGAGGGCGGTCAGGTGCTCATCGACATCGTGACCGCGCCCGCGCTGCGGGAGGACGGCGCGGAGTCCCGGGTCGTACAGATCACCACGATCGATCACGGACCTGGCATTCCGGATCTGCCCGCGGCCATGAGCGACGGTTTCTCCACGACCAGCTCGCTCGGCGCGGGCCTCGGCACGTGTCAACGGCTCGCCGACGACTTCGCCCTGCACAGCACGCCCGGCCGCGGCACGGTCGCGGTGGCCCGCGTGGGCACCACGCCGCGCGGTGGCGGCGGTCCGGTCGTGCGGGCCGGGGCCGCCTTCGTGCCGGGCGGCCGGGGCCCGGCGACCGGTACGGCTGTTCCCGGCGCCCCGGCCCGGTCCGAGGGCGGGGCCTTGGCCGGCGGCTGGTGGCCGGGCGGTGCCGCACGGGCGGGCGACGCACCGGTGGGAGCCGTGGCGTGCGGCACCCTGACGGGGCACGCGGTGGTACCCGGCGGCGCGGCGGCGCCCGGCGGCGCGGCGGTCTTCCCCGGGCGGGCGGGCGGCGTGCCCGACGGCAACGTGCCCGACGTCAGCGGCGGGCCCGGGGACAGCGGCACGCCCGGGAACAGCGGCCGGCCCGAGGTCAGCAGCAGGCCCGGGGACAGCGGTATGCCTGGGGAGAGCAGCGTGCCCGGGGGTGGTCGGGGTCTCGGGGATGGCGCCGGTCCTCGGCAGGTCTCCGCCGTTCCGGGCCGCGAGACGCGGGGGGACGGCGTACCGGGGCCGGCAGGGCTGCCCGGCCTGTCGGGAGACCGGTCCGTCGCCGTCGCCGGTGTGCGCGCCGGAGGCGTGAACATCCCCTACGGCGGAGCCGAGTACTCGGGTGACGCCTGGGCGTGGGTGCGTTCCGGCGACCGGCTGACGCTGATGCTGGCGGACGGTCTGGGGCACGGCCCGGAGGCGGCCCGCGCCTCGTCCGCCGCGGTCACGGCGCTGCACCGCTGGGCCCACCTCTCCCCCGCCGAGTCGCTGCGGCGGCTCCACGACGCCCTGAAGGGCACCCGGGGCGCGGCCGTCGCCCTGGCCCAGCTCGACGTGCGGGCCGGGCGGCTGCGGTTCGCCGGCATCGGCAACGTAGGGGCGCGGCTGCGCGCGGACGGCACCTGGCGTCCGCTGCTGTCGCGGCCAGGCATCGTCGGCGTGCACCGGCCCGGCACCCTCCGCGAGGAGGAGGCCGACTGGGCCGCCGACCGGCTGCTGGTCCTGCACACCGACGGCCTGCCCAGCCGCTGGACGCCGCCGTCCGACGCCGGTCTGCCCGCGGCCGACCCGGCCGTGACGGCCGCCCTGGCGATACGCGACGCGAGCAGTCCCGCCCGGCCGGTGCGGGACGACACCGCCGTGGCCGTGCTGACTCCGACCCCGCCGGAACTCCCATGATGCGCACTTGGCAGATCACCACCGTCACCGATGCGGCACGGGCCCGCATCGCCCTGGCGCGCCTGGCCGCCGCGTACGGTGTGCCCACCGTCGAACGGACCAGGCTGGCCGCCGCCCTCAGCGCCCATCTGCGGCAGTGCCTCACCAAGGGCGGCACCTGGCTGCTCACCCTGGACATGGCCGGGTCCCCCGCCGAGGAGGGGCTGCTGCACGCCGTGGTGACGCCGTCGCCGGACGCGTCGGCCGCCGCCGGGGAGCCGCCGTGGGAGGTCACTGTCCCCTGCCCCGAGGCGGCCCGGGCCACGGAGGCCGGTGCCGTCGAGGACGATCCCGCCGCCCTCGCGCAGGCGCTGCTCGGCGCCGACGAGGACACGGCCGTGGTGCTGGACAAGCTCACGGAGCAGGAGGACCTGGTCGCCTTCCACCGCGAGGAGCTGCACCAGACGAACCAGGGCGTCCTGGCGCTGCACGCCGAGCTGGACGCGGCGGGCCGGGCCCAGCGCGAGGCCTTCGCCGCCGAGCGCAGGGCACGCAACGAGGCGGAGAGCGCCCGCCGCCGGCTGACGTTCCTCGCGGACGCGAGCGCGGTGCTCACGGCCTCGCTCAACCACGAGGAGATCGTGCGCCGGCTGCCGGACCTGCTGGTGCCGGAGTACGCCCGCAGCGTCGACATCTGGCTGTTCGACAACGAGGACGACAAGCACCGGTCGGCGCCGCATCCGGCCGCCGCCGTGGTCGCGGCCCGAACCGGGCGGCCGCAGTACGCGGCCGACCATCCCGGCGGACTGCCCGGCGTCGACGACCAGCCGCCGTCCGCGCTGGATCCCACCCGGCCCCTGCTGTGCGTTCCGCTGCCGACGCGCCGGGCCCCGCTGGGCGTGCTGACCCTGTCGCCGCCCGGTGCGCGCTGGGACCCGGACGACGCGGTGATGCTGATCGAGCTCACCCGGCGGGCCAGCATCGCGATCGACAACGCCCGGCGCTTCGAGCACAACCGCGACATCGCCGAGACGCTGCAACGCGCCCTGCTCACGGATCTGCCGGCCACCCCGGGCCTGAGACTCGCCGCGCGGTATCTGCCCGCCACCCACGGGCTGAACATCGGTGGTGACTGGTACGACGCGTTCCCCCAGCGGGACGGCGGTCTCATCACCGTCGTCGGCGACGTGACCGGGCACGGACTGCACGCGGCCGTCATGATGAGCCAGCTGCGCACGGCGCTGCGGGCGTACGCGGTCGACGGTGACAGCCCGGGCCGGCTGCTGACCCGGCTGCACCGGTTCCTGCACCATCTCCAGCCGGATCTGTACGCCACCGCGGTCATCGCCCGGTTCCACCCGGACGAGCCCACCATGACCTGGGCCGCCGCGGGCCATCCGCCGCCGGTGCTGCGGCTGCCCGACGGGACCGTGCGCACCCTCGACGCCAAACCCGGCGCCATGCTGGGCATCCCCCTCACGCAGGAGATCGACGACCACACGGTGCGCCTGTCGCCGGGCTCGACGCTCGCGCTGTACACGGACGGACTGGTCGAACGGCGTGCACAGGGCATAGACCCGGGCATCGAGCGGCTGGCCTCGGCGCTCGGCGATTTCCGCTCGGCGGAGCTGGACGCCGATCTGGAGGGTTCGGCGGACCGGATCCTGCATCCGCTGCTGAGCGATTCCGAGCGCGACGACGACGTGTGTCTGCTGCTGTGTCATCTCCAAGGGGACGCCGCGTCCTGACGCCGCATCCTGTGACGGGTCCCGCCGACCGTGTGTGCACGCGTTCTTCACTCCCGCCTGGTGCTTTTCGGCCACGGGCCGGGCATGGTGGTGATCGACGCGTTCGTCTGCCTGCCGCGTCCGACTGGCGTGCCGGTCGAGGACGCGGTGGGATCAATGGGGTGCGAACCAGCGATCCAGGGGCAGTCGATAGGCGTTCGAGGCAGACCGCCTGGAGCCGCAGAAAGGGATGAACACCGTGACACGAGCCAGGATCCTGGTGGTTGGCGCAGGCTTCGCCGGCGTGGAGTGCGTCCGCCGTCTGGAACGGAAACTCTCCCCGGACGAGGCCGACGTCACGCTGGTGACGCCGTTCGCCTACCAGCTGTATCTTCCGCTGCTCCCCCAGGTCGCCTCCGGCGTGCTGACGCCGCAGTCGATCGCCGTCTCGCTGCGCCGCAGCAAGAAGTACCGCACGCGGATCATTCCGGGCGGGGCCATCGGCGTCGATCTAAAGTCCAAGGTCTGCGTCATCCGCACGATCACCGACCAGATCGTCAACGAGCCGTACGACTACATCGTGCTGGCCCCCGGCAGCATCACCCGCACCTTCGACATCCCGGGGCTGACGGACCATGCGTTCGGGATGAAGACGCTCGCCGAGGCGGCGTACATCCGTGACCACGTCATCTCGCAGCTGGACCTGGCCGACGCGAGCCAGGACCCCGCCGAGCGGGCCTCGCGGCTGCAGTTCGTGGTGGTCGGCGGCGGCTACGCGGGCACCGAGACCGCGGCGTGCCTGCAGCGGCTCACGCACGCGGCCGTGAAGCGGTACCCGCGGCTGGACCCTGGCCTGATCAAGTGGCATCTGATCGACATCGCGCCGAAGCTGATGCCGGAGCTCGGCGAGAAGCTCGGCAGCAGCGCGCAGGAGATCCTGCGCCGACGGGGCATCGAGATCTCCCTCGGCGTCTCGATCGCGAAGGCGGGCCCGGAGGAGGTCACCTTCACCGACGGGCGGGTGATCCCGACCCGCACGCTCATCTGGACGGCCGGGGTCGTCGCCAGTCCCCTCATCGCGACGCTGGGCGCGGAGACCGTCAAAGGGCGGCTGGCGGTCGCCCCCGAGATGAACCTGCCGGGCAACGACGGGGTGTTCGCGCTCGGCGACTCGGCCGCCGTGCCCGACCTGGCCAAGGGGGACGACGGCGCCATGTGCCCGCCCACCGCGCAGCACGCCCTGCGGCAGGGCAAGCACGTCGCGGACAACGTCATCGCGACGCTGCGGGGTCAGGCCAGGAAACCGTACGTCCACAAGGACCTGGGGCTCGTCGTCGACCTCGGCGGCACCGACGCGGTCTCCAAGCCGCTGGGCATCGAACTGCGGGGCCTGCCCGCCCAGGCCGTGGCACGCGGCTACCACTGGTCGGCGCTGCGCACCAACGTCGCCAAGACGCGGGTGATGACCAACTGGCTCCTCAACGCGGTAGCCGGCGACGACTTCGTACGGACCGGGTTCCAGGCCCGCAAGGCAGCGAGGCTGAAGGACTTCGAGTACACCGACGCCTATCTGACGCCGGAGCAGGTGCGGGCTCACGTCGAGGGAACCGCCCGGCAGGAGTAGGCCGGGCCGGACGGGGCCTTCCGCTCGTGGCATGTCATGCTGAGGTGCGGATCTTGGTGTGGTGAGTCGGGAGAGAGTGCGGCGGCGTGAGGGCAGCGGGACGGTCGGTGCGGGCACGACTGCGGGACCGGATCGCGGCGTCCGACCCGGGGCTGCTGCGCCTGACGGCCGGGCTGCGGACGGTCGGCGCCATCGCCCTCACGCTGGCCGTGCTCACCCTGTTCGGGGCCGATGTGCATCTGCTGGTGGCGGGGGCCATGGCGGCGATGGTCGCCACCTTCGCCATCCGGGAGAAGCAGCTCGGCGCCCAGGCCGTGACGCTGGCGCTGGGCCTGCCGGTGGCGCTGGTCTCCGTGACGCTGGGCGCGGTGCTCAACGCGCGTCTGTACGCCGGTGACGTCTTCTTCGTCGTCCTGATCTTCTGCGCGGTGTACGGCCGCCGGTTCGGCGACCGGGGCACGGCGCTCGGGCTGATCGGCTTCCAGGTCTACTTCCTGTCCCTGTTCGTCGGCGCCAAGGTGTCCGCGCTGCCCACGTTGTGCGGTGCCATCGCCGTGGCGTTCTGTGCCAGTGCCGTGCTGCGCTTCGCGGTCGTGCCCGCGACGCCGACGGGTGTCCTGCTGCGGCTGCGGCTGGCCTTCCGCGCCCGGCTGGCCCAGCTGGTGTCCGCGCAGCTCGACCTTCTCGACGCCGCCCCGGAGGAGATGGACAAGGCTCTGGAGGCCGTGCGCGAGGGCACGGCGCGGCTGCACGAGACGGCGATGATGATCCAGGCGCAGCTGGAGGAGGGCACCCCGGACGAGTCGGCGGCCCGTCTCGTGCAGCGGCGTATCGCGGACGCCGAGATCGCCGCCGAGCGGCTCGGTCTGCTGCTGCTGACCTCGCGCAGCGCCGAACGGGCCGACACTCTCACCCTGCACCTGCCGGGCGCTCCCGCGCCGTCGGTGGGGAAGCCGGCCGTACCGGACGAGGCCACGGCCACGCTCCGCCGTGATCTCCAGGCGCTGCGCGCTCTCGTGCTGCGGGCCGGGAGCGGCGACGCGGGGACCGGGCTGGCGCACGTGCGCAACCGTCTCCTCGGCTACCGGGACGAGGAGAACCTGCCGCCCGCGCCCGCGGCCGTCCAGGACGTGTTCCGTGGCATCGGCGAGGCGGCCCGCTCGGTGCTGGGGCTGCGGATCGCGCTGGACGGGCCGCAGGACGAGTCGGACGACACCCCCGCGACGGCCCGCTCCCGTGAGGAACTGGACGCGGAGGACGCCGCGATCGACGGCGGCGAGGAGCCGGCGGAGGAGAAGGAGACGGGGCTGCGGCGGCCCACCACACGCGCGGCCGTGCAGGTCGCCGTCGGGTCGGCACTGGCCATCGTGGGCGGCGAGCTGCTGTCCACGCAGCGCTGGTACTGGGCGGTGCTGACGTGCTGGATCGTTTTCCTGAACACCGCCTCGACGGGCGAGATCCTCGTCAAGGGGTACCGGCGGCTGCTGGGCACGGTGTTCGGCGTGGTGGCGGGCATCGTCCTGGCGGGTCTGGTCGGACAGCACACCTGGACGGCGTTCGGCCTGGTCCTGGTGCTGATCTTCGCGATGTTCTACGTGGCGCCGCTGTCGTACACGCTGATGTCGTTCTTCGTGACCGCGATGCTGGGGCTGCTGTACACGCTGCTGCACACCTACAGCCTCGACGTGCTCCTGCTGCGGGTGGAGGAGACGGCGCTCGGTGCGGCCTGCGGGGTCGTCGCGGCGGCGCTGGTGCTGCCGGTGCGGACCGACCGCCGGACGAACGAGCTGCTCGGCACGGTGCTGGAGCGGCTGGCCGATGTCACCGAGGCCGCGGTCGGCCAGCTGAGCGGCGGGCCGGCGGACGAGCTGCTGGACAAGGCGCGCGACCTGGACCAGGCGCTGGCCGACCTGCGGGCCGCCACGCAGCCGCTGACCCATCCGGTCACGCCGCTGCGGGCCCGGCGCCACACGGCCCGCTACGTGGTGGCGCTGCTGGAGACCTGCGCGTACCACGCGCGGACGCTGGCGGCCACCGCCGAGCTGCTGCCCACGCATCCCTCGATCGCGGCGGACCCCCGACTGCGCGGGGCCGCGGGGCGCACGGTACGCAACATCGAGACCATCGCGGCCCGGGTCGCCGACGAGCACGCCGCCGCCCGGGTCGAGACCGGGCCGAGCATCGCCTCACTGCTGGGCTCCGACGCCGGCACACCACGCTACGGCCGCATCACCGACCGCGTACTGCGACACCTGGAGCGACTCGACGAGGCCGTGGTGGGCCTCGCCCGACCACTGGACGTGCCGGTGGCGGAACCGCGGGCCTGAGGGGCCTGAGGCCGGGGACCCGGAGGGCCCCCGGGACCCGAGACCGCCGACCCGGGGACCGGGAGGGCCGGGGCACGAGCCCGTGGTGGGCAACCGCTGAGCGCGCGGTGGCGGACCCGCGGGCCTGAAGGGCCGCGAGCCGGAAACCGGAGGCCAGGGACCGGGGCAAGGAACGCGGAGGGCCCGGCGCCCGGGACCGCGGACCGGGAAATCGGGAGCCTGTGGCGGAACCGTGAGCCTGAAGGCCGGAGGCCAAGGCGGAGACCGGTATGCGCGAACCGGGAGCCGGGGGCCCGGAGGGCCAGGAGGCGAGACCGTGGTGGGCCTCGCCCAGCCGCTGAGCGTGCCGGTGGCGGAAGCGCGCGCTTGAAGGGCCGGAGACCGGGGACCGCCGACCGGAGGCCGGGGACCCAGAGAGCCGGGGCCTGGGATCCGGAAACCGACAGGCGCGAGATCGGGGACTGCGGACCGGAGGCCGGGGGGGCAGGCCCTGGTGGGCTGCTACGCGTGCCGGTGGCGGCACTGCGGGCCTGAAGGGGCCGGAGACCGGGGAGAACCGGGAGGGCCGGGGCACGAGGCCCTGGTGGGCCTTGCCCAGCCGCCCAGCGCGCCGGTGGCGGAAACGCACACCGAAGGCCGGAGACCAGGGACCTAGACGGCCGGGGCCTGGGACAACCCCAGGACCGACGGGCCGGGATCGGGGATCATGGGCCGGAGGCCGGAGCCCAGAGAGCCGGGGGCCTAGGGGACCGACGGGCCCGGGATCGGGGACCGTGGGCCGGAGGCCGGGGGCCAGAGAGCCGGGGGCCTAGGGGACCGACGGAGCCGAGGGACGAAGGCCCGGAGGGCCTGGGGCGTGGGGCAGGGCCGGGGTCGGAGGCTGGGCTTCAGGGGGCCCGGTGACCAGGGTCGAGGCTGGTCAGAAGTCCGTGGGCAGGCCGCTGACCTCGGCGATGCCCCGCAGTTCCTCCGTCTGCCGGTGCCGTTCCTTGATGTAGTCGGCGATCTCGCCGAGGCGGACCGGGTCGGACGCGGTGGACGCGTCCGTGACGATCCTGACCGGGCCGGTCTCGTCGACGTCGAGTTCGATCACTTCGTTGTCCAGGCGGCCGGTGACGGCGGTGGCGATGACGAGGGCCACCTCGTCCCGCACTTCCTGGGGCAGTTCGTCGTCGGCCCCGGAGTCGAGCGCGAAGTCGAGGCTGGACAGGCGCTCCTCGTCGATCGCCTGGAGGACCGGTTCCACCACGCGCATCAGGAGGCGGTAGTCCTCCGTGTCCATCCGGATGCGCAGGAGGTCCAGGTACACGTCCACGGGCCGGCCGTCGCCATGCGGAATCTCGGAATCGCTCATTGGCTTCGTGTTCCCCGGATGGCGCGGCTCAGACGCGGCGCCAGCGGGCCATGGCGAAGGAGAACACCCCGAACAGCACCAGCCCGGCCGCGACGCAGACCAGCAGCCAGGGGCCGAGAGGGGTGTCCGCGAAGCTGCGCAGGGTGTCGTCCAGGCCCTTGGCCCGGTCGGGTTCGTAGTCGACCGCGGCGCGGACGGCGAAGACGCCGGCCACGGCGAACACCAGCCCCCGGGCGGCGCCGCCGGCCACACCCGTGACGTCCACCAGCCGTCGTGTCCGGGGGTTCATCTGCCCGAGCCGGAGTTTGTCGTGGTACTTCCGGAGCACCGCCCGTACGCCGATCCACCCGCCGACCGCGACGATCGCGAGGCCGGCCGCGCCGACCAGCCACTGGCCCGCGGGCATCTCTAGGGCCCTGGCGGTGGCGTCCTGGGACTGCCGGTCGCTGGATCCGCCGCCGCTTCCGCCCCGGTCCGCCGCGAACGACAGCACGGAGTAGGCGACGAAGACGTAGAAGCAGAAGCGGGCCGTCGCCAGCAGCCGCTTGCGGGCGCTGCGGCCGTCCTGTCCGACGGAGCCGAAGAGCGCCTCGGACAGCCGCCACAGGGCCATACCGGCCAGTCCGATGCCCAGCGCCCACAGCATCACCGCGCCGAACGGCTTCTGCGACAGTTCGGCCAGGGCTCCCCCGCGGTCGGCCTGCTCACCGGTGTCGCCGAAGGCGATCTGCACCGCCAGGGCCCCGACGAGCAGGTAGATCACACCGCGGGCGGCCAGGCCCGCCCGTGCCGCCCCCTCGACAGCCGAACCCCGTGCCGCTCGCCGGGCCCGGATCCGGCCGTCCTGTGCCAATGCACTCGTGTTCATGTCGACCTCCCGGCACTCCGGATGCCCCGGCTCGCCCGGCACACACCCGGCCCGGCCACCGGACCAGGGGATTCCGGTCAGAGCGGGGCCTGCCGCGTGCGCTTCAGGACCGCCGGAACCTCGTTCCACGGCCGGCGCGGCCGAGGGCGTGCAGGTGCTCCAGGGCGTCCAGAACCACCGTGCGGTCGTGCCAGGCGAGCCACCGGCCGGCCTCGCCGCCCACGGTGTCGAGGGCCTTGGTCTGGGCCGTCGTCAGTCCCTGGAGGGGCCGGTCCAGATGGGCCGAGACCATGCCGACGCACAGGCCGGACGCGGTGATCAGCGGGACGCTGTGACAGGCCCTGCTGCCCGCCTGGAGGATGGCCCGGCGGGCCGGTTCGCTGAACACCGGGTCGCTCTCCACGTCCCGCACGGTGACCTGGGCGACGTCGCGGGCGGCCCGGGCGCAGGCGGTTCCGCCGCCGTCGACGTGGGCGAAGAAGTCGACGAAGTCGGGCGGGTGTCCGGTGTGCTCCTCCAGGCGCAGGCCGCCCCGGGCCCGGTCGGTGAGCTGGACGTTGCCCATGTCGGTGTCGACCACGGCCAGGGTGCTGCTCAGCACGGCCTTCAGGACGGCGCTGCGGCTGCCGGACCCGGACCGGTGGGCCGAGGTGAAGGTCAGGTCGGGTTCCGGCCGGCGGACCCGGCGCGGGAACCACAGCCGTTCCCGGCTGTCGGGAGGCGGCGCGGTCACCAGGAACCCCACGAGGGTCCGCAGCTTGACGTTGTACCGCTGGGACGCCCGCTGCATCAGCGCGAAGGCGCTCTCCGCGTCGGGCAGCGCGTACCGCTCCTGCAGCATGCCCTGGGCCTGTGAGATCAGCGGGTAGACGCGAGCCCGGGCACGCAGGTCGCGCACTTCGGCGCGCAGGCGCTCCAGTTCGGCATCGTCGTCTGCGGCCTTCCGTCCCGCTGTGGACATGGAACTCCCCGGTCTAGGTGACGTGACACGTAAGAGCCCGGCCTCGGCTGCCGCCGTGGGCCGGGCCCCTTCGGTGCCACGCCTTCCCCGTCACGTCATGCGCACACTCCGATCACGCGGGCTCCGGGGTCGGTGTGCGCTGCCCGGTGACGGAGGGCGGGGCGGACGACTCGCGGGCCGGTGCGGGTGCGGTCGCGAGCCACTGGTGAGCGACTTCCAGGGCACGCTCGACGTTCCGGGTGCCGGTGGACACGCACAACGTGTACTCAAGGTCGCCTGCCCGCCCGCTCAGGTCGGCCGGTTCTCCCGGTCGCGCGGCGGCCGACAGTGCTTCGTACTCGTCGACGAGGCGACGGAGCACGACGGGATGGGGCCTCAGCATGGCTTTCTCGCTCCTCGGTGGGTCGGTGGTCAGGCCGTCGTGGAGGTGCCGCGGGTGCCCGTCCGCTGCCCCAGGACCTCGTCACGCACGCGGGCGCAGCTGCGGCTGATGAGGCGGGAGACGTGCATCTGGGAGATGCCCAGGTGGTCGGCGATGCGGCTCTGGGTCATGTCCTCGAAGAACCGCATGTAGAGAATGGCCCGCTCGCGTTCCGGCAGGCGGCGCAGGCCTTCCTTGGCGGATTCGCGGTCGACGACGACGTCGTAGGACGAGTCCGCCGCGCCGAGGGT
Organism: Streptomyces sp. NPDC006235; assembly: GCF_040613735.1. Lineage (NCBI taxonomy): Bacteria > Bacillati > Actinomycetota > Actinomycetes > Kitasatosporales > Streptomycetaceae > Streptomyces > Streptomyces sp. NPDC006235. The sequence goes on from NZ_JBEXSR010000029.1 coordinate 24,481, forward strand.
GTCCGCGAGGCTGTAGCCGTCGTCGTCGGCGGAGAGTTCGGCGTCCAGTGACAGGGTGCTGAAGCTCTCCAGCGCCTCGAGCCCGGCGCTGACCTCTTCCTCGGTCAGGCCGGTGTGGGCGGCGATGTCCGCCACGGAGGGCTCGGGGCTGCCCGGGTTCTGGGTGAGTTCACGGCGTGCAAGCCGCACCTTGTTGCGCAGTTCCTGCACGCGGCGGGGGACCCGCAGGGCCCACATGCGGTCCCGGAAGTGCCGCTTGACCTCGCCGGTGATGGTGGGGACGGCGTAGCTCTCGAAGGCTCCCCGGCTCGGGTCGAACCGGTCGATGGCCTTGACGAGCCCGAGGGCCGCCACCTGCCGGAGGTCCTCGATCGACTCTCCGCGGTCGCGGAAGCGGCCGGCGATCCGGTGGGCCATGGGCAGCCAGAGCGTGACGAGCTCGTCGCGGACTGCTTCTCGTTCGGGCCCTTCCTCCAGTTCCGCCAGCCGGGCGAAGAGAGCCGCGGTGTCCGGAGCGTCGTCGTGCCGCCGCCGCGTGGCGGTGGTCGTCGATTCGGGCGTGCCGGGACGGTTCGTGGGCGTATCGATGAGCATGCGGATTCGCTCCTGAACAACGATGGTCTCAGGGACTTACCGCGGGACGGTCGCCGCCCGGATCGCCTGGAGGGCCTCCGGGGCAGTCGTACATACCGCTCCCGCTGGCGCGCCTCCGGTCCGAAGCACGAGTTTGCGTCTGCCCTGCCCCCGGTGGAACAAACTCCACTTTGCTGAGCAATCTGGAGTGAACCGGTCCGCGGGCGTTCAGGCCAGGGGGACGACGGCGGTGATGCGCTTGCCGCCGGCGGGCAGATCGGACACGCGGACGTCACGGGAGAGGCGGCAGACGATGGGCCAGCCGTGGCCGCCGTGCCGCAGCCGTCCGTGTGGATCGGTGGGCGGCGCGGTCACCGGCAGTTCGTCGCTGCGGTCGCTCACCGAGAGCCGTACGCCGGGCCCGTCGACGTCGACCTGGAAGTCGGTGACGCCGCCGCCGTGCAGGATGGCGTTGGTCGTCAGCTCCGAGGCGACGAGCAGTGCGTCGGACAGGGCGTCGGCGTCACAGGCGGTATGGGTCGTGCGGCAGCGCTCGGCCACGGCGCGCTCCACGGCCCGGCGTGCCTCGGCGGGTTTGCACGGCCGGGCCCGGTGCGCACCGGGCGGCTCGAATACTGATTCGATCATGTGCTCCTCGCACATCCTTAAGCTCCCTGCTCGGTCAGGACATGACCCGGGTCCCGGATCCCGCACCGTGGCCGCCTGCCCGGGCACACTTCGGGCTCACGGACCCGCAATTCGGTGTCTTCTTCCTTCCACCGCCCGCGGTTTCGGGGCGCGTCGCGCGAGCACCGCGGGTCTCCTTAGTTCGGCTGACCTCTCCCCGCACCTGCAAACCTCGGTCCGCACCACTGTCGGAAAATCACCCCGAAAAGACCCCGGTGGCAGATCCGGGAAACTCCGGGAAATCCGGGCCGGCCGTGAATCGTTGCCATCACCACGCGTCGCCGGGGTACGCGGGGTGCATGACCGATGTGGTGGATTCCGACGAACTGCTGCGGCGCATCCAGCGCGCGAGGGCCTGCGCGGTGCGCGAGGAGCGGTCCTGGCGGACCAGGAGCGAGGAACTGGGCCCGACCGACCCGCAGGGCGCCCGGGACGCGACCGTGCGGCAGATGTCCTACGAGGCGGTGCTGACGGTGCTGGACGAGATCCTGACTCCGGGCAAACACACCGCGGAGGGCTGACCAAGAGGTCCGCTGCCCGCTGCCGGGCACGGGCGGATTGTGCGGGCACCTGCCGGGAACCCGGTGCGCATGACAGTCGACCACACCAGAGCACCGGTCCTGGAAGCCCTGGACGAGTACCGCCGCAAGGGGCACCTGTCGTTCACGCCGCCCGGGCACAAGCAGGCCCGGGGCGCCGACCCGGCGGTCCGGGAGGTCCTCGGTGACGCGGTCTTCCACGGCGATGTGCTGGCCTCCGGTGGTCTGGACGACCGGCTCACCCGCGGGCGGGTGCTGCAACGCGCCCAGGAGCTGATGGCCGACGCGGTGCACGCCGAGCACACGTTCTTCAGCACCTGCGGCAGTTCCCTGTCGGTGAAGGCCGCGATGCTGTCGGTCGCCGGGCCGCACGAGAAGCTGCTGATCGGGCGTGACGCCCACAAGTCGGTGGTGGCGGGACTGATCATCTCCGGGATCGAGCCCGTCTGGGTCGAGCCGCGGTGGGACGCCGAGCGGCACCTGGCCCATCCCCCGTCCGCCGAGGACTTCGACCAGGCCTTCGACGCCCGCCCGGACGCGCGGGGTGCGCTGGTCACGAGCCCCACACCGTACGGCGGCTGCGCGGATCTGCGGGCGGTCGCCGAGGTGTGCCACCGACGCTCGCGGCCGCTGATCGTGGACGAGGCCTGGGGCGCGCATCTGCCCTTCCATCCCGGTCTGCCGTCCTGGGCGATGGACGCGGGCGCGGACATCTGCGTGACCAGCATCCACAAGATGGGCAGCGGCCTGGAGCAGGGCTCGGTCTTCCATCTCCAGGGCGATCTGGTCCCGCCGGCGCTGCTGGGGATGCGCGCGGACCTGCTGGGCACCACGAGCCCGTCGGTGCTGATCTTCGCTGGCCTGGACGGCTGGCGGCGGCAGATGGCGCTGCACGGCGAGGAGCTGATGGGCGGCGCCCTCACGCTCGCGGCCGAGGTCCGCTCCGCCATCGAGGAGATCGACGGGCTGCACGTCAACGACCGCGACGACTTCTGCGGCCCGGGCCTGTCCGACGACCTCGACCCGCTGCCCGGCGTCATCGACGTCACCGGGCTGGGGATCACGGGCTACCAGGCGGCGGACTGGCTGCGCGAGCACCGGCAGATCGACGCGCATCTGGTGGACCACCGCCGCATCGGCGCGCAGATCACCCATGGCGACGACCGGGAGACGACCGGGCAGCTGCTGGAGGCGCTGCGGGACCTCGCGGGGACCGCGCGGGAGCTGCCGCGGGCGCCGCGGGTGGAGGTGCCGTCGCCGGCGGGGCTGCGGATGGAACAGGCCGTGCTGCCCCGGGACGCGTTCTTCGGTCCGGCCGAGGACGTGCCGGTGGCGGGGGCGGCCGGACGGGTCGCGGCGGAGATGATCACGCCGTATCCCCCCGGCATCCCGGCCGTCCTGCCCGGCGAGCGCCTCACCGAGCCGGTGCTGGCGTACCTGCGGACCGGTCTGGCCGCGGGGATGCATCTGCCCGACCCCACCGACCCGGAGCTCGAGACGGTCCGGGTCCTCGCCGAGGACGCGGACTGAAGTGAAACGGGTCACGCGACCCGGTCCGGGGTGCACACAGGCCCCAGGGATGGTTTACGGTTCATCCATACGTGGTGACGGAGTCGACCCCCTGTCCTCCGCACCACCGCTTACGGCCCTGGCTGGTCTCCCCCGTCCAGCCAGGGCTTTTTCATGTCCCGGAAAAGTTGTGCACGCCGAGGTGCCCGGGGGCCCGGCAGCGGCTGAAATGGGCGTAGGGAAAGCACCGGAAGTCGACCGCCCGGCGAGGAGCTCCGCGTCATGACCAAAGCGATCAAACTCCTGACCGCCCTGCCCCCGCCCCAGCGGCAGCGCCTGATGACACTCGCCCGGGAGGTGTCCTTCCCCGAGGACGCCCGGATCTTCGAGGCGGGCGGAACGGCCGACCGTTTCTGGGTCATCCGCTCCGGCGCGGTCTCCCTGGACCAGCAGGTGAACTCCCTCCAGCGGGTGACCGTGGCCAGCCTCGGCGCGGGCGACCTGCTCGGCTGGTCCTGGCTGTTCCCGCCGTACACCTGGGACTTCGGGGCGGTGGCGTTCAGTCCCGTCCGGGCCTACGAGTTCGACGCGGCGGCCGTGCTGCGGCTGTGCGAGGAGGATCCGCAGCTCGGGCTGGTGCTGGTGCGCAATGTCGCCGAGGTGCTCGCGCACCGGCTGGAGATGACCCGGGGCAAGCTGATGGAGCAGTACACGCTGCACCGGCGAGGCGCCCTGTGAGACGTCAGACGCGGTAGCGCCGCAGCGCCGGTACGGCGGCGGCCAGGACCAGCATCACGGCGACGACCAGCAGCCCGCCGCCCGCGACGGCGGTCCGGGGGCCGAAGGCGGAGCCCGCGGTGCCGTGCAGCACGTCGGCCAGGCGCGGACCGCCCGCCACGACGACGGTGAAGACGCCCTGCATGCGCCCGCGCATCTCGTCGGTCGCGGCGGACAGCAGGATCGCCCCGCGGAAGACCATCGACACCATGTCGGCGACCCCGGCCACGGCCAGGAACGCCACCCCCACCCACAGACTGCGGCTGAGCCCGAAACCCGTGATGGCCACGCCCCAGACGACGACCGCCCCGATGACCATCCAGCCGTGCCGGCGGGCCCGGGAGAAGGTGCCGGAGAACAGGCCGCCGAGCACGGCACCGATGGGAATCGCCGCGAACAGCAGCCCGAGCGCGAGCCCCTCGCCGTAGGGCGCGTAGGTCTGGGCGGCGAGCTGCGGGAACAGGGCCCGGGGCATGCCGAGGACCATGGCGATGATGTCGGCGAGGAACGACAGCAGCAGCACGGTGTGCCCGGAGATGTAGCGGAAACCGGCGGCTATCTCCTTCACGCCCGCGCGGGGCACCGCCGTTCCGCCCAGGGGCGGCAGCGACGGCAGCCGGTACACCGCCCACACCGTGACGCACAGGGCGACGGCGTCGATGAGATACAGCTCGGGCAGGCCGATGACGGGGATGAGGGCACCGGCCAGCAGCGGGCCCGCCACCTGGCCGGTCTGCATCACGGTCGAACCGAGGGCGTTGGCCGCGGGCAGTTCGTCCTCGGGGACCAGCCGGGCTATGGAGGCGTTGCGGGCCGGTGCGTTCAGGCCCCAGAAGGCCTGCTGCACAGCGAGCAGCAGCATGAGCGCGGTCACCGACTCCAGGCCGGTGAAGGCCTGGAGCCAGAACAGCAGCGAGGTGACGGCGATGCCGCTGTTGGTGATCAGCAGCAGCTTGCGCCGGTCCATGCTGTCGGCGATCGCCCCGCCCCACAGCGCGAACACGATCAGCGGCAGCAGGCCGGCCATGCTCGCGGCGCCGACCCAGGCCGAGGAGCCGGTGATGTCGTAGATCTGCTTGGGTACGGCGACGGCGGTGAGCTGGCTGCCGACGGCCGTGACGATGGTCGAGCTCCACAGCCGCCGGTAGGCGGGGCGGCGCAGGGGGCGGGTGTCCATGGCCCAGCGCCGCCAGCCGCGCCGCCGGGGGGCCTCCGGCGCCGGATGCCGCTCGTCCTTCCTGCTCTCACTCGTGTCCACTCGCCGCTTCCTGGATGCTCGCTACACCGACCGGGCCGGGGATCACTATCGCACCGGCCTCCGGGCGCCGGATCGCCGAGGTCTCAGCTCCCGGTGATGAGCACGGCACCGAGCACGATCATGGTGGCGGCGACCAGGCCGTCCAGGACGCGCCAGGCGGCGGGCCTGGCGAGGAAACGGCCGAGCAGCCGGGCGCCGAACCCGAGGGCGGCGAACCAGCACAGGCTGGCCAGCACGGCGCCGAGGCCGAACGTCCAGCGCAGCGGGCCGTGGTCGGCGGCGACGGAGCCGAGCAGGAAGACGGTGTCGAGGTAGACGTGCGGGTTGAGCCAGGTCATCGCCAGGCAGGTGAGGACCGCCCGGTGCGTCGATCCGGCCGACTCCCCTTCCGTCTTCAGCGCGCCGCCGTCCGGCCGGAACACCCGGCGGGCGGCCAGGGCGCCGTAGCCCAGCAGGAACGCGCCGCCGATCCAGCCGACCGCCTTCAGTGCGCCCGGCCAGGTCACCACCACGGCACCGACCCCGAAGACGCCGAGGGCGATGAGCGCGGCGTCGGACAGGGCGCAGATGGCGACGACGGCGAGGACGGCCTGGCGGCGGATCCCCTGGCGCAGGACGAAGGCGTTCTGGGCGCCGATGGCGACGATGAGGGACAGTCCGGTGCCGAACCCCGCGGCCGCGGCGGTGAAGGTGCTGGTCATGGCCGTGACGCTACGGACCGGCCCGGGTCGCGTACAGCTAAAGATTCTTACGTATCGTTAGCAGACGTGATGACTGATCTGCCTCTGGACCAGGTGCGCACCCTGCTCGCGGTCGTCGACGAGGGGACGTTCGACGCCGCGGCGGCCGCGCTGCATGTGACGCCCTCGGCGATCAGTCAGCGTGTGAAGGCGCTGGAGCAGCGCACCGGGCGGGTGCTGCTGCTGCGGACCAAGCCGGTGCGGCCGACGGAGTCGGGCGAGGTGCTCGTGCGACTGGCCAGGCAGGTGGCGCGGCTGGAGCACGACGCGTACGCGGAGCTCGGGCTGAGCGGCAGCGGGGAGCCGACGCGGGTGTCGGTGGCGGTGAACGCGGACTCACTGGCCACCTGGTTCCTCCGGGTGCTCACGCGTGTGCCGGAGGAGATGCGGCTGTACTTCGAACTGCGCCGCGAGGACGAGGACCACACGGCGGCGCTGCTGCGGGAGGGGGTGGTGATGGCGGCGGTGACCTCGTCGCCCGACCCCGTGCCGGGCTGTTCCGTCCGGTCGCTGGGGCGGATGCGCTACCTCCCCGTGGCCGCGCCGGACTTCGCCGCGCGCCGGCTCGGCGGCCCGCTGGAACGGGTGCTCCCCGACCTGCCCGTGGTGGCCTTCGACCGGCGGGACGACTTCCAGGACGGCTTCGTGCGCCGGCTCACCCGGGGACGGTGCGGCGCGAGCGCGCTGCGGCACTACGTGCCGACCTCGGAGGGTTTCGTCGAGGCCGTGGTGGCCGGACTGGGGTGGGGCCTGGTACCCGAGGCCCAGGCGGACACGCTGCTGCACGCCGGGCGGCTGGTCGAATTCGCCCCGGGCCGGACGGTGGACGTGCCGCTGTACTGGCAGCAGTGGAAGCTCGACTCGCCCGCGCTGGCCCAGGTGGCCGAGACGGTGGCGGCCGCAGCCGCGGAGGCGCTGCGGGTGTGACGCCCTACTCCCGGACGCCCTCCAGCTGGGCCGCCGCGCTGTCCAGCAGCATGTCCAGGGCCGTCGGATAGGCGCTGGTGAGCATGCGGGTGGCGAGCAGGGGCGCCGCCTCCGCGATGCGGGGGTGGGTGGTGGCGGGCAGCCGGGCGTAGGTCGAGCGCCACATCTCCTCGTCGGCCCGCAGCGAGGCGCTGGGCAGGGCGAGCGAGGCGGCGTCGAGGGCGGCGAAGGCCAGTGTGGTGTCGACGAAGGCGTGGTAGACGCGTACCGCGTCCGGCACCGCGAAGCCCGCCGTGCGCAGGATGTCCAGGACGGCCTCGTCGGCCGCGAGTTCGTGGGCCCGGCCGGAGACGCGGCTCGCGGTGAGCACCGCGGCCTGCGGGTGCTCCACGTACGCGGCGTGGATGCGCAGCCCCACGGCCCGCAGGTCCGCCCGCCACTCCCCCGTCGGCTCCCAGCCGTCGAGTGCCTGTCCGATCAGTGCGTCGCCGATGGCGAGCGTCAGATCGTCCATGCCCCGGAAGTACCGGTAGAGCGTGCTCGGGTCGGCGTCCAGGGCCAGACCGAGCCTGCGGGCGGTCAGCCCCGCGCTGCCGTGTTCGCGCAGCATGCGCAGCGCCGTCTCGACGATCAGCCGCTCGGACAGCACGGTGCCGCCCTTGGTGGGCCTGCGCCGGCGGCGTTTCTCCTCGGGCACCACGGGCTTCGGCACGACGGTCTCCTCCTCCGGCCTCGCGGCCTTATGCCAACGCCATTGACCTTAAAACACAGGGCGGCGTTGTATCTCCCCCGAGGGCGCGCCACGTTCTTCGCGAAAAGGGAGTTTCTGTCATGCGTGTACTGCTCGTGGGTGCCGGAGGCGTGGGCGGCGCGATCACCCGGATCGCGGCCCGGCGGCCGTTCTTCGAGGCGATGGTGGTGGCCGACTACGACCGGGGCCGGGCCGAGGCGGCGGTCGCGGCGCTCGGCGGTGACGCGCGGTTCACAGCCGGGCAGGTGGACGCGGGCGACGAGCCGGCGGTCGCCGGGCTGCTGGCACGGCACCGCTGTGACGTCCTGCTGAACGCCACCGATCCCCGCTTCGTGATGCCGCTGTTCCGCGCGGCCCGCGCCGCGGGCGCCACCTATGTCGACATGGCGATGTCGCTGTCCCGGCCGCACGCCGAGCGCCCGTACGAGGAGTGCGGGGTCAAGCTCGGCGACGAGCAGTTCGCGCAGGCGGCCGACTGGGAGAAGGAGGGTGTGCTGGCCCTCGTCGGCATGGGCGTCGAGCCGGGTCTGTCGGACGTCTTCGCGCGGTACGCCGCCGACGAGCTCTTCGACGAGATCGAGGAGATCGGCGTCCGCGACGGCGCGAATCTGACCGTCGACGGCTACGGCTTCGCGCCCTCGTTCAGCATCTGGACCACCATCGAGGAGTGCCTGAACCCGCCGGTCGTCTACGAGGCCGGCCGGGGCTGGTTCACCACCGAACCCTTCAGTGAGCCCGAGGTCTTCGACTTCCCCGAGGGCATCGGGGAGGTCGAGTGCGTGAACGTGGAGCACGAGGAGGTGCTCCTTCTCCCGCGCTGGGTCGACGCGCGCCGCGTCACCTTCAAGTACGGCCTGGGCCGCGAGTTCGTCGAGACGCTGAAGACGCTGCACCTGCTGGGCCTGGACCGCACCGACCCGGTGACCGTGCCGGGACCGGACGGTCCGGTGGCGGTCTCGCCCCGGGACGTGGTCGCCGCGTGCCTGCCCGACCCGGCCACGCTCGGCGAGCGGATGCGCGGCAAGACGTGTGCGGGCACCTGGGTGCGGGGCGTGCGGGACGGGAAGCCGCGCGAGGTATACCTCTACCACGTGGTCGACAACCAGTGGTCCATGGCGGAGTACGGCTCCCAGGCCGTGGTGTGGCAGACGGCCGTGAACCCCGTCGTCGCGCTCGAACTCCTCGCCTCGGGCGCCTGGTCGGGCGCGGGTGTGCTCGGCCCGGAGGCCTTCCCGGCCCGCCCGTTCCTGGACCTGCTGACGGCCTACGGCTCGCCCTGGGGCATGCGCGAGCAGTGAGCGGTTCCGGGGCGGCGCTGTTTCACGAGGCGTCGACAGGTGACCCGAAAAGGAGCAATCATCCGAACGGGCACGTTTCTACTGCGATCGCAGGTGACTTCGATGGACAACTGGCGAGACCACGCTGCCTGCCGGCACGAGGACCCCGAGCTCTTCTTCCCGATCGGCACCTCCGGCCCGGCCCTCCTTCAGACGGAGCAGGCCAAGGCGGTGTGCCGGCGCTGCCCCGTCCAGGAGCAGTGCTTGCAGTGGGCGCTGGACACGGGGCAGTCCATCGGTGTGTGGGGCGGGACCAGCGAGACGGAACGGCGTGCGCTGAAGCGGCGGGCGGCGGCCCGGCGCCGCTCCGGCTGACGCCCCGGCACCACCCACCCCTGGGGGATTCAGCTGCGGCGCAGCGGCCCCCAGGGGTTCTCCTGCCGGGAGACCTCCGCCTTCGCCTCGTCGATCACCTGCTGGTCGATCCAGCACATCGGCCGGGCGTCGGTGACGAGCGGTTCGTTGTCGGGGCCGCGCGAGGTCTCCTTGCCCGCGAGCACCCAGGCCCGCACACCGGGCCCCTTCTCGTGCGGCAGATGGGCGTAGTCGTGCAGGCGGCGGGCCACCCACACCCGGACGGGCCGGTCCTCCCACCAGTCCTCGACGTCGAGCGGGTTGGCGGACAGGCCCGGCATGGACACGCCCGTCAGATCGTCGGTGCTGGACACGTCGCGGAGATCGGTCGCGGGGCCGCGGGACCAGCGGACGTACAGGCCTTGGTGCCGTTCGACCAGTTCGGTGAGCTCGGCGAGTGTGCGCACGACCGGCAGGTCGTCCGATCCACTCATGTCGTGACCTCCTCCCTCGACGCCGTCAGGCGGACGGAGTACCCGCTCGGCGCGAGCGGAATCGGCCCTTCGGCGCGGCCGGGCACCGTCACCCGGTCAGGGTTACGCTCGCGGCACCCTGTCCGTCGGAGCAGCACAGTCGCCGCAGCAGAAGGGGCCGAGCATGAGCGTCCGCGTCCGCCGCGTCTACGATCCGCCCGAGCCGGAGGACGGGGTGCGCGTCCTGGTCGACCGGCTGTGGCCGCGGGGTCTGGCGAAGGACGCGGCCCGGGTGGACGAGTGGCCCAAGGCGCTCACGCCGTCGACGGAGCTGCGCCGCTGGTACCACGCGGGCGAGGGCTCGTACGAGGAGTTCGCCGGGCGGTACGAGGCGGAACTGGCCGCCGGCGAGGCGGCCGAGGTCCTCGATCACGTTCGTGACCTGGTCCGCGCGGGCGACGTGACGCTGCTGACCGCGTCGAAGACGCCGGAGCAGAGCCACGCCGCGGTGCTGGCCCGCCTCCTGGGGAACTGAACGAGTGGGCCGTCCGGGCACGGTCAGGCGGTCTGCTTCGCCGCCGCCCGGCCCGCCGCCCGGCCCGAGAAGAGGCAGCCGCCGAGGAACGTGCCCTCCAGCGCGTTGTAGCCGTGGACGCCGCCGCCGCCGAATCCGGCGACCTCGCCGGCCGCGTACAGCCCCTCGACCGGCTTGCCGTCGGTGCCGAGGGCGCGGGAGTCGAGGTCGGTCTGGATGCCGCCGAGCGTCTTGCGGGTGAGGATGTGCAGCTTGACGCCGATGAGGGGGCCGGCCGCCGGGTCGAGGATGCGGTGCGGGGTGGCGACCCGGCCGAGGCGGTCGCCGATGTAGCGGCGGGCGTTGCGGATGCCCTGTACCTGGGCGTCCTTGGCGTAGGGGTTGGCGATCTGGAGGTCGCGGGCCTCGATCTGGCGCTTGATCCCGGCTGCCTCCAGGAGCGGCTTGTCGGTGAGCTCGTTCATCTTCTCGACGAGCTGTTCGACGCTGGGCGCGGTCACGAAGTCGGCGCCCTTGCGCAGGAACGCGTCGACCGGCCCGGGCGCGCCCTTGCCGAGGATGCGTTCCTTCAGGAACCCGGCGCGGTCCTTGGCGGTGATGTCGGGGTTCTGCTCGGAGCCCGACAGGGCGAACTCCTTCTCGATGATCTTCTGCGTGAGGATGAACCAGGAGTGGTCGTACCCGGCGATGTCCTCGGTGGTGCGCAGGTGTTTCAGGGTGCCGAGGGTGTCGTAGCCGGGCAGGTAGGGCCCGGGCAGGCGGCGGCCGAGGGCGTCGAACCACATCGAGGACGGGCCGGGCAGGATGCGGATGCCGTGGCCGGGCCAGATCGGGTCCCAGTTCCGCAGGCCCTCGGTGTAGTGCCACATGCGGTCCCGGTTGACCAGGCGTGCGCCCGCCTCGGCGCTGATGTCGAGCATCCGTCCGTCGACGTGGGCCGGTACGCCGGTGACCATCTCCCGCGGCGGGGTGCCGAGGCGCTCGGGCCAGTAGCGGCGGATGATGTCGTGGTTGGCGCCGATGCCGCCGCTGGTGACGACGACGGCCTGGGCGGTGAGTTCGAACTCGCCGATGGCGTCGCGGCTGGAGGCGACGCCCCGGGGTGAGGAGTCCTCGGCCAGGACGGTGCCGCGCACGCCTCGGGCGCTGCCGTCCTCCATGACCAGTTCGTCGACGCGGTGGCGGTGGTGGAAGGTGAGCAGTCCGTCGCGCGCGGCCTGCTTGGCGTAGCGGACGAAGGGCTCCACCACACCCGTGCCGGTGCCCCAGGCGATGTGGAAGCGGGGCACGGTGTTGCCGTGCCCGTGCGCCGTGAGGTCGCCGCGTTCGGCCCAGCCGACGGTGGGCAGGAACGTGATGCCGTGGCCGTTCAGCCAGGACCGCTTCTCCCCCGCGGCGAACTCGACATAGGCGCGCGCCCAGCGCACGGCCCAGGAGTCCTCGTCGTCCAGCCGGTCGAAGCCGGCGCTGCCGCGCCAGTCGCTCCAGGCCAGGTCGAAGGAGTCCTTGATGCCCAGGCGCCGTTGCTCCGGCGAGTCGACGAGGAACAGCCCGCCGAAGGACCAGAAGGCCTGTCCCCCGAGGTTGGCGGCGTTCTCCTGGTCGACGAGGGCGACCCTCCTGCCCCTGCTGGTCAGTTCGTGGGCGGCGACCAGGCCTGCGAGGCCCGCTCCGACGACGATGACGTCGGCGTCCATGGCGACGTTCCCTTCTTCAGTTCTGCCTGTGGTCGGGGGTGCCGCTGCCGTCGGTCAGCAGGGCCGTGAGCAGTTGCTTCAGCCAGACGCGGGCGTGCTCGACGTCCCGGTCCAGCAGCAGTTGCGTGGTGACGCCGTCGTAGGCCGCGACCACGGCGTGGGCGGCGCCGTCGGTGTCGCCCAGGACGGCGGGCAGGGCGATGTGCCCGCGGGCGCGGGCGAGCCGGTCGGCGATCGCCTGCCGCAGCCGCGCGCGGTGCTCCAGCAGGCTCCGGGCGACGTCCGGGTCGCGGGCGGCGTGCACCAGGAAGTCCGTCTTCACCAGGAGCCAGTCCCGGTCGAGGAGCAGCACGTCGGTGACGCGGTCCACGGCGGCCGGCACGTCGAGGGCGGGTCCGTCGAGGGCGAGGGCCCCGGACACCTGTTCCGCGATGAGGTCGGCCCTCTCCTGGTAGAGGGCGAAGAACAGCTCGTCGAGGCTGGAGAAGTTGGAGTAGAAGGCGCCTCTGCTGTAGCCGGCGGCCTCACAGACCTCCTCGATGGAGACATGTCCGAAGCCCTTGGCCGCGAACACGGTGAACGCCGCGTCCAGGAGGTTGGCGCGGGTGCGGACACGGCGCCTGGTCACCCGCCCGGTCGTTCCCTCCACGGCCATGCCCCGCCCCCTTTCGATACAGGACTGTATTCGATACATCGATGTATCGAAAGCCCTTCATCCCCTCCGCACACCAAGAAATCGATGGAACAAGTTTTCGATTAAGGGGTACTGTGAGTCCATGCACCTGCAGGGCTCCCTCTTCGACCAGACCGACGAGCTGCGGCTCGGGCCTCTCGACGGGATCAGCCGTACCCAGCTCGGCTTCGGCGCCTGGCTCGACGTCCTCCCCGGGTGGCTCAGCGGTTCCGACACGCTGTTCGAACAGTTGGCCGCCGAGGTGCCGTGGCGGGCGGAGCGGCGCACGATGTACGACCACGTCGTCGACGTCCCCCGGCTGCTCGCCTTCTACGGCGACGGGGACCCACTGCCGCACCCGGTACTGGCCGAGGCTCGCGACGCACTGAGCGCCCACTACGGCAAGGAACTGGGCGAGCCGTTCACCACGGCCGGCCTGTGCTACTACCGCGACGGCCGGGACAGCGTGGCCTGGCACGGCGACCGGATCGGCCGCGGGGCGCGCGAGGACACGATGGTCGCGATCCTGTCGGTGGGAGCGCCTCGGGACCTGCTGCTGCGGCCGATGCGGGGCGGTCGCGACTCCGTGCGCCGGCCGCTGGGCCACGGCGACCTGATCGTGATGGGCGGCTCCTGCCAGCGCACCTGGGAGCACTCCATCCCCAAGAGCACGCGCGCGACGGAACCGCGCATCAGCATCCAGTTCCGCCCGCACGGCGTGCACTGAGCCCGAACCGCCATGCCCCGCCGGTCCGTTGGGACGGACCTGGCCATTCCGCCCGCCGTGGGGTCTGCTTTCCTACTCTCGTCGGAACGGGACCACACCAATGCGGGGCGATCATGCGGGCAGACGTACACCACGTCGCGGACGGCACCTACCTGGTGCACGGCTCCCACACCAACTGGGTGATCCTCGTGGAGGGCGACGCCGTCACACTGGTCGACACCGGCTACCCCGGCGACCGGGAGCGGCTCCTCGCCTCGCTCGCCGAGGTGGGCAGCTCCCCTGAGGCGGTGGCGGCCGTGCTGATCACGCACGCGCACAACGACCACCTGGGCTCCGCCGAATACCTGCGCGCCACATACGGCACGCCCGTGTACCTGCACGAGGCCGAGGTGCCGCACGCGCGCCGGGAGTTCCTGCACCAGGTGTCCCTCGGGACGGTGCTGAGGAACGGCTGGCGCCCCGGGGTGCTGCCGTGGGCCGTGCACGCGCTGCGCGCCGGCGGCACGACGCACAACCCCGTCACGGCTCCCGAGCCGTTCCCGGCGGCGGGCCCGCTGGACCTGCCCGGGCGGCCCGTGCCGGTGCACACGCCGGGCCACACCGACGGGCACTGCGCGTACCACGTGCCCGGCACCGGTGTGCTGATCTCCGGCGACGCCCTGGTCAGCGGGCACGCCACCTCGCGGGTCGCGGGGCCGCAGCTGCTGCCGGACATGTTCCACCACGAGCGTCCGCGCGCCGTGGCCTCCCTGGACGTCCTCGCGGAACTGGAGGGCGAGCTGCTGCTGCCCGGGCACGGTCCGGTGCACCGCGGCTCGTTGCGGGACGCCGCCCACCGGGCCCGGGAGCGCGCCCTCTAATCTGAGGTGACGATCAGCGGCGAGACAAGGACACCCGGCGCATGGCACTTCAGATCAGCGCGACCAACCCGGAGCATCCCGCGCTTCTGCTGGAACTGCCGTGGGACCTGCCCCTGGAGGAATGGCCGGAGGAGTACCTCGTGCCGCTGCCCCGCGGCATCTCCCGGCACGTGGTGCGCTACTCCCGGGCCGGCGACGAGGTGATCGCCGTCAAGGAGCTGGCCGAGCGGCCCGCGCAGCGCGAGTACGGGCTGCTGCGCGACCTGGACCGGCTCGGCATCCCGGCGGTGGACCCGCTGGCCGTGGTCACCGGCCGTACCGACGCGGACGGCGCCCCGCTGGAGAGCGTGCTGATCACCCGGCACCTGGGCGGCTCGATGCCCTACCGCTCGATGTTCGAGACGACCATGCGCCCGGCCACCATGCACCGGCTGATGGACGCGCTCGCCGTGCTGCTGGTGCGGCTGCACCTGGCCGGGTTCGCCTGGGGCGACTGCTCGCTGTCCAACACCCTCTTCCGGCGCGACGCGGGCGCCTACGCCGCGTATCTGGTGGACGCGGAGACCGGTGACCTGCATCCGCAGCTCAGCTCCGGGCAGCGCGAGTACGACCTGGACCTCGCGCGCGTGAACATCAGCGGGGAGCTGCTGGACCTGGAGGCGTCCGGGGCGCTGCACCCGTCGGTGGACCCGATCGAGTTCGGCATGGAGATCTGCGCCCGCTACCGCGGCCTGTGGGACGAACTGACCCGCACCTCCGTCTACCCGGCCGGCAAGCACCACTACATAGAGCGCCGGATCCGCCGCCTGAACGACCTGGGCTTCGACGTCGCCGAGATGCAGATCGAGCACGCCTCGAACGGCGACACGGTCACCTTCGTGCCCAAGGTCGTCGACGCGGGCCACCACCAGCGGCAGCTGCTGCGGCTGACCGGGCTCGACGCCGAGGAGAACCAGGCCCGGCGGCTGCTGAACGACCTGGAGAGCTGGATGGCGACCCAGGACGACTACGCCCCGGGCGATCCTCTGGGTGCCCGCCCGGAGGTACTGGCCCACCGCTGGGTGCGGGAGGTGTTCCGGCCCACCGTGCGGGCGGTGCCGCCCGAACTGCGCGGTTCCATGGACCCGGCCGAGATCTACCACCAGCTCCTCGAACACCGGTGGTACCTGTCCGAGCGGGCCCAGCACGACATCGGCATCGAGACGGCGGTCGAGGACTACATCAAGAACATCCTCCCCAAGGCCCGCAAGACGCTCCAGCCGACGGCGGAATGAGCCGCACCTGCCGTCAGGCGTGCGGGACGACGGCGACCGGGCAGTCCGCGTGGTGCAGCACCCCGTGCGCCACCGAGCCGATGCGGGCCCCGACAGCCGTACGGTGGGCCCGTCGGCCGACCACCATCAGCTGGGCCGTCCCCGCCACCGACAGCAGCACCTGCCCTGCGCTGCCCATCTCCACGTGCTCCTCCACCGGCACGTCGGGGAAACGCTCCCGCCACGGCCGGACCGCGGCGGCCAGGGCCTTCTTCTCGTACGGTTCCAGTCCGCCGGCCTCGTCGAGGAGCTTCAGGGAGCCTGGGCTGTAGGCGAAGACGGGCGGCAGGGTCCAGGCCCGTACGACCCGCACGGTCGCCCCGCGCGCGGCAGCCGTCTCGAACGCGAACCGCAGCGCGTCGGCGCTGTCCTCCGGGTCGCCCTGCTGGCCCACGACGATCTCGCGCCCGGCGGCCTCGACCGAGGGCTGGTCACCGGCCCGGACGAGCACGACGGGCCGGGTGGTCTCGGCGATGACCTGCTGGCCGACCGAGCCGAGCAGGAAGCCGACGATCGGCCCGTGCCCGCGCGAGCCGAGCACCAGCAGCTCCGCATCGGCCGCCGCGGCGACCAGGGTGTCGACGACCGGGCCCTCCACGACGTCGGTGGTCACCTCCAGCTCCGGGTGCCGCTCGGAGACGGTCCCGACGGCTTCCGTCACGGCGCTGTGCACCCACTCCGCCTGGCTGTCCGCGTCGCCGGTGATCCCCGCTTCGAGCGCCTCCTGCGGCTGGAACCGCCAGGCGTGCACCACGCGCAGCGGCCGCTCGCGCCGCACCGCCTCACGGGCCGCCCAGGCCAGCGCGGCCAGACTCTCCTGCGATCCGTCGACGCCTGCCGCGATCGGACGTGTCATGCAGCTGCCTCCATCATGTCCAAGGTCCTTGCGTGCCGCCCAGTCTTCACCACCCTGCCCCGATGTCCCCGGAGCGGGGCGCGTGCTGAGGGTTCGTCGGAGTTGATCTCCGTATCGGAGCGCGGCGCGGCGATCGAACATACGATGGGCGGAGGTCGGCGCGGTGCCCCGGGGCGCCGTGCCGTGAGTCGACCGCCCGGTGTGGGGGACGTATGGCACAGGCCGCCGATGCGGCGCGGACCGTCATCATGACCGTGGACGACGATCCGGGGGTCTCCCGGGCCGTGGCCCGGGATCTGAGGCGGCGGTACGGCGCGTCGTACCGGATCGTGCGCGCGGAGTCCGGCGAGTCCGCGCTCGACGCGCTGCGGGAGCTGAAGCTGCGCGGCGATCTCGTGGCGGTGATCCTGGCCGACTACCGGATGCCGCAGATGAACGGCATCGAGTTCCTCGAACAGGCCCTGGACGTCTACCCGGGCGCCCGGCGGGTGCTGCTGACGGCGTACGCGGACACGAACGCGGCGATCGACGCGATCAACGTCGTCGACCTCGACCACTACCTGCTCAAGCCGTGGGACCCGCCCGAGGAGAAGCTCTACCCGGTCCTGGACGATCTGCTCCAGGCGTGGCGGACGAGCGACTTCCGGCCCGTGCCGAGTACGAAGGTCGTCGGGCACCGCTGGTCGGCGCGCTCTTCGGACGTGCGGGAGTTCCTGGCCCGCAACCAGGTGCCGTACCGCTGGTACTCCTCGGACGAGCCGGAGGGGCGGCGGCTGCTGGCCGCGGCCGGTGCGGACGGGATGCGGCTGCCGGTGGTCATCACTCCGGACGGGACGCCGCTGATCGAGCCGGAGGCCGTCGACCTCGCGGCCCAGGTCGGGCTGGCGACGACCCCGACGGCCGACTTCTACGACCTGGTCGTCATCGGCGGCGGTCCGGCCGGGCTCGGCGCTGCGGTCTACGGCGCCTCCGAAGGGCTGCGGACCGTGCTGGTGGAGCGGTCGGCGACCGGCGGGCAGGCGGGCCAGAGCTCCCGGATCGAGAACTACCTCGGCTTCCCCGACGGCGTGTCGGGGGCCCAGCTCACCGACCGGGCCCGGCGGCAGGCGGCGAAGTTCGGCGCCGAGATCCTCACCGCGCGCGAGGTGACGGCGCTGGAGGTCAACGGCGCCGCCCGGATCGTACGGTTCTCGGACGGCTCGGCGGTCGCCGCGCACAGCGTGATCCTGGCGACCGGCGTGTCCTACCGGCAGCTGTCGGCGCCCGGCTGCGAGGACCTGACCGGGTGCGGGGTGTTCTACGGGTCGGCCCTGACGGAGGCTCCCTCCTGTCAGGGGCAGGACGTGTACATCGTCGGCGGCGCCAACTCCGCCGGTCAGGCGGCGATGTACCTGGCGCGGGGCGCCAAGTCCGTGACGCTGCTGGTGCGCGGCGAGTCGCTGTCGGCGTCGATGTCGCACTACCTGATCCAGCAGATCGAGGAGTCCCCGAACATCCAGGTGCGCGCCCGCACGGTCGTCGAGGAAGCGCACGGCGACGGCCACCTGGAGCGGCTGACGCTGCGGGACGTGGACACCGGAGAGATTGAACAGGTCGACGCGCAGTGGGTGTTCGTGTTCATCGGCGCGGCCCCGCTGACCGACTGGCTGGACGGCACGGTGCTGCGGGACGAGCGCGGGTTCATCCTCGCCGGACCCGACCTGACCGCCGACGGCCGCCCGCCGGAGGGCTGGGAGCTGGACCGGCCGCCGTACCACCTGGAGACCAGTGTGCCCGGCGTGTTCGTGGCGGGCGACGCCCGCTCCGAGTCCGCCAAGCGGGTCGCGTCCGCCGTCGGAGAGGGAGCCATGGCCGTGATGCTCGTCCACCGTTATCTGGAGCAGTCGTGAGCGGGCAGCCCGCGCCGTGCAGCCCGCAGGAGATCGGCTCGCTGTTCCTGTTCGAGAAGCTCACGCCCGAGCAGCTGGGGCGGTTGTGCAGCGAGGGGCGGGTGGAGACGTTCGAGCCCGGCCCCGTCTACACCGAGGGGGACCCCGCCACCTGCTTCTACGTGCTGCTGGAGGGGACGGTCGTGCTGTACCGCCGGGTCGGCGGTGACGACGTGGAGGTGACGCGGACCTCCCAGCGCGGGGTGTACGCGGGGTCCATGCAGGCGTATCTGGGCGACCGGGTGCCGCAGGTCTACAACAACTCCATGCGCGTCACGGAGCCGACGCGGTTCTTCGTGCTGCCCGCCGACACGTTCGCGGGCATCATGCAGGACTGGTTCCCGATGGCGGTGCATCTGCTGGAGGGGCTCTTCTTCGGTACGAAGAACACCCAGCGGGCCATCGGGCAGCGCGAACGGCTGCTGGCGCTCGGCTCGTTGTCCGCCGGCCTCACCCACGAGCTCAACAACCCCGCGGCGGCGGCCGTACGGGCGACCGCGACACTGCGGGAGCGGGTGGGCAAGATGCGGCACAAGCTGGCGATCATCGCGCAGGGCTCGTACTCCCCCGAGGTCATGGCGAACCTCATCGACATCCAGGAACGCACCGCCGAACGCGTCGCCAAGGCCCCCACGCTGAGTCCGCTGGAGGCCTCCGACCGGGAGGACGCTCTCACCGACTGGCTCGACGACCACGGCATCCCGGACGGCTGGCGGATCGCGCCCACCTTCGTCCAGGCCGGTCTCGACCAGGACTGGCTGGACCAGGTCGCGGCGGCGGTGGCCGAGGAGATCCTGCCGAGCGCGATCGGGTGGCTCAACTACACGGTCGAGACCGAGCTGCTGATGGACGAGATCAACGACTCGACCACACGCATCTCGCATCTCGTCGACGCGGCCAAGCAGTACTCCCAGCTCGACCGGGCGCCTTTCCGACACGCCGATGTGCACGAACTCCTCGACAGCACGCTGCTGATGCTGTCGGGCAAGATCGGCCGGCAGATCAAGGTCGTCAAGGAGTACGACCGGACGCTGCCGAGCATCCCGGCGTACCCGGCGGAGCTCAACCAGGTGTGGACGAACCTGGTCGACAACGCGGTCTCCGCGATGAACAGCGCGGGCGGGGAAGGGACGCTGACCGTGCGGACGGCCCGGGACCACGACCGGCTGCTGGTGGAGTTCCGCGACACGGGCGTCGGCATCCCGCCGGAGGACCGGGGGCGGATCTTCGATCCGTTCTTCACGACGAAGCCGGTGGGTGAGGGGACCGGGCTCGGACTCGACATCTCCTGGCGGATCGTGGTCAACAAGCATCACGGGACGATCCAGGTGGAGTCGGAACCGGGGGACACGCGCTTCCAGGTGCTGCTTCCGCTGACAGCGGTCGAGGAGGAGTCGGCATGAGTGGTGAGAACGGGATCGACGGGGTCGACCCGGGTGCCGCGCCCAGCGGCAGCGGGTGTGCGGAGTGCGAGGCGGCCGGTGGGTGGTGGTTCCACCTCCGGCGGTGTGCGCAGTGCGGGCACGTGGGGTGCTGCGACAGTTCGCCCGCGCAGCACGCGACGGCTCATTTCAGGGAGTCGGGGCATCCGCTGGTGCAGAGCTTCGAGCCGGGTGAGGGCTGGTACTGGGACTACTCGACGAACGAGTTGTACGAGTCGGGGCCGGAGCTGGCCGGGCCGGTGAGTCATCCTGCGGATCAGCCGGTGCCGGGGCCTGCGGGGCGGGTGCCGGATGATTGGGCGAGGGTTTTGCGGGCCTAGGAGCTCGGGTCTCATGGTTTCGTGGCGGCTGCGGGTTGTACGTGGTTGATCGCGCCCACGCGGCGGAGCCGCATAGTGTCACAGCCCCGCGCCCCTGAAAAAAGAAGGTTGGTTCTGTGCCGCAGGCTTCATCTGTCACGCCCGTCATCGGGAGGGATGCCGAACTCACGCGGCTTTCCAGGGTGCTGGAGCGTGCGCGCGGGGGTGAGGCGCGGGCCGTGCTGGTCGCCGGGGATGCCGGGGTCGGCAAGACACGGCTGCTGGATGAGGTCGGGGGACGGGCCGCCGAATCAGGCATGACCGTGGTCACCGGGCACTGCGTGGATCTCGGTGACGTCGGGCTGCCCTATCTGCCGTTCACCGAGATCCTGGGCGTGCTCGCCGCCGACGAGCGGTTCGCTTCCGCCCTGGCCGCTCATCCGGTGGTCGAGCGGCTGCTGGGGGCCGGGACCGATTCCGCCCGGGACGTCGACGGGCGGCTGCGGCTGTTCGAAGGGATGGCGGGGCTGCTGACCGATGTGGCGGATGTCGCGCCCCTGCTGCTCGTGCTGGAGGATCTGCACTGGGCCGACCAGTCGTCGCGGGATCTGCTGCGGTTCCTGCTCGGCCGGGGTGTTCTGCGGCACCGGCTGGCGGTGTTCGCCTCGTACCGCGCGGACGACCTGCACCGGCGCCACCCGCTGCGGCCGCTGCTGGCGGAGCTGATACGGCTGCCCTCCGTGGAGCGGCTGGAGCTGCGGCCGCTGGGCGATGCGGATGTGGCCCGGCTGGTGCGTCACCTCGAACGGCGTCCGCTGGCGGACGCCACGGTGCGGCGGATCGTGGAGCGGGCCGAGGGGAACGCCTTCTACGCGGAGGAGTTGCTCGCGGCCACGGACACGGAGTCCGGCGGGGTGCCCAGCGGGCTGGCCGAGGTGCTGCTGATCCGCTTCGAGCAGCTGTCCGACACCGCGCAGCAGGTGCTGCGGACCGCGGCCGTCGCCGGGCGCCGCGTGGAGCACGAGCTGCTGCGGCGGGCGGTGGGGCTGCCCGAGGAGGAGCTGGAGTCGGCGCTGCGGGAGGCGGTGGGGCGGCAGTTGCTCGTCGCCGGGGACGACGACACGTACTCCTTCCGGCACGCCCTCGCCCGTGAGGCCGTCTACGCCGATCTGCTTCCCGGGGAGCGGGCGCGGTTGCACGGCGCGTTCGCCCGGCTGCTCGCCGCGCAGGGCCGGGCCGCGGAGAGCGCCGCCGAGCGGGCCCACCACTACCGGGAGAGCCACGACCTCGCCGAGGCGCTGGCCGCCTCCCTGGACGCCGCCGATCACGCCCAGCGGGTCGGGGCGCCGGCCGAGGAGCACCGGCATCTGGAAGCGGCCCTCGACCTGTGGCCGGCGGTGAGTGCCGAGGCGCGGCCCAAGGGCGGGGGCGTCGACCGGGTGACGCTGACGTTGCGGGCCTCGGCGGCGGCCGCGCACGCCGGGGAACTGCACCGGGCGGTCTCCCTCACGCGGTCCGCACTGGCGGAACTCGGCCAGGACGCCGACTCCGAGCTGGCCGCCCGGGTCCGCTACACCCTCGCCGGGAACCTGCTGAGCGTGGACAGCCTGACGGCGGCGTTCGCCTACAGCAGCGAGGCCCTGGCGATGATCCCCGAGGATCCGCCGTCGCGTACGTGGGTCTGGGCCGCGGCCACGCATGCCATGGCCGCACGCCACGTCGGGGGGAACGAGACCGCGCTGCGGGTCGCCCGGAAGGCCCTGAGCGTGGCCGAGGAACTGCGGATGACCGACGCCCAGGCGGACCTGCTGATCTCCCTGGCCGTCTTCGACGGAGGCGGACGGCGCGGCCCCGAGGGCCGTCAGCGGCTGCTGCGGGCCCGGGAGCTGGCCCGGAGTGCGGGCAACGCGGCCGTGGAGCTGCGCGCCCTGTTCAACCTCGCCATGGGCTACTACGAGTCCGGTGCGCTGGCGGAGTGCGTGCCCTGGCTGACGGAAGGCCTGGACCGGGCCCGGCGCGCCGGGCTGCTGTCGTCCCCGTATCCGCTGGAGATGCGGTATCTGCGGCTGGTGGTGCTCCATGTGCTGGGCCGCTGGGACGAGTGTGTGCGGGCGGCGGCGGCCGATGCCGACGTGCTGCCGGCCGCCGGCGCGTACACGGTCGGTCCCGTGCTGTACGTCGCCCTGGCGCGGGGCGACATGACGGCCGCCGACCGGGCGCGTGCCCTGCTGGAGGGGCCCTTCGACTGGATGGCCACCCTGGTCGCGGGCATCGTGCTCACCGACGCCGCGGCGCTGCGCCGTGATCCCGAGGACGCGGTGCGGTGGACCCGGTCCACGGTCGCGGCCCTCACCGACGAGTCGGGGGCCCGCCCGGACGTCGCGGTCCGGCTCGCCGCCCTGGCGTTGTCAGCGGTGGCCGACGCGGCCGCCGAGCCCCGGTCGGCCGGCGACAAGGCGACGACCCGCCGCTGGACGGACACCGCGGCCGAACTGGTGGAACTGGCGCGAGCCACCGCCACCCACCCCGAGCACGGCACTCCACAGGGCCCCGAGGGGCAGGCGTGGCTGGCCCGTGCCGAGGCGGAGTGGATCCGAGTCGTCTCGGGGCCTGACGCCGCGGCCTGGTCTCGGGCGCTGACGGCGTTCGGCTTCGGCGACGTCTACGAGCAGGCGCGCTGCCGGCTGCGGTACGCCGAGGCCCTGGTCGCGGCCGGGCGTCGCGAGGAGGCGGCGGCCGAGGCCCGTGAGGTCCGGGAGACCGCCGACCGCCTCGGCGCCACGCCGCTGCGGGAGCAGGTGGACGCCCTGGTCCGGCGCGGGCGCCTGGCGGACACGCCGGACGCCGAGGAGCGCGCCGGTGTGCTCACCGCACGCGAGCGGGAGGTGCTGCGGCTGCTCGCGCTCGGCCGCAGCAACCGGCAGATCGGCGAGGAGCTGTTCATCAGCGGCAAGACGGCGAGCGTCCACGTCTCCAACATCCTCGCCAAGCTGGGTGCGTCGAGCCGCGGCGAGGCCGTGGCGGTCGCCTACCGGGAGGGGCTGATCACCCCGGAGCCGTCGGCGTCCGGCTGACCGGCCGGACGCCGTGCGGGCCGCAGGAGGGGGGCGGCACCCGGTGAGGTGGCTGTATCCCTGACCCGGGCTACCGGCTCGGGCAGTCGAGGCTCTCCGGATCGACGGCGTCGGCCATCGCCCGCATGCCCTTGTCGTTGGGGTGCAGATGGTCTCCGCCGTCGAAGGCGGGGCGGATCCGCTCGGGGTCGTCGGGGCTGCGCAGGACGCGGTCGAAGTCGGTGACCGCGTCGAACGCGCCGCTGGTGCGGAGGAAGGCGTTGACCTTCCGGCGCACGGCTTCCCCGGCGGGGTCCCATTCCCGCCAGCCCTTGTAGGGAGCGATCGTGGCGGCGACGACGCATTTCCCGGCCGCGTGCACCCGGCGGGCCAGCGCGCGGTACCCGGCGATGAGTTCCTCCGCCGTGGCGCCGGGCTCGGCCTTGATGTCGTTGACTCCCTCGAAGAGGAACACCGTGCGCAGGCCCGGCAGTGCGAGCACATCGCGTGACAGGCGGTTCAGGGCGCTCTGTCCGGGGTCGTCGGCGAGGACCTTGTTGCCGGCGATGCCCGCGTTGGCCACTGCCTTGACGGTCGTCGTGGGGGACGCGCGCAGCCGGCGGGCGAGGTAGTCGGGCCAGCGGCGGTTGAGGTCGGTCGTCGAGTGCCAGCCGTCGGTGATCGAGTCGCCGAGGGCGGCCACGGTGCCCGCCGCGGGGCGGGGCCGCACGGTGACGGCGTCGAGGTAGAACCAGGAGCCGGTCCGCTGCGCCCAGTGGGCGCCGCTCTCCTCCGCGGTGTGGTCGCCGTCGGTGGTGTACGACGTCTGCATCGCCAGCCAGTGCCCGGTGAGCACCCCGCCCGCCCGCGGCACGTAGAGGCTGACGGCGAGATTGCTCGCGGCGGGGACGCGGACGGGCAGCGGGTCGCTGTAGACGATGCCGCCGGCGGGGACCGTGACGGAGGGGGCGCCGCCGAAGGTCAGGCGCCGGTTGCTGCCGGGGACGAGTGCGGCTCCGTCACGCTGGAGCCCCGCGTGGACGCTGCCGAACGTCACCGGCTGGTCCCCGAAGGCGTTGGACAGCCGCACCCTCAGGCCGGTGCCGCCGACGCTGGTGTGCACGACCAGCCGGTAGCCGCGGCCGTCGACCGCGGCCCCGACGCGGCCGGCGGAGGAGGCCCACGTGACGACGTCGTTCCTGGCGCCCGCCGGGGCGCCGGCCGGCGGGGACGGTTCGTCGCCTTGGGGTGTCCCACCGGAACCGCAGCCCAGTGCGAGGCACAAGGAGAGGGCGGCCGCGGCGGTGCGGCCGCGGGGGCGTGCGGTGCGGGGCATCGGGGGCGCTCCTTCGGCCGGTGTGCACGGTCGGGCGGTGTCATGGGGGCGAGTTCCCGCAGCGTCGCGGAGCCACCGGGAGCAAGCCCGGCACTCCGTGCCGCCCCGGCGTACGACACGGTAACGGTGCGGGCCTCCGGCACGGTGCGGGGGTGCCGACGCGTGTGCCGGTCCGGGAGTTGCCGACTGGTCTTCGAGATGCTGCGGGCGGACATCAGCTTCAAGGCCGCGGGTGGGCACCGGCTTCAGGGCCGTGGGTGGGCGCCGGCCTCACGGCCGCAGGCGGACACCCGCCTCGCGACCGCGGGTTGGCACCGGCCTCACGGCCGTGCGTGGACGCCGGTTTCACCGCCATGGGCCGGGGCTGACGTGGGAACCCTCGCGCTGCCACGGCCGTTGTCGGGGCACGGTGTCCTCGTGGGGAGGCCGGGACGACGAGGAGCAGGGGGGCGTGATGGACGAGTTGGTCCCCGGTGGCAATCTGCCGCTTCCGGGCGGGGCGGTGACCGTCCGGGTGCCCGGCCCGTTCGACGTGTCCGCGCTCGTCACGGACGACGGCGGAAAGGTGCGGGGCGACGGCGACTTCGTCTTCTACAACCAGCCGGCCGCGCCGGGCGCGGCGCTGCGGGGCGACGCGCTCACCGTGGACCCGGCGGGACTGCGTGCCGGCGCCACCCGGGTCACCGTCGCCGTCAGCCCCGCCGAGCCCGGAACCGCCCTCGGTCGCCTGCCCTCCCCCACACTGCACGTCACCGACGCGGCGGGCCGCCCGCTCGCCCGGTTCACCCCGCCGCGCCCCCGGCAGGAGACGGTCCTGCTCCTCGCGGAGCTCTACCGGCGCGGTGACCGCTGGAGGCTGCGCGCCCTGGGCCAGGGGTACGCCGACGGACTGGCGGGACTCGCCCGGGACTTCGGCGTCGACGTCGTGGACGATCCGCCCGCACCCGTGCCGGGCTCGGCGGCGACCGGCGGGCCGGGCACCGCGCGGCCAGTCCGGTTCGGCGGCCGGGATCAGCGAGCAGCCCACGCGCCCGCCCCGGGGCCGACGGCGGTCCCGGCCGCGCGGCGACCGACCGGGAGCGGGCCCCCGGGTCCTCCCGCCTCCGCACAGCACGCCCCCGACCCGGACGGCTTCGCCGCCCAGGTCAACTCCGCCCGCGTCGCAGCCGGTTCACCACCGGTCTCACTCGACCCCCGGCTCGTGACCGCGGCGCGGGCCCACGCCGCGGCCATGGCCGCGTCCGGACGACTCGGCGTCGAGAGCCGCGACGGCGTGTCGGTCTACCAGCGGGCCGTCGGCGCCGGGTACGCGTACCTCACCGTCGGAGAACACCTGGTGTCCGGCCCGCGCACCACCGCCGAGTTCGTCGCGTACTGCCTGCGCGCGGAGGGGCCCCGCCGCACGCTGCACGACCCGGCGTTCACCCACACCGGGGTGGCCCACGTCCACGACGGACCCACCGGCGACACCTACTGGACCGCGCTGTGGGCCCGTCCCCTCACGCCGGAGGGGCTGGCCGGCGCGGCGGCGGCCGTCACCGACCTCACCAATCGCGAGCGCGCCCGCGCCGGACTCCCGCCCCTGGCCGCCGATCCCCTGCTCACCGCCGCCGCCCAGGCGCACAGCGCCGACATGGTGGCCCGCGACTTCTACGCGCACACCGCGCCCGGCGGCAGCCGGCCCTGGGACCGGGCCGCCGCCGCGGGCTCCACCCGGCGTTCCATCGGCGAGAACATAGCCTGCGGCCAACGTTCTCCCGCCGAGGTGGTTCAGGGCTGGATGAACAGCCCCGGCCACCGGGCCAACATCCTCAAGCCCGGCTTCACACACGTCGGCGTCGGTTTCGCCGGCGGCGGCCGCGCGGGCACGTACTGGACGCAGCTCTTCGGCGGCTGACACCGCGCCCCCGCGCGCCCTGCCCGTCACTCGCCCCCCGATCTTGGCGGAGGGGGACGCTCCGGGCGAGGATGCGCGTATGAAGGGTGACCTCTTTTCCAGCAGGCACATGGCACAGCCGGCCGTCGCACCGGGTATGACGGTCGAGAACGCCAAGTGCCTCCGCTACACGGTGAACGGCGAGATGCTCGCCCGACAGGGCGCGATGATCGCCTACCGCGGCAACCTCCAGTTCGAGCGCAAGGGCCAGGGCGTGGGCGGCATGCTCAAGCGCGCGGTCACCGGGGAGGGACTTCCGCTGATGGCCGTGCGCGGGCAGGGTGAGGCCTGGTTCGCCCACGAAGCGCAGAACTGCTTCATCGTCGACGTCGAACCCGGCGACGAGTTCACGGTCAACGGCCGTAACGTCCTGTGCTTCGACGCCACGTTGTCCTACCGCATCGCGACCGTGAAGGGCGCCGGCATCACCGGCGGCGGCCTGTTCAACAGTGTCTTCACCGGGCAGGGCAGGCTGGGGCTGATCTGCGAGGGCAACCCGCTGGTCATCCCGGTCTCACCGCAGTATCCGGTGTACGTCGACACCGACGCGATCGTGGGCTGGACGGCGGGTCTCCAGACCACGCTGCACCGCTCCCAGTCCATCGGCTCGATGCTGCGCGGCGGCTCCGGCGAGGCCGTCCAACTGGTGCTCCAGGGCGAGGGATACGTCGTCGTGCGGCCGAGCGAGGCGACTCCGCAGAAGGCCGGCCAGCACTGAGGTCCCCACGGTGATCTGCGCCTCACAGGCAACCCCGTCCGTACGGTCGACGTCTTGATCCACAACAGGTGATGCCCTGGCCCTGGTGGCCAGGGCAGGTTTCCACCCTTCTATACATGCCATGTATACGCTCTGTGTATACATGGTGCGTATACGGACCGAAAGGCATCGATGTACGGCAAGGCATTCGCCCCGGAGTACCAGGGCGCGCTCACCACCCTGTCCGTCAACTCCTCTCTGACCGACGTCCTGGCCGCCGGTACCGAGCAGTTGAGGGCGGCCGAGCGCGCCGGGAAGCCCGGGGAGGCGGCACGTTCCGGACTCGCGGTGGCCGAGGCGCACCGCCGGCTGGGCCGGGTCGAGGACGCGGACCGGGCATGGAAGGCGAGTTACCGCGCCGCGCGTCAGGCGGAAGACGTGGCGGCGATGGCCTGGGCGCTGTGGAGCGGCGGCACACTGGCCCGGCAGCGCGGGGCGCTCCGGCTGGCCCGCCGGCTGCTCCAGCTCGCGGCGGACCTCGGCGAACAGGGCGGCGACATCGTCGTACGCGGCTACTCGCTGGCCGGCCTGGCCGAGACCGGCCGCATCCAGGGCGACTACGAGGCCGTCGGCCGGCTGCACGAGCAGCTGCTCGCCGAGGCCCGGCGGCGCGGGGAGGCGCGGCACACGGTGTGGGCGCTGGAGGGCATCGCACAGATGCACCGCAACACCGGGGACTACGACACCGCGTACGCCCTGTTCGAGGAGTCCGCGGAGATCGCCGCGCGCGCCGACGACCGGCGCGGTCACGCCTGGGCGTTGCGCGGTCTGGCCGACGTGGTGTCGGTGCGTGACGGGGACACCGAGCGGGCGCTGGAGCTGCTGAGCGAGGCGGAGGCGACGTGCCGCGCCATGCGGCTGTCCAGCGCGCTGGCCTACAACCACAAGATGCGCGGCAACGTCCTGTACCGGGCCGGGCGTTACGCCGAGGCGCGGGCCCTGTACGAACAGGCCCTGGCGGAGTTCCGCGAGATGAGCGAGCCGCGCGGGGAGGCGCTGTCCCGGCTGGGCCTCGCCAAGTCCCGGGCCCGGCTGGGCCGCGACCGCGCCGAGACGGCGGCCGAACTGGCCGAGCTGGCCGGCACGCTGGAGCGGATCGGCCTCCGGCACGCCCGCAGGATGGTGGCGCGCGCATATGACGAACTCGGCATACCGGACACCGGGGTCGTCGAGACGACGATGGCGGAGGTGACACGGTGACGGTGTCCTCCACGGCGGTGGAGACGGCACGGCAGAACACGGTCCCGCACGGCGAACGGCAGCACGACGCGCTGAGCCCCGGCCTCTCGGCCGAGCCCCACCGGATCCTCCACCGCTGCCGCACCCTCGTACGCCCCGCCCTCACCGAAGCCGTCGGCCGACTGCACCCCTGGGTCGGCGAGATGGCCGCGTACTCCTTCGGCTGGTGCGAGGTGGGCGGCGCCCCGGCCGCCGCCCCGGGCGGCAAGGGCGTACGGCAGGCGTTCGCCGTGCTCGGCGCCGAGGCGGCCGGTGCGTCCGGGCGGGACGGGGTGGCCGCGGCCGTCGCGGTGGAGCTGGTGCACGCCTTCTCCCTGCTGCACGACGACATCATGGACGGCGACACGGACCGGCGCCGCCGCCCGGCCGTGTGGAAGGCCTACGGCACGGGCCCCGCGGTCCTCGCGGGCGACGCCCTGTTCGCGCTCGCCGTCGAGACCCTCGCCGCGCAGCCGGGCGGAGCCGCGGCCGTGCGGACGCTGTCCGTCGCACTGGGCGACCTGGTGCGCGGGCAGGCGGACGACCTGCTGTTCGCCGACCGCCCCTGGACGGGGCCGGAGCGGGTCCGGCCGGACGAGTACCGGGCCATGGCGGAGCACAAGACGGGCTCGCTGCTGGGCTGCGCGGCGGCGTTGGGCGCCGTGCTGGGCGGCGCCGCCCCCGAGACGGCCGCCGCGCTCGACCGGGCCGGCCGGCACCTCGGGATCGCCTTCCAGATCGTCGACGACGTGCTGGGCGTCTGGGGCGATCCCCGGGTCACCGGCAAACCCGTCCACGGCGATCTGCGGGAACGGAAGAAGACCCTCCCGGTGCTGGTGGCGCTCGACTCCCCGCACGGCAGCCGGCTCGCCGCACTCCTGGAGACGGGCGACGATGCCGGCGCTGCGGCGGAGCTGATCGAGCGGGCGGGCGGCCGGGCGGCGGCCATGGCGGAGGCCCGGCGCCATGTCACCGCCGTCGAGTCGGCGCTCGCCGGGGTGCCGCTGGAGGCGAGGGCCCTCGGTGAACTGCGGTCCCTGCTCGGCTTCCTGGTGCGGCGCGACGTCTGAGCCGACCGCTCCCGGATAATCCGTCGCCGAATTTGATCGGAGGGCTGTCGAGTTCGGCCGTTGGACACCTTCGCATTTACCGCCGGTTACCAGCAGGCCAGGCGGGCATTAGGGAATCCGCGGGCCGCGGAGGGTATTTCTCCGCACCCGCGGCGCCCTCCTCGACGACCCCAGGGCGGCCGAGGTGAGCCGCTCCGGAGCCCTCGAAAGACCGTTTTCTCTCGCACACTTGATCCCCTCTCTTGAATAAAAGACAAGAATGAACGCGGAGTTGCGATCCAGTTGAACGCAGGACGGCTCATCCCCCGTACTTCTGGAAAAGGTGAGAGCCAGGTTTCCAGCGAGGGATGGCCATGGGCAGGGCGCACGTCTCCACACACCAGTTGGTCGGCGGCCGGTACCGGCTGCTCGAGATCATCCAGCGCGAGACCAACCGCATCTGCTGGTACGCCGAGGACCTCGGTGCCGGCGAGGTCTCCCGTCCGTGTCTCGTCACGCAGATCGGGCTCCCGGACGACGCGTACGAGACGGAGCGCCGGGCCGCCGGCCGCCTGCTGCGCACGTCCGAACGCATGGCGCTGCTGTGCCCCGGCCGGATCGCCGCGGTGGTCGACGCCGTCGAGGAGGCCGGCACCCTGTGGACCGTCACCGAGTGGATCGACGGCAGCCCGCTCGGCGAACTCCTGTCGGAGCAGGGCACGTTCAATTACGTGCGGGCCGCCCGTATCGGCCTGGAGCTGCTCGACGTGCTGGACGCCGCGCACGCCGAGGGCGTCACCCACGGCGAGCTCAGTCCCGGCCAGGTGTTCGTACGCGAGGACCAGTCGGTCGTCGTCACCGGCTACGGCCTGGTAGGCGCGACCCTCGCGCCCCGGCTCACGGCCCCCGCGTTCGCCTCCCCGGAACAGGCCCGCGACCAGCACATCGGGCCCGCGGCCGATCTGTGGGCGCTCGGCGCGATCCTCTACACGATGGTCGAGGGCCGCCCGCCCTTCCGGGACCGGGGCCGACCGGAGAACACCCTGAAGGGCGTCGACCGGCTGCCGCTGCGGACGCCGGTGCGCGCCGGGCCGCTCACCCAGGTCGTGCAGGGACTGCTCCGCAAGGACGCGCGGGAGCGGCTGACCCGCCCGGTGGTCCGGGAGGCGCTGAACCGTGCGCTCAGCGAGGACCCGGAGGCGGTCATGGGGTCGGTGCCCGTGCCGCGACTGCGCGGCGTGTACGCCGCGATGCGGCCGGGGGGCCCGGCCTGGAGCAGACGGACCATGGTCGCCGGGACCACGCTGGCCGTGATCACCGTCGCGGTCGCCGTGCTCGCCGCGACCCAGGGCCTGCCCGGCAGCGACACGGGCAGTGACGCGGCGGAGTCCCCGGCCCGGCCACCGGCCTCCGCCGCCCCGCCGGAAGAGGGCACCGGCGGCGTCCCCGACCCGTCCGGGCCCCCCGGCCGGACCGGCTCCCCCTCCCCCACGCCCTCTCCGTCGTCCCCCGACCCCAAGCCCACACCCACACCCACACCGACTCCCACGCCGACGCCGTCCGCCCCCGCCACGGCCCTGCCGCCCGGCTTCCACACCTACCGCGCGCCGCAGGGCTTCTCCGTCGCGCTCCCCGAGGGCTGGGAACCGCTCGACACCGATCGCCAGGGCGATCTGCGGTACCGCGTGACCTTCGGTGCCGACGGCGACGACCGCACGCTGGCCGTCACCTACAGCGAACGCGTGGGCCCGGACCCCGTGGCCGTGTGGCGCGACGAGGTCGAACCCAACCTGGAGCGGTCCGGCGACTACCGGCGCATCGGTGAGATCCGCGCGACGACGTACCAGGGGCGCGAGGCCGCCGACATGGAGTGGACGGCGGACGTCGACGGCACCCGGGTGCACACCTTCGGCCGGGGCTTCCTGCTGGGCGAGGGCCGGAGCTTCTCGCTGCGCTGGACGACCCCGGACGCCGACTGGGAGGACGAGGCGAACCAGCAGGCGCTGCGGACTTTCCTCAAGACGTTCCGGCCGGGCTCAGACTGAGCCGCGCGGGGCGCGCAGGGAGGTGAGCCGGCCGCCGGCGAGAGGCTGCGTGCGCCAGCTCGCGGTGAGCGTACGGTCCGCGAGGGAGCACGTCAGCGCCAGGCGGTGCGGGGTCTCCAGGAAGGCCACCTCCACGGCCAGCGTGCCGGAGTCCGTCCAGCCGCCGCTCACCGCGGTCGGGAGCGGCTTCTCCGCGACCGTCCAGCCCTCCGCTCCGATCCGCAGGTCCAGCCGGTTCTCGCCCTCGGTGAGCCGGAGCGCCCAGCCGTCCGCGTCCGATACCAGCCCGGCCGACAGAGCGGGACCGCCCCCTTTCGAGGACCTGAACTCGGCTGCCGCCCATTCCTCCGCCCCGTCCGGCGGTGCCGGACTGCCCGGGGCGGGCGGGAGCGCGAGCCCGGCGAGGCGCTCCCGCAGGGCCTCGTCGGCGCTCTCACGGCCGGGCAGCGGCTCGGGACCGAAGGCGGGCAGCAGGTGCCGCCAGACCAGGTTCAGGACGTCCGGCATCCGTTCGGTCGCCGCGGTCATCGCGATCACCGCGTCCTGCTCGGGCAGCACCAGGCAGAACTGGCCGTACGCGCCGTCGCCCCGGTAGCCGTGGCGGGAGATCCAGAACTGGTATCCGTAACCCTGGTCCCAGTCCTGCCGGTTCTCGTCTCCCATGGCTCCGGCGGTGGGTATGTGCGGGCGCGTGGCCCGGTCGACCCATCCTTCGGGCAGCAACCGCTTGCCCTCCCGGATTCCGTCGCGCAGGTACAGCTCACCGAGCCGGGCGACAGCGTCGGTGGTGGCGTGCAGACCGCTGTAGCCGATCTCGCGGCCGGCGCGGTCCCGCTGCCAGAACACCTCGCCGATGCCCAGCGGGTCCAGCAGCCGGGGCCGCAGATAGGCGGTGAGCGGCTGCCCGGTCACCCGCTGGACGATCGCGGCGAGGGTGTAGGTGGCGGGCTGGTTGTAGGCGAAGACGGTGCCCGGGTCGCGGTCCGGCGGCAGCAGCAGGAACCCGCGCACGGGCTCCTGCTTGTCCAGCGCGTGGACCTCGTCGACGGTCTCCCGCTCGTGGCCGCTCGACATGGACGCCACGTGCCGGACGAGCATGGCCCGGCTGCGCGGGTCGGTGATCTCGGCGTCCAGCTCCGGGAAGTACGAGATGACCGGCGCGTCGAAGTCGAGCAGGCCCTCGGCCTCGGCGAAGGCGGCGGCGGTCCCGGTGAAGCTCTTGCTGAGCGAGTACAGCAGGTGGGGCCGGTCGGGGGTGTACGGCGCCCACCAGCCGGAGGCGACCAGCCGGCCGTGCCGCATGATCATCAGGCTGTGCGGCTCGAGCTCCGGGTCCGCTTCCAGGGCGTCGAGGAAGGCGTGGACACCGGACGCGTCGACGCCCTGGGCGGCGGGGCTGTCCGCGGGCAGGGAGGAGGCACTCATGGGGGCATCCTGCCCCGCCGGCGGACCTTGATCGAGCAGTTTTCACGCCTGTTGTCAGGGGACTCGGCGGTTATGGTGCAAATCGGATACACGATGATGACCGAGCAGGCCGGCCCCCGAGAGCTCGTCGACCACGTGGTGCGGGCCGAGGAGGCGGGCTTTGACTTCTCGGTGACCTCCGACCACTACTTCCCGTGGCTGCGCTCGCAGGGGCACTCGCCCTACGCGTGGGCGGTGCTCGGCGCGGCCGCCCAGGCCACGTCACGTATCCCGCTGATGACGTACGTGACGTGCCCGACGTTCCGCTACCACCCGGCGGTGGTGGCGCAGAAGGCGGCGACGGTCCAGTTGCTGTCCGAGGGGCGTTTCCGGCTGGGGCTCGGATCCGGCGAGAACCTCAACGAGCACGTGGTGGGCGGCGGCTGGCCGTCCGTCGACGTCCGGCACGAGATGTTCGAGGAGGCCGTGGAGATCATCCGCGCCCTCTTCAAGGGCGGTCACGTCAACCACCACGGCACGCACTTCGACGTGGAGTCGGCCCGGCTGTGGGACCTCCCCGACGAGGCACCGCCCATCGGCATCGCCGTCTCCGGGGAGCAGTCGTGCGAACTCGCGGGCCGGCTGGCTGATCTGGTGATCGCCACGGAGCCCAAGGCGGGGCTGCTGGAGGCGTTCGACCGGCACGGCGGCGAGGGCAAGCCCCGCGTGGGCCAGCTGCCGGTCTGCTACGACCGCGACCGGGACACGGCGATCAAGCGGGCGCACTCCCAGTTCCGCTGGTTCGGCAGCGGCTGGAAGGTCAACTCGGAGCTGCCGCACCCGGATTCCTTCGAAGCGGCGACCCAGTTCGTCACGCCCGACGATGTCGCCGACTCCATCCCGTGCGGCGACGACCCGGACGCGTTCGTCGAGGCCGTCCGCCCGTACGCCGAGGCCGGCTTCACCGAGATCGCCCTGGTCCAGATCGGCGGCGATTCCCAGCCGGCGTATCTGGACTGGTCGGAGAAGACCCTGCTCCCGGCCCTGCACGACGCGTTCGGCTGAGGTCCGCCGCCTTCCGGGCCGGCCCGGGCCATGGGCACGTATAGGCTGCCGACCTGCACATACTCAACCGGCCAGCCTATTCAGGAGAGTCGTCCGTGACCCTGGTGATCAACCCGCCCGAAACTTCCCCGGCGCCCGTCTCCGAGCCGATCGCGCGGGACGCGCGGGAGTTCGGGGCGTACGCCCGGACCGGAGGGTGGGCCTTCGGGCTGAAGGTGGCGCGCAGCGTGCGGCCCGGCGGGCAGGGCCCGGACGAGACGCCGAAGGTGTCGGCGAAGGAGTTCGCGAAGCTCGCCGGGTGCTCCCCGGAGCGGGTCATGCGCTACTACAAGGCATGGGACCGGGCGGCCGACGACGGACTGGTCCCGCTCTTCGAGGCGCTGACACCGGGTCAGGAGGTGGAACTGCCGGACGCCGACGTGTGGCTGAGCTACTACGTCTCCCGCTCCGGCGCCACGTCCGAGCGCGGCACCGCCATCGCCGAGGCCGCCGAGGCCGAGGGCATCCGGCCCACGAAGGCGCTGGAGGTCGCGGAGAACCCCACCGCGCTGCGCGCCGCGATCCTCGCCGACCCCGCCACCGCCCGCGCGGCCCGCCAGGCCCTGCTGGACCGGGTCCGGGAGGACCCCGAACTCCAGTCGGAGCTGGCCCGCGACGTCGTGCGCACCGACGAGCTGAAGAAGGCCGTCGCCGGCGAGAGCAGGGCGGCCGACCGGATCGGATACGTGCGCCAGATCGCCGAGTCGGGGCAGATCAAGACACCCGCCGGGCAGACCGTGGACGCGCCGGCCGATCTCCGTCAGGAGGCCGAGCGGCACCTGTCGCTCATCGACGAGCTGGACGAGGGCGAGGACGCCGGCGAGTGGGCCGCCGAGGCGTACGACACCATGAAGTCCCTCGTCGTCGAGACCGTCGAGACGGACCCGGGGCTGCGGGTGCGGGAGCGGCGCACGAAGTTCTACAGCAGTCTGCAGAAGGCGACCAAGGTCTTCGAGGAGCTGACCTTCGACGACGCCGGGGAGTTCTACGAGGACGACATGGTCGAGCGCCTGGAGGAACTCCAGCGGGCCGTGGCCGTGTGCATCGAGTCGCTGCGCGGCGCCCGGAGGAATCACCCGGAGGGCTGAGCATCTTGTGCGTGTGGGGGGTACTAGAGGGCTCTACGTCGGTTGGTTCTTCCCGGAGGCCCTTTCGTGAACTCCTTCGTGCACAAGACGCTGGTGGTGCAGCTCCAGGCGGGTGACACGGACCGTTTCTCCGTGCTCGCCCACCTGAGCTACGACGCCGCGGACCCGTTCGCCGTCACCGTCGTCTTCAGTCACGACGGCCGTGTCCTCGCCCGCTGGCAGCTCGACCGCGAGATGCTCGGCGAAGGGCTGCGGCGTCCGGTCGGGGTGGGGGACGTGCGGATGCGCCCCGAGTCACACGGCATGTGGCAGGAGCTGCGCCTGGAGTTCCTCGGAGACGCCCGCCCCGACGGCGGCCGGCACCATGCGGTGGTGTTCGCGTGGGCCCCGGCGTTCGCGGCGTTCCTGCGGGAGACCCACGAGATGGTCCCGCCGGGCCGCGAGGAGGTCCGTGTCGACGACTTCCTCGCGGACGTCATCGCCGGGGGCTGATCCGGGAGTGCCGCTGACGAAAACCTGCGGTGCCGTCCGCCGCCGGGCGGGCGCCGCCGCAGGCCGTCACTTCGACGTGTGGCGGTGCCGGGTCCACAGAGGCAGGGCGAACCAGCACAGCAGGTACCAGCCGACGACGCCGGCGACGATGTAGGGCACGAAGCCGTCGTGCGTCGCCACGCGCAGGATCAGCAGCAGTGAGGCGGTCGTCGTGGCGAGCAGCAGCACGAGGCCGAGCAGCGTGAGCCGGGAGGCCAGCCGCACCGCCTGGGGCTTGACGCGCCGCCCGGAGACCAGGCGGTGGAGCGACACCGGTCCGATGAGCGCCCCCGTCGCGCACGCGCCGAGGACGACCGTCACGAGGTAGATCGTCTGGTCCGTGTCGGTCAGGTTGTCGTACTTCTCGGTGAACACCACGGTGAGCAGGAAGCCGAAAAGGATCTGCACGCCCATCTGCGCCACGCGGACCTCCTGGATGAGCTCCTGCCACATCCGGTCCGCTCTCTCCTCCTCCGTCTCGTTGCGTCCCCGGCGCCTGGGCGCGCCGTCTGCCGTGTCCGCCACTGTGACTCCCCGGTGTGAGACGTGGGTGCTTGTCTCACGCGGGTTCCCCGTAAACGGCCGTCGTCCCCGCCCGCACGGCGGTTTGAGCGATCAGCGGACGGTTACACGGAGGGCGACTGACGCACAGCCCGAGGAGGTCGTGGACGCATGTCCGGTACCCAGCTCACCGTCACGCTCAGCGGCGGGGGCGCCGACGACGCACGAGCGGTCGTCCGGGCCCTGCAAGGCACGTTCGGGGCGCCGGACGAGCTGCCCGCCGACGAGAACGCGACGGTGCACATGGCGACCTTCGACGGCGGCACGGACGCGCGTTCCGCCGGTGACGCCGGCGCGGGGCCCGAGCGCCTGTCCGCCCCGGTGACCGTCACCGTGCAGGGCGCTCCGGAGGCGGTGCGGCGGGCGAGCGACACCCTCACCCGGGCCTTCACGGCCCGCGACGACGGTGCCGCCTCCGGCGACCAGGAGCAGGAGAGGCAGCTGCTCCTGGTGCCCTGAGGGGCGCACCTCACCAGCGGGATTCGACCTGGTCCTTGATCCGCCGGTCGTACAGGTCGCGGATCGCCGTCAGCGTCTGGCCGGACAGCTCCGGCAGGCGGGCGGCGGCCGCGTTGGCGCGGGCCTGCTCGGGTGAGCGGGCGCCGGGGATCACGGTGGTGACGCCGGGCTGGTCGATGATCCACCGCAGGGCCAGCTGGGCCGGGGTGTACCCCTGAGGGGCGAGCGCGGCGAACTCGGCGGCGGCCTCGACGCCGGTGGTGTAGTCGACGCCGGAGAAGGTCTCGCCCACGTCGAAGGACTCGCCGTGCCGGTTGTAGGTGCGGTGGTCGTTCTCCGGGAAGACCGTGTCCCGCGTGTACTTGCCCGACAGCAGGCCGGAGGCCAGCGGGACGCGGGCGATGATGCCGACGCCGGCCTCGCGGGCGGCCGGGAGCACCTCGCGCAGGGGCTTCATGCGGAACGGGTTGAGAATGATCTGCACGCTCGCCACGTTCGGCCGGGCGATCGCGGTCAGCGCCTCCGCACAGGTCTCGACGCTGACGCCGTACGCGGCGATCCGCTCCTCCTCGACCAGGGTGTCGAGGGCGTCGAACACCTCGTCCGTGGAGTAGACGGGCGTCGGCGGGCAGTGCAGCTGCACCAGGTCGATGCGGTCGACGCCGAGATTGCGCCGGGAGCGGTCGTTCCAGGCGCGGAAGTTGTCGAGCACGTAGTTCTCGGGGATCTGGTCGACCCGGCGGCCCATCTTGGTGGCGACCATCACGTGCAGGTCCGGCCTGCCGCTCAGGAACGCGGCGATGGTCTGCTCGCTGCGGCCGTCGCCGTACACGTCGGCGGTGTCGAAGAAGGTCACCCCGGCCTCGGCCGCCGCCTCCAGCACCGCGAGGGCTTCCTTGTCGTCGACGTCTCCCCAGTCGGCCCCCAGCTGCCACGTCCCGAGACCGACGACGGAGGCGTGCTGACCCGACCTGTCGAATGTGCGCTCGTCCATGGCGTCAGTCTGTCATCCGTCACGGCCTCGCGCGGAACATCCGGCTCCGATCCCCGACCCCGCCCGGTTCACTCACACGAGTGAATAGAGTCGACAGGGATATGTCACGTGTCAACGGACCCCTAGCGTGACTCGACGTGACAACTGGTGCAGTGAACAACGTTCCGTCGGACGAGGCGCGTTGGTCGCGCCGGGGTTTCCTCCTCACCGCGGCGGCGCTGGCCGCCGTGCCGGGCCTGCCGGCGGATCCGGCCGCCGCCGCGGCGGAGGTGCCGGACTTCCCGGCGGACGTCGCGCTGTACCGCTCGGCGTACCGGAACTGGGTCGGCGAGATCACCGCCGACGGCCTGTGGGCCTGTGCGCCGGCAAGCCCCGGCCAGGTGGTCGAGGTCGTCAACTGGGCCTGGCGGCACGGGTGGCGGGTGCGCGCCCGGGGCGCCGCGCACGGCTGGTCGCCCCTGACGGTGACGGAGGGGACGCCGTCCGGTGCGCCCGTCCTGCTCGTCGACGCCGCGCCCCACCTGACCCGCCTCGCCCTGGACTCGCCGACCGCCGTACGCGCGGGCACCGGCGTGACCATGGAGGCCCTGCTCACCTTCCTGGAGGAGCACGGCCTCGGGGTCACGGCGACACCCGCTCCCGGGGTTCTCACCCTGGGCGGCGCTCTGGCGATCGACGCGCACGGAACCGCCGTTCCCGCCCGGGGCGAGCAACCTCCGCCGGGGCACACGTACGGCTCGCTGAGCAATCTGATCCTGTCCCTGACGGCCGTGGTGTGGGACTCCCGGGCCGGCGCGTACGCGCTGCGCACGTTCCACCGTGACGAGGCCGACTGCGCCGCGCTGCTGACCCATCTCGGGCGGTCCCTGGTGACCGAGGTGGTGCTGCGGGTGGGCTCCGACGCCGACCTGCGGTGCGTGAGCCGTACGGACATCCCGGCCGGCGAGTTGTTCGCCGCGCCCGGCTCCGGGGACGGGCGCCGCACGTTCGCGAGCTTCCTGGAGGAGGCGGGTCGGGTCGAGGCCATCTGGTTCGCCTTCACCGCGCACCCCTGGCTGAAGGTGTGGAGCGTCTCCCCCACCCGGCCGCTGACCTCACGGCACGTGACGCGGCCGTACAACTACCCGTTCTCCGACAACATCCCGGCCCCGGTGGCGAAGCTGGTCGGCCGGATGACGTCGGAGGCGGCCTGGTACCTGGCGCCGGTGCTCGGCACCGCGCAGTACGACGCGGCCGCGCTCGGACTCGTGGCGACCCTCTCCGGCGACATCTGGGGACCGTCCAAGAACACCCTGCTGTATCTGAAGCCGACCACCCTGCGGGTCCACGCGAACGGCTACGCCGTACTCACCTCCAGGGACCAGGTGCAGCGGGTCGTGGCCGGGTTCGCCGCCTTCTACCAGGAGCGGCTGGCGGCCTACGCGGCCCGGGGCAGCTTCCCCGTCAACGGGTCGGTGGAGATCCGGGTGACCGGACTGGACGACCCCGGCGACTGCGGGGTGGCCGGGGCCCGGCCGCCGCTGCTGTCCGCGCTCCGGCCGCGCGAGGACCGCCCCGAGTGGGACACGGCCGTGTGGCTGGACATCCTGACGCTGCCGGGCACGCCGGACGCGGAGGCGTTCCTGCGCGAGATCGAGCGGTTCCTGCTGCGCGCGTACGACGGCGGATCCGCCCTGACCCGGGTGGAGTGGTCCAAGGGGTGGGCGTACACGGACGACGGGGTGTGGAGCGACGAGGAGGTGCTGGGCACGGTGGTGCCGGCCGCGGTCGGCACGGCCGAGTGGGCCGAGGCGGACGCGGTGCTGGACCGGCTCGACCCGCACCGCGTGTACGGCAACGCCTTCCTGGACCGGCTGTTCGGGCAGGGCGCTGAGAAGTGAGGCCGCCTCACCCTGGCGCCTGTTCACGGGCGGCCAGGGCCCGCGCGCGCACCGCCCGACCTTCGGACCCAGCCAGCGCTTGAACCGGCGCAGCGGATCCAGCTGCCCGGCCGCCCGGTCGAGCCGGTAGTACAGCTCCGGCGGGACGTGCGGCAGCAGGGGTGAATGGCGCTGGCCGAGCAGGGCGAACATCCGCTCGGGTGGCAGGTGCATGTAGCGCGCGAGGTTCTCGTACCACTCGCGCAGCGCGGCGGCCAGGGCGATCGCGTCCTCCAGGGCGAGGGTGGTGCCGGCGCCGATGGAGTAGTGCGTGGTGTGGGCTGCGTCGCCGAGCAGGACGAGGTTGTCGCGGTACCAGGTGCGGTTCGTGAGGGTGCGGAAGGTCTGCCAGGGCGTGCCGCCGGAGCGGCCGAGCAGGGGTGGCCGTCCAGGACGTCGGCGAAGAGTTTCTCCAGCAGAGCCCGCCCGTCGTCCTCGCCCGCCCGGTCCAGTCCCAGTCCGGTCCAGGTCTCGGGCGCGCATTCGATGACGCAGGTGCTGCGGCCGGGGCCGTATCCGTAGCACCAGATCCAGCCGTGTCCGGTCTCGACGAAGGTGGAGGCTCGACGAAGGCGAAGGTGAAGGCGTCGAACACCTTCGTGGTGCCGAGCCAGACGTAGGGGTTGCGCCCGGCGGCGACCTCCGTGCCGAAGTGTGCGGCGTGCCGGGTACGCAGGGCGCTGCGGACCCCGTCGGCCGCGACGACCAGGTCGGCGTCGGCGGGCAGGTCCTCGGCCGTGATCTCGCGCTCGTACTCCAGGCGTACGCCGAGCTCGCGGGCCCCGGGCGGCGAGGATCTCCAGCAGCCGGTGGCGGCCGATGCCGTGCCCCTGGGCGCCGCTGTGCCGGGCCGTCAGGTCCCGGACGTGGGCGACGCCTTCGCTCCAGCGGACGGAGTCGCGGTCGAGGGCGCGCCGACTCGGGGTCCTGCTCGTGGAGCCGGTCGCACAGCCCGCGCCAGTACGTGACGCCCCAGCCGTAGGTCGAGCCCTCCGGGTCACGTTCGTGGACGGTGATGTCGTGGGACGGGTCCTGCCGCTTCAGCAGGATCGAGAGATACAGACCGGCGGGCCCGCCGCCGACACAGGCGACCTTCACGCACACCCGCGAGGATTACCGAGAGCTGTCAATGAGGGACGCAGAGCAGCAGGACAAGAGCATCATCGTCCGGACCGCCGGATCGCGTCAGCTTCCCGGCGTGACGCGCACCACGAGCCTCCGGCCTCACGGGGAGAAACATCCGTCACATCGCCGCACTCGGGCGGAACTTCCCCTTCCGCGCCCACCCGGGCGCCCTTCACAGCAAGATCATCTTGGTTCAACCTTGCACGACATAAGGGGAATTGCCCGAATCTCAGCCAACCGGCTCGCGCGGATTTCTCCCGGTACCGGACGGGCCGATAGGCATGCGGGGTCATCACCCGAACGAACCCAGGAGGTCCGTTTGCCCGAACTCAGCCGTCGCCGCGCGCTCACCGCCGCGGCCGTCGTCGCCACGACCACGGCGACGTGGACGGGGCCGGCGAGCACCCCGGCCACGGCCGCCGGACACCACGACTCCCACCAGACCTTCGACGAGGTCTACAAGGGCCGCCGGATACAGGGCCGGCCGGCCGCCGGATCCGGTCACCACCACGGCGCGGGATACGCGGTGTTCGTCGACGGTGTGGAACTGCACGTGATGCGCAACGCCGACGGCACCTGGATCAGCGTCGTCAGCCACTACGACCCGGTGCCCACCCCGCGCGCCGCCGCCCGGGCCGCGGTGGACGAGCTGCAGGGTGCGCCGCTGCTGCCCTTCCCCGCCAACTGACCTACCCCGCAAGGCATCTGGAGCACCCGCACATGACCGTCCGCAAGAACCAGTCCGCCCTGACCGCCGACGAGAAGCGGCGTCTTGTCGCCGCCCTCCTGGAGTTGAAGCGCAGCGGCCGCTACGACGAGTTCGTCACGATGCACAACGCGTTCATCGTCTCCGACACCGACGACGGCGAACGGACGGGGCACCGCTCACCGTCCTTCCTGCCCTGGCACCGAAGATTCCTCCTGGAGTTCGAGCGGGCGCTGCAGTCGGTGGACGCTTCGGTGGCCCTGCCGTACTGGGACTGGAGCGTCGACCGTTCGCCGCGCGCCTCGCTGTGGGCGCCCGACTTCCTCGGCGGCACCGGGCGCGAGCGGGACGGCCGGGTGACGGACGGGCCGTTCTCCGCGTCGTCGGGGAACTGGCCGATCAACGTGCGGGTCGACGGCCGTACGTTCCTGCGGCGCTCCCTCGGCGCCGGGGGACGCCAACTGCCGACCCCGGCCGAGGTCGAGTCCGTGCTGTCGATACGCACCTACGACATGGCGCCCTGGAACAGCGCCTCGGACGGTTTCCGCAATCACCTCGAAGGGTGGCGGGGCGTCAATCTGCACAACCGGGTCCACGTCTGGGTCGGCGGGCAGATGGCCACCGGGGTCTCCCCCAACGATCCGGTGTTCTGGCTGCACCACGCCTACATCGACAAGCTGTGGGCCGAGTGGCAGCGGCGGCACCCCGGCTCCGGCTATCTGCCGGCCGCGGGCACGCCGAACGTGATCGACCTGCGCGAGACGATGCGGCCGTGGCACGACACGAGCCCGGCGGATCTGCTGGACCACACGGCGCACTACACGTTCGACGCCTGATCAGACGGTCGCACCCGCGCGGCACTCCGGGTGGCCCCAGCCGCTGTCGTTCTTGGCGATGGACTCGCCGGCCGCGTAGGAACGGCCGCACTGGCAGCGGCCGGGGAACTTCGCCTTGATCGTGCGCGAGGAGCCCTTCGCCGGCGATGCCTTCCCGGTGCGAGTGGCGCCGCCGCGCGAACGGGGACGCGGGGCCTTGGCCGGGGTGTCGGGGGCGGGCGGCGGCTCGGGGGAGCCGAGGCCGCTGCCCGCGGGCTCCTGGACGGTGGCGGCCTGGCTGGCGGCGCGGTCGGCGAAGTCGTTGAGCCGGTCGCCGTCGACCTGGTGGGCGGGCACGTAGCGGAACTCGACCGAGCGGCCGTCCAGCAGCTCGTCGATGCGTACGACGAGATCCTGGTTGGCGACCGGCTTTCCGCCGGACGTCTTCCAGCCGTTGCGCTTCCAGCCGGGCAGCCAGGTGGTGACGGCCTTCATCGCGTACTGCGAGTCCATCCGGATCTCGAGCGGCACGTCAGGGTCGGTCGCCACCAGCAGGCGCTCCAGCGCGGTGAGTTCCGCGACGTTGTTGGTCGCCTTGCCGAGCGGCCCGGCCTCCCAGCGCACCGGGCTCTCGGAAGCGTCGGCGACGACCCAGGCCCAGCCGGCGGGCCCGGGATTTCCCTTCGAAGCCCCGTCACACGCGGCCACAACACGTTCACGCATGGGCTCGATCATGCCATGGCCGCGTGGGCCGCCCGGCCGGAGGTCTCAGCTCACGTCGGTCATCTTCGGCATGTCGCCCTCGGTCCTGGTGATGTCGATGACCGAGAAGTTGGCGCCCTGCGGATCGCTGAGGGCGGCGAACCGGCCGAACGGGGTGTCCATGGGCCCGAACCGCAGGACCCCGCCGATCTTGGTGGCCTTCGCGACGGCGTCGTCGCAGTTGTCGACGGCGAAGTAGACGTTGATGTAGGGCTGCACCTCGGGCGGGAAGTCCTCCGTCATCTTCATCCGGCCCAGCACGCTGCGGTCGCCGAGGTCGTAGACCCGGAAGTCCATCGCGTCGTCCTCCATCTCCTTCTGCCGGTAGGAGAAGACGGCGGGGAAGAACGCGTCGGACTTCTCGGGCTCGCGGGTGAAGACCTCCGCCCAGGTGTAGGCACCCGGTTCGGCCATCGTGTCGAAGCCCTCGTGCGTGCCCGCCTGCCAGACGCCGAAGACGACACCGCCGGGGTCGCGGGCCAGGCACATGGTGCCGAAGTCGCCGACCTGCATCGGCTCCATCAGCACCTCGCCGCCGTGGTCACGGATCCGGGCGGCGGTGGCGGCGGCGTCCCGGGCCGCGAAGTACAGGCACCACTGCGACTGGCCCTCCTGGCCGGGCATGGGCGGGACGACGGCGGCGACCGCCTTGCCGTTCGCGTAGG
The DNA here is from genome assembly GCF_040613735.1 of Streptomyces sp. NPDC006235. NCBI lineage: Bacteria > Bacillati > Actinomycetota > Actinomycetes > Kitasatosporales > Streptomycetaceae > Streptomyces > Streptomyces sp. NPDC006235. The sequence goes on from NZ_JBEXSR010000029.1 coordinate 68,203, forward strand.
CCTCGGTGTAGTTGCCGAACTCCGTCGACGCCTCGGCGAAGGTCCAGCCGAGGACGTCTCCGTAGAAGCTCTTGGCCCCCTCGAGGTCGCTGAACATCGCGTCGGCCCAGCACGGGCTTCCTTCAGGTTGCACGGCCATGACTTCGGCCCTTCCGAGTGAGTGGATCGTCCGTTTCCTCACGCTAGTCACCCGTGCCCCGACCCGCGCGCCGAACGGGCGGTTCCGTCACAGACTGGGCGTGGACCTTCGGCAGGACGGGGAGCGGCGGCATGGTGGACGGGACGATGCGCGCGTGGTCGGTGGTACGGCCGGGCCCGGTCGGGGAGGGGTCTTTGCGGCTGGTCGAGAAACCGGTTCCGGTGCCCGCGGACGACGAGCTGCTGGTACGGGTGCGCGCCTGCGGGGTGTGCCGGACCGACCTGCACGTCGTGGAGGGCGACCTGCCCGTGCGCCGGGTGGGCGTCACGCCCGGTCACGAGGTCGTCGGGGTGGTGGCCGGGACGGGCGCGGCGGTGCGCGGCTTCGCGCCGGGTGACCGGGTCGGTGTGGCCTGGCTGCGCCGCACCGACGGCACCTGCGCGTACTGCGCGCGCGGCGCGGAGAACCTGTGCCCCCGCTCCGCGTACACGGGCTGGTACGCCGACGGCGGCTACGCGGAGTACACGACGGTGCCGGCGGCGTTCGCCTACCGGCTGCCGGACGGCGTGCCGGACGTGGCCCTGGCTCCCCTGCTGTGCGCGGGCATCATCGGCCACCGGGCGCTGCGGCGGTCCGGGCTGCCGCCCGGTGGACGGCTCGGGCTGTACGGCTTCGGGGGCAGCGCCCATCTGTGCGCGCAGGTGGCGCTCGCCGAGGGCGCCACCGTGCACGTCATGACGCGCGGTGCGGCCGCCCGGCGGCTGGCCCTGCAGCTGGGCGCGGCCTCCGCCCAGGACGCGTACGCGCGGCCCCCGGAGCCGCTGGACAGCGCGATCCTCTTCGCCCCCGCCGGCGAGCTGGTCCCGGTCGCCCTGCGCGCCCTGGATCGCGGCGGTGTCCTGGCCGTCGCCGGCATCCACCTCACCGACACGCCTCCGCTGCACTACGAGACCGAGCTCTTCTACGAGAAGGAGTTGCGCAGCGTCGCCTCCAACACGCGTGAGGACGGCCGCGAGTTCCTGACCCTCGCTGCGAGGTACGGCGTGCGCGCGACCACCCATCCGTATCCGCTGTCGCGGGCGGTGGCGGCCCTCGCGGACCTCAAGGCCGGGCGGTTCGACGGGGCGGCGGTGCTCGTGAACGACTTGTCGTGAAGCCCCCGCGGACCGCCTTCCGTGGCCGACGCGTGTCTTCCCCCCGGAGTCCGGCTGTGCTTGCCTGGGGAGCCGTTTCACCGGCCCGGGGCGGGAGTTGCCGTATGCGCAGACCGTGGATCGTGGGTGTGCTGGTGGCGGGGTTGCTGCTCGGTGCGTGCGGGGATCCGTCGTCCGGGCCCGGCACTCCCCCGCCGTCCGCTCCGGCGGTGTCCGCGACCACGCACCAGCGTGCCCCGGCCTCACCCAGCGTCCGGGCCCCCGTGAAGGCGCCCACCGTGCTGTACCTCGGCGACTCGCTCGCCACGGAGAACCACAAGGTCCTCGGCCAGGAGCTGCGCCGGGACCTGCGAGCGAAGTACACGAGCGCCCCCTACTCGGGCACCACCCTGTGCGACTACCTGGAGGGCACGGCCGAGCGGTCCCTCGTCCCGGCCCGGGCCAAGGCGGCCGCCCTGGTGCGGTCGGTGCGTCCGGACTTCGTGGTGCTGCAGTTCTGGGGCAACGCCTGGGACTTCACCTGGTGCATGGACGGGATCACGTACGACGGTTCGCGGAAGCGGTACTTCCAGCGGTACGAGGCCGACGCGCGCAGGCTCGTCGAGCAGATCACGACCGCCGGCGGCTCCCACCGGCCGCGGATCGTGTGGGTGCTCCAGGGCCCGGACCCGATCACGCCGGACCGGGTGCGCCGGGTGAACGGGCTGTACGAGCGGCTGGCCGCCACGACGGGCGGCATCGTCGCCGACGCCGGGAAAGCGGTGAGTCCGGGCTCGGACCGCTACGCCTGGACGCAGTACCTGCCGTGCACCGCCTACGAACGGGCCCATCCCGACTACTGCACCCAGCCGTCCCGCGACCGGACGGCCCTGCACCGGGACGACGACTACCTGCACTTCTGTCTGGCGCCCACGACGTCCACGCCGAAACCCTGCCCGGTCCGCTCCCCCGGCATCCTGCGCATCGCCCGGGAGATCACGAAAAGCATTCGACAGTCGGCGAGTTGACCGCTCGAATAGCGCCATGTGCGCGGTGCGAATGCATGAGGACGAAGTGGACATCGACGTCTCGCTCGTCGGCCGGCTGATCGCGGGACGCTTCCCGCGGTGGGCCGGGCTGCCCCTGCGGCGCCTGGAGTCCTCCGGGACGGAGAACGCCATGTTCCGGCTCGGCGCGGACAAGGTCGTACGGCTCCCCCGGCATCCCCGCGCCGTCGAGGGCATCACGCACGAACTGCGCTGGCTGCCCCGGCTGGCTCCCGGGCTGCCCACCGCAGCGCCCGAGCCTCTCGGGCGGGGTGAGCCCGGCGACGGCTTCCCGTGGCCCTGGGCGGTCTACAGATGGCTGGAGGGCCGCAACCCGGTGCCCGGCACGCTGGAGCAACCCGGACCGCTCGCCGAGGACCTGGCGACGTATGTCACCGCCCTGCGCCGGATCGACGCGGCGCAGGGCCCGGTCGGCTACCGGGGTGTGCCGCTGGCGGCCCGGGACCGGTTCATGCGGGAGGCGCTCGCGCAGCTGGCGGGGCGGATCGACACCGCGGCGGTGACGGACCTGTGGGAGCGGGCCCTGCGCGCCCCGGAGTACGCCGGACCGCCGCGCTGGGCGCACGGCGATCTGATGGCCGGGAACCTGCTGGTCAGGGACGGCCGACTGGCGGCCGTGATCGACTACGGCACGGTGGGGGTGGGCGACCCCGCCGTCGACCTCATCAGCGCCTGGTGTCTGCTGCCCTCCGAGGTCCGCGGCCTCTTCCGCGAGGCCGTGGACGCGGACGAGGCCGAGTGGGCACGCGGCCGGGGCTGGGCCCTGTCGATCGCGGTCATCGCGCTGCCGTACTACTGGGACACCAATCCGCCGGTCGCGGAGAACTCGCGGCATGTGATCGGGGAGATCCTGGCCGAGTCCCGGTAGGGGCAGAAAGGAAAGGGTTCCTGCCCCTGTCAGGGGGTGCCTCACTCGCCGGCGTACGCCCGGTCCAGGGCGGCGATGTCGAACTTGCCCATCGCCATGAACGCCTGGGTCACCCGGGCCGCCTTCGCCGGGTCCGGGTCGGTGATCATGTCGTCGAGCCGGTCGGGGATGACCTGCCAGGACACGCCGAACCGGTCCTTGAGCCAGCCGCACGGGCCGGGTTCGCCACCGTTCTCGGTGAGCTTGGTCCAGTAGTAGTCGATCTCCTCCTGGTTCTCGCAGAAGATCATGAAGGAGACCGCCTCGGTGAACTTGAACATGGGGCCGCCGTTGAGCGCGAGGAACCTGTGGCCGTTGGCCGTGAACTCGACGGTCATCACGCTGCCGGCGGGCTGGGGCGCTCCCTCGGGGTAGCGGGCAGTCTTTCCGATGCTGGAGTTCTTGAAGACCGAGACGTAGAAGTGGGCGGCCTCCTCGGCCTGGCCGTCGAACCAGAGACACGTGGTGAAACCGTCGGATGCCATGAGTACCTCCAGGAGCGTGGATCGCTGTCATCTGTGTCGACCGGTCCACGCCCGGAAACTCATCGGCCGGGCGGGCGGCATTTCGGCGGGCGGCGCCACGGCCCGCGTTCCGCACCGGCTGTGCGACGGCGTGCTCTGCCGGGAGCGGATCTGCCAAGGGCAGAGAATCGGTCTGCGGGCATCGTCCGAGGCCAAGAGTGGAGTCGACGGCACGCCCGCGGCACGTCCGCGGGCCTTGTGCCACGACTTGCCACGACTCGTCAGACGAGGAGAACCAATGACTCCACTCTCGACACTCGCCCCGCGGGCGGAGGAGGGCGACACGCCTCCGACCCGGTTCGACGACCATCTGGCCGCCCAGCTGCTCGCACAGCGCATCGTGCTGCTGGGCACGCAGGTGGACGAGGTCTCCGCGAACCGGGTCTGCGCCCAGCTGCTGATCCTGTCCGCGGAGGATCCGCGCACCGACATCAGCCTGTACATCAACAGCCCCGGTGGGGCGGTGCACGCGGGACTCGCCATCTACGACACGATGCGGCTCATCCCGAACGACGTTTCCACCCTGGCGATGGGCTTCGCCGCCAGCATGGGCCAGTTCCTGCTCAGCGTCGGCGCGCCGGGCAAGCGCTACGCCCTGCCGAACGCGCGGATCATGATGCACCAGCCGTCGGCGGGCATCGGCGGCACCACCGCCGACATCGAGATCCAGGCGGAGAACCTGGAGTTCACCAAGCGGACCATCGAGCGGATCACCGCCGAGCACACCGGCCAGAGCCCGGAGACGATCTCCCGGGACGGCGACCGGGACCGCTGGTTCACGGCCGAGGAGGCCAGGGAGTACGGCATGGTCGACCGGGTCGTGGAATCCCTCGACGACGTCCGCCCGGCCACGACGCGACGCAGGATGGGGCTGCAGTGATGGGGAGCTACACGATTCCGAACGTCATCGAGCGCACCCCGCAGGGCGAGCGGTCCTTCGACGTCTTCAGCCGTCTGCTCAACGAGCGGATCATCTTCCTGGGCACCGAGATCGACGACGGCGTCGCCAACGTCGTCATCGCGCAGCTCCTCCATCTGGAGTCGTCGGCGCCGGAGAGCGAGATCTCGGTCTACATCAACTCCCCCGGCGGCTCGTTCACCTCCCTGATGGCCATCTACGACACGATGTCGTACGTGCGGACGCCGATCTCGACGTGCTGCGTCGGGCAGGCGGCCTCCACCGCGGCCGTGCTGCTGGCCGGCGGGGACCCCGGGCGGCGGTTCGTGCTGGAGCACGCGCGCGTGCTGCTCGGCCAGCCGGCGACCGGCGGGCAGCGCGGCATGGTCTCCGACCTGGCGCTGCAGGCCAAGGAGATGGTGCGGATCCGCTCCCAGGTGGAGGAGGTGCTGTCCCGGCACACCCGCCACGACGTGGCGACCCTGCGGGCCGACATGGACCGCGACAAGGTGTTCACCGCGCAGGAGGCGGTGAGTTACGGACTGGCCGACGAGGTGCTCAGCCGGCGTCTCGTGCGGGTCTGAGACGCCGGCCGGCCCACCGGGCTCAGGCGGCCATGCACAGTCCGTCGTGCGACGGAACGGACACCCCGCGGCGGCCGCCGCCCGTGTACCGCGAGGTGACGCGGGTCAGTTCGCCCTGAGCCCTCGACAGCAGGTCGCCGAGGCCCAGTCCGAGGGCGTGGGCGGCGGCCGCGAGGACCTCCGAGGAGGCCTCCTTGCGGCCGCGCTCCACCTCCGACAGGTACGGCATGGAGATCCGGGCCGCGTCGGCGACGTCCTTCAACGTGCGCTCCTGCGCGAGACGTTCGCGTCGCAGCACGTCACCCACCAGGTCGCGCCACAGGGGCTCCTTCGGAGCGGGAGCGGGCGGCCCGTGGCGGGGCGGAGCGGTGACCGGACGGGCGGCCTGGGTTCGCGCGCCGGGCGGGCGCAGGGGGATGACGCGGGCTTCGTTCGGCACGTGGTTGCTCACTTCTCCAGCCTAGGAGTCATGGTCGCCAGGGGAAGGGGACGGCGTTCCGCTCTGGGTGGAATCGCCGAACGGGCCGCAGTCCGTGCGGTGTTGGGGCGCCCTGGCTCCGCCGTGCGGTCTGTCCGCCCCTGCCCCGGGCACCCGGCGCCGGTCGAGTCCGGTCCGCGGATGCGGAACGGCCGCGCATGTGTGGCACGGAACCGGGTACCCGCAACCCGGAGGGACCTAGGCAGATGTCCGCCGTGACGTTCATGGGAGAGGTAATGGAGACCGCCGTGATCCGGTCGCAGGCACAGGTCGTCGAAGAGAACGCGGAGGCCGGCACGGGTGACGGAGCACTGCCGGTCGTGGACCCGCGGTCGGTGGCTCCACGGGACGCCAGGGAGCTTTCCCGCCAGTTCTTCCAGCGCCTGACGGAACTCGAAGAGGGCACCCACGAGTACCAGTACGCGCGCAACACGCTGATCGAGATGAACATGTCGCTCGTGCGGTTCGCGGCCGGCCGGTTCCGGGGCCGCGGCGACGACATGGAGGACATCGTCCAGACCGGGATGATCGGTCTGATCAAGGCCATCGACCGGTTCGAGCTGTCGCGCGAGGTCGAGTTCACCTCCTTCGCGCTGCCGTACATCGTCGGTGAGATCAAGCGGTTCTTCCGGGACACGACGTGGGCCGTGCACGTGCCGCGGCGGCTTCAGGAACTGCGCGTGGAGCTGGCCAAGGCCCGTGAGGAACTCGCCAGCCGGCTGGACCGCGAACCCACGGTCACCGAGCTGGCCACCCTGATGAACATCTCCGAGAGGGAGGTCGTCGAGGGGCAGATCGCCGCCAACGGGTACAACTCGTCGTCGCTGGACGCCGCGCTCACCGGCGACGGCCCGGAGGGCGGCGAGGCGGTCCTGGCCGACTTCATCGGCGTGGAGGAGGACGGGCTGCGGCTCGTCGAGGACTTCCACTCGCTCGCCCCGCTGATGGCGGAGCTCAGCGAGCGGGACCGGCAGATCCTCCACATGCGGTTCGTGGAGGAGGCCACGCAGGCGGAGATCGGGGAGCGGCTGGGCTGCTCGCAGATGCACGTCTCCCGCCTGATCAAGCGGATCATCACGCGACTGCGCGAGGGCATGCTGGGCGAGCTGGGCTGCGCCTGACGCGGCCGGCGGACCAGCGGGTGCCGTCCCCACACGCGGGAGTGGGACGGCACCCGCCTCCGTGCCGACTCCCGAGGGCGTCTCCGTGCCGGCTCCGGGGGCGTCGGTGGACGGCGGCGTCGGTGGACGGCTCAGTGATCGGTTTCGTCGGCGAGCGGCAGCACGGCGCGCACCCGCTTGCCCACCGGCACCCGCTCCACGCTGACCTGCTCCGCGAGCGCGTGGACGATCTCCAGGCCGTGCCGTCCGACGCGCTCGGGGTTGCGGGGGAAGATCCGGGGCAGTGCGGAGCTGCTGTCGTAGACCGACACCGTCACCGCGGTGTCCGTGCCGACGAGTTCGAGGATGTACGGCCCGTTGCTGTGCCGGTCGGCGTTGGTGACCAGCTCGCTCACGACGAGCTGGACCGCCCCGCCGACCCGGTCGTCGATGCGCGCGCACCACTCGGTCCTGAGCTGGTCGAGGAAGAGCGCGGCGAAGGACCGCGCCTCGGCGATGCAGCCCTGCTCGCCGGTGTAGTGTGCCGCCCGCCTCAGCGGTTCCACGGGCACGTCGAAACCAGTCGGTATCACTGCCCCGTCCAGGTGGTCGATCATTCGTTTCTCTCTGGGAAGCCGGACTGGCCGGACGCTCTGCACAGTGCTCGTACCCCGAGCCGGGCCTCGCAGTCCTGACAGGCCTTCGGCCCGTCCGGTGCCCCGGGCATTGTCCCCTGTCCGCGGGGCACCCGGCGGGAACCGGGGCCGGCAGCCGCCGGACGACGGCCGTGGGCGGTCATCGCGGTGCGGGCCCGCCCGGTGCGGAGGTCGCGCGATGAACGAGCTGAGGGCGGCACGGAGCCTGACGACCCTGCCGGTGGTCACCCTGGGCGGCGACGCCGTCGCGCAGGTCAAGGACACCGTCTTCGACACCGCCGCCGCGCGGGTGACCGGCTTCACGCTCAGCGGCCGGGGACTGCTGTCGGGCCCGCTGAAGCAGAGCCTGCCCTGGACGGCCGTGCACTCCCTGGGCCATGACGCCGTCATGATCGTCGACGCCGGTGCCCTGGCCGACACGCCGGTCGCGGTGGCGCGCCGCGCGGCCCTGCAGGGCCGGGTGCTGCACGCGAAGATGCTGACCGACGAGGGCGCCGAGGTGGGCACGGTGCTCGACGTGGTCGTCGAGGGCGGCACCAGCGGCCGGGTCGTGGGCTTCCGGATCGCCGCGGGCAAGGCGCTGGCGCGGGGCTCCGGGCGACACCGGCACCGGGTGTACGTGCCGCGCGGCGAGACGCTCGCGGTGTCCGGACGGACGCTGGTGGTTCCGGCGGACGCCATCCGCTTCGCGGCCGACGACCTGCCGGCCTTCGCCGCCCGGGTCGGCGCCTTCCATGAGGGACATGGGCGGCATGAGGGCAGCGGGGGACACGAGGGCCCTGAGGGGGCACCGTCATGATGCTGTTCTCGCAGGCCCGGGGACTGCCGGTGCGGACGCTGGACGACACGGACGAGATCGGCGTCCTGAAGGCCCTGACGGTCGACGCCCCGGCCGGTGTGGTCACCCACGTCCGAGTGCGCCGCAGGCACTCCCGCAGGGAGTCCGTGCTGGCCTGGGGCGCCCTGCACGCCATCGGCCCGGACACCGTGCTCGTCCGCTCGGCCGCCGCCCCGTCCGAGGTACCGCCGCACCACGAGCTGCCGGGCGCCAGGATCCTCACCGAGACGGGCGACGGGCTCGGCACGGTCCAGGACGTCGTGTTCGAACCCGAGACCGGCCGCATCGAGGCGGTCCGCACCGCCCACGGCGACCTGCCGGCGGATCGCCTGGTCGGGCTCGGCGACTACGCCCTGGTGGTGCGCGCCGGATGAGCCGGGCCGAGTGAACCGGCACGGTCGAGTCGGCCCGGTTGAGTCGGCCCGGTCAGGAGGCCGGGGGCTGGTCCGTCGTGTCGCCCCCGGTGGTGTCCCCAGGCGGAGGCGGGGGTGGTGGCGGCTGCGACGACGTCCCCGGGTCCGAGGTGGGCGGCTGCGACGACGTCCCCGTGTCCGAGCCGGGCGGCTTGCTCGTGGGGGGCTCCGACGAGGTCGTGTCGGCCGGCGACGTCGGCGTGGTGACGCTCACCGACGGCGAGGGCTTGTCGGGCTTCTCGGTCTTGCGGTCCTTCTCGCCCGTGTCACCCGGGTGCCGCTTGAACCATTCGCCGTCGGGCTCGCACACGATGAAGGCGTCGACCGGCTTGGGAGCGGGCGTGACCGCGACGACGTTCGACTGCTTGAACCCCGGCCACGCGTCCCCGGTCGTCTTCGGCGCGCTCTGCTGGGCGACCGGCGCGGACAGCGGGTTGCCGCACGCGCAGCGCACCCGGGGCACGCCGCGGTCGTCGACGAGGACGGCGGTGCCGGACTGGAGGACGGCCTGGTAGCTGGTCGCGCGGCCGTCGCTGTAGCCGTGGTTGGTGACGCGCGTGTCGATGCGCAGCACGACGGGCGTGAGCGAGCGCAGGTAAGCGGGGACGTCGGGCGGGTCGACGCGGGCGACGGAGGCGAACGCCCGCTGCTTGTCCGGAGCGCCCTGGAAGTACGTGATCTGCTTCTCCACGTCACAGCTGGCGACGTTGCGAGTGCCGCCGTACAGGCCGGGCGCTCCACCCTGGACGCCCTGGACGGCGTTCTGCGTGGCCAGCTCGGTGGGCGAGGGCGAGACCGGTGAGGCCGAGCTCTCCTTCGCCGTGGACTCGGTGAACGGGTCCGGGCCGGTGTCGGCCGCGGGCTGGAGGAAGACCTCCCCCTCGGACGTGCTGGTACCGCCGTCGGACGCGCCGGTGCCGCCGCCGTCGGGCCGGGTGAGCACCACGGCCAGGATCACGGCGGCCACGACGGCGGTGGCGATCAGGGCCACGCGGGGTACCGACCCCCACCAGGGGCGGCGGGGTTCCGGCGCCTGCCCTCCCCCGCTCGGCGGCTCGGAGGGCGGCCCGCCTCCCGACGGCGGCTGGGAGGGACCGGACAGCGGGCCCGACGGGGGCCCTGTGGGGCGGCCGGACGACGGCGGTTCGACGCTCACGAGCTCTTCTTCCCACGTGGGTTCTCTGCGGCCTGCACACAGTCGGACGACAAATCCCGTTGCATGCCGCTTCTTCCACTACGAGTTCATTGTGTGCTCCTGTCCCGTACGGCTCGCAAGCCGACGCGGACGGACCTCCCGACGGGCGTGCGGCACGACTGCTGCTTAGCGTGACAGCGTGAGTTCACGCACCTCCTCCGGCCAGGCACGTACCTCCGGCGAGCGGGCCGTCGCCCGCCACGGCTGGGCGCATGCCCTCGTCACGGTGCTCGGCGGGCTGCTCGCCATGGCGGTGGTGGCCGCGCTGGGCCTGTGGGCGGCCGGGGCGGCGGACCTCCCGGACGGCGGGTTCGCACCGGTCGTCGCGGCGACCGTGGTCACCGCCGTCGGCGGCGCCGTGAAGCTCTCCGGAAGCGCGGGCGACCTCGCCGACACGCAGGCGGGTCTGACCGTCATCCCCCTGTCCGTCACGCTCACCGGGGCACTGGTGATCGCCTGGGGCTTCCTGCGGCCCCTGCGGCACCGCGCGGTCGCCGGAACGGCGGAGCTGGCCGGCTGGGCCGCGAGGATCGCGGTCCTGTGGCTGCTCGCGCTGATCGGTCTGACCCTCGCCGCCCGCCACACGTTCGACATCCCCCTCGGGAACGACGACCTGGGCGAACTGGGCGATCTGTTCGGCGCCTCACCCAAGGTCGGTTTCACCACCGACGTACCGCTGTCCGTGTTCGTCGGCGTGGTGTGGCTGGCCGGTGTGCTGGTGCTGGCCCTGCTGGTGTCGCGCGGCGCCCCGTTGCCGGCCCGGCTGCTGCGCTTCCAGGCCTCGGTGCGGCCGGCCGCCTACGCGATGGTCGCGCTGCTGCTCGCCTACGTCGTCATCGGCGTGATCGTCGCCCTGGTCGTCGCGGCGACCCGGGGGCACGCGGCGGAGACGTTCGCCGTGATCCTGCTCGGCATGCCCAACCTGGTGTGGCTGGCGCTGACGATCGGACTCGGCGCCACCTGGAACGGCCGGGTGGAGGGGCCGTTCGGGCTGCCGATGCCGCATGTGCTCGACGAGGTGCTGCGCACCCCGGACATCTCCGAGCTGAACCTGCGGACGCTCTCCGAGCACGACGGCAGGGTGTGGTGGCTGCTGGTCGTCGACGTGGTGCTGCTGCTCGCCGCCGCGTTCGTGATGGCGGCCCGGTCGCCGGCCCGGGTACGGGCCTGGGAGCATGCCCTGCGCATGACCATCGCGCTCGTGCTCACAGTGTTCATGATCTGCCTGGTCGGGCGCGTCTCCGCGCACTTCGGTCTGTCCGTGCTCGGCATCGGCGACCTGGGCGGCGGCCTCGCGGGCGAGCTGTTCCTCAGACCCCGGCTGTGGGGAGCCGTGGGTCTGGCCGTCCCGTGGGGGCTGCTGACCGGGTTCGCCGGGGCGCTGCTGGCGCGGCACGTGCGGCGCCGGGGCGAGGTGCGCGCCGAGCGGGCGGGCTGACACCGGGCACACCGACTGCGCTGCGGTCGCCGCGCTACGTCCGCTGCACGAAGACCGGTTCGGCCCAGCGCGGGGGCGGCTTCGGCCCCTCCTCCCCCGGCGGCCGGCCCATCCGGGCGGGGGCGGGCCCGGCGCCGGGTCCGACTCCGGTCGTCGCGGCGCGCAGGGCGGCGACGAACGTCAGGCAGGAGGGGTAGCGGTCGTCGGGGCGCTTGGCGAGAGCCTTGGCGAACACCGGGTCCAGCTGGGACGGGAGGTCGGGCCGGGACTCGGTCAGCGGCGGCGCGTCGTCGTACTGGTGGGCCCACAGCAGGGCCATGTCGTCGTCCCGGAGGAAGGGCGGGTGGCCGGCGAGGATCTCGAAGACGACACAGGCGAAGCCGTACACGTCGCAGCGGGCGTCGACCGGCTTGCCGGATATCTGTTCGGGGGCGACGTAGTCGAGGGTGCCGACGAACTGTCCGACGGTGGTGAAGCCGGTCAGCGACAGCGACTTCTTGGTCAGGCCGAAGTCGGTGAGGTAGACGTGCTCGGGGTGATCGCTGTCGGTGCCGCGTGAGACCAGGATGTTGCCGGGCTTGACGTCCCGGTGCACCAGCCCGTGGTCGTGGGCCGCGTCGAGCGCGGAGGCGACCTGGGCGGCGACGCGTACGGCGGTGGCGGGCGGCAACGGGCCCTCCCGGTCCAGGAGATGACGCAGGTCGCTGCCGGCGACGAACCGCATGGCGATGTACAGCACTCCGTCCGTCTCGCCCGCCTCGAAGACCGGCACGATGTGCGGGTGGTCGATCGCGGCTGCGGCCCGGGACTCGTGGGTGAAGCGGCGTCGGAAGGTGTCGTTGCGGGCGAGTTCCGGGGCGAGCAGCTTGAGCGCGACGGTGCGCTCCAGACGCAGGTCGCGGGCCCGGTAGACCACGGCCATGCCGCCGCGCCCGATCTCCTGCTCGATCCGGTACCCGGCGATCTGCTGCCCGACCAGCTCGGAGGGCCGCCCCGAGAACAGACTCGTCTCGCGGTTCAACGGACGTCACCCTCGGGCGACACGATCCGGGTGGGTTCGGCCCCCACGACCCGCGTGGCCGCCGCCTCGGCAGCCTCACCGGCCTCCTCGTCCGAAGCCGCGTCGCCGTCCTCCTCGGGGGGCACGACCCGCGTGGGCGGCGCCTCGGGGGAAACGACCCGCGTGGGCGGTGCCTTGGGCACGTCCCGCCTCGGTTCCGGCGCCTCGGGAGACACGACCCGGGTGGGTGGTGCCTCGGGGGGCACGTCCCGCCTCGGTTCCGGCGCCTCGGGAGGCACGACCCGGGTGGGCTCCGGGGCCTCCGGAGGCAGGGCCCGTGTCGGCTCAGCGGCTTCAGAAGACGCACCCCGTGGCGGCTCCGGCGCCTCGCGAGACGCAGCCATAGGGGGCTCAGGAGCCTCCGATGGCACCACCCGCGTGGGGGCAGGAGCCTCGGAAGGCACAGACGGCGCCGGCCGGGACGCCTCAGAGGACACGACCCGCGTCGGCTCCGCGGACTCAGGCGACGCGGCCCGAGGGGACTCGGACTCCGCGACGCCCGGCGACACCAGCCGCGGGGGCTCTGGGGCCTCGCCAGACGCGGCCCGCGCGCCCTCGGGCACCTCCGACGACACCACCCGCGTGGGATCGGGAGCCTCGGGAGGCACGAACTCCGAGCGGGCTCGCTCCTCGATGGCCTCCGCGGGGACGACCCTGGTCGGGGTGCGTGCCGGTGCCGGCGGTTCGACCGGGCGGGGTTTCGGGTCGGAGCGGGGTGTCTCGTCCGTCGCGTACGTGGTCGCCCGGGTGCCGTCGGCGTACACCCAGTGCCCGTGCGCGGCGTCGTAGAGCCACACGGACTCGCCGTCGACGACGACGCCGATCCGCAGCCCGTGCGTGCGGGCGTGGAAGGACTCCCGGTCCGAACCGCCCGCGAGGTCCTCGACCGCGGAGCGGTAGCGCGCCAGGGCCTCCTGCGCCCGGTTCAGCAGCGGACGCGGATCGGCGCTGCGGGTGAGCGGCCCGTCCGCGGCGGGCGGATCCTGCGGTACGGCGACCAGGCGGCGGCCGTCGACCCAGGCCGACCAGCCGTTGAAGCACAGCACGTGCCCCCAGTCGCCCTGCCGCTCCAGCAGCTGCACCGGCAGCAGCGGGTCCAGGTCCACGGTGGGCCGGGACGGGTCGGGGGCCTCCCAGGCGGGCATCCCGTTCTGCGGGACCACGTGCGTGGGCCGGAATCCAGGAGTCGTCACAGGCGCTGCCTACTTCCGCATCACGGCCGGTTCGTGGCGGCGCAGCAGCCGGGACACCAGGAAGCCGAAGAGCACCGACAGCACGAGCAGCATCCCGACGTCGAGCAGCCATGTGCCCGCCGAGTGCTCGAAGAGCGGATCCTCGGTCAGATCGTCGGGCACGATCCGGTCCAGTCCGACGGTGCCGGCCATCGCGGCCAGCGCCCAGCGCGCGGGCACCAGCCAGCCCAGTTGCTCGAGCCCGGGGACACCGTCCAGTTTCAGCAGGGCGCCGCAGAAGACGACCTGGACGATGGCGATGAGCACGAGCAGCGGCATCGTCACCTCCTCCTTGCGCACCAGCGCGGAGATGAACAGGCCGAGCATCATCGCCGTGAACGCCAGCAGGGCGACGGCGACCGTGATCTCCACCAGGGGCGACATCAGCACGCCTTCGCCCCCGGGCGCGTTGAGATCCACGCCGAGCAGCGCGACCAAAGTGAGCACCACCGCCTGGAGCACGGTGATGACGCCCAGGACGACGACCTTGGACATCAGGTACGCCGATCTGGACAGGCCCACCGCCCGCTCACGCTGGTAGATCACCCGCTCCTTGACGAGTTCCCGCACGGCGTTGGCGGCCCCGGTGAGCACCGCGCCGACGCACAGGATGAGCAGGGCGTTCATCGCCGTGTCCTGCGTCAGCTTGCCGCCCGCCAGGGCCCTCGCCATGATGCCCATCACGAACGGCAGGGCGATCATGATGATCAGGAAGGTGCGGTCGGCGCTGAGCGCGGCCGCGTACCGCCGCACCAGCGTGCCGAGCTGGGCGCCCCGGCTGCGCGGCCGGGGCGGCGGAGCGATGACCACGGGCCCGGACCGGGGCTGCTGGGGCTGGGCGGTGGCGTCGGCGACGTACCGGCCGTGGAAGGGCGAGGCGCTGTAGTCCCCGGCCCAGTCCCGGTCCGCGTCCCGGTCGAAGGCCTCGAAGGCCTCCGGCCACTGCTCGAAACCGAAGTACGCCAGGGCGTCCTCGGGCGGCCCGTAGTAGGCGATCTTGCCGCCGGGCGCGAGCACGAGCAGCCGGTCGCACACGTCGAGGCTGAGCACGCTGTGGGTGACCACGATGACGGTCCGGCCGTCGTCGGCGAGGCCGCGCAGCATGTGCATCACCGAGCGGTCCATGCCGGGGTCGAGTCCGGAGGTCGGCTCGTCGAGGAAGAGCAGCGACGGCTTCGTCAGCAGCTCCAGGGCCACGCTGACGCGCTTGCGCTGGCCGCCGGACAGGCTGTGCACGTGCTGGTCGGCGCGCTGTTCCAGGCCCAGTTCGCGGATCACCTCGTCGACCCGGGCGCGCCGCTCGGCCTTGGCGGTGTCCTGCGGGAAGCGCAGCTCGGCCGCGTAGGAGAGGGCTTTGCGGACGGTCAGCTGGGCGTGCAGGATGTCGTCCTGCGGGACGAGGCCGATGCGCTGGCGCAGCTCGGCGTAGTCGCGGTAGAGGTCGCGGCCGTCGTAGAGGACGGTGCCGTGGTCGGCGGGCCGCTGGCCGGTGAGGGCGTTGAGGAGCGTGGACTTCCCGGCGCCGCTCGGGCCGACGACGGCGAGCAGGCACTTCTCCCCCACCGGGAACGACACGTGGTCGAGCAGCGTCTTGCGGCCGCGGTCGACGGCGACCGTGAGGTCCTGCACGTCGAGGGAGACCTCACCGGTGTCGACGTACTCCTGGAGCTGGTCGCCGACGAGGCAGAACGCCGAGTGGCCGATGCCGACGATGTCGCCCTGGCCGACCGGGGCGCTGGTGACGCGGCTGCCGTTGAGGTACGTGCCGTTGTGGCTGCCGAGGTCGGTGATCTCGTAGGTCCCGTCGGGCAGGGCGCGCAGTTCGGCGTGCCGGCGGGAGACCACCAGGTCGTCGATGACCAGGTCGTTGTCGGTGGCGCGGCCGATGCGGACGGTGCGGGCGGGCAGCGGCCGCACGGTGGTGGGCTGCCGGTAGGTGCCCGTCTTGGCCGGCATGGAGACGGCGGAGGGGCGTTCCGGGGCCGGTGCGGGGCGGCCCGTCAGGACCACGCGCGGCCCGTCGGCCGGGTTGCCGAAGCGGATCACGCTGCCGGGTCCGACATCCCACTCGTGGATGCGGCGGCCCTCGGCGTAGGTGCCGTTCGTGCTGTTCTCGTCCTCGATGGTCCAGTGCCCGTCGTCGGGTCTCAGGACCGCGTGGTGCCAGGAGACCCGGTCGTCGTCGATGACGATGTCGCTCATCGGGTCGCGTCCGACGTGGTAATCGCGGCCCGGAATCATCACTGTGGAGCCCGTCTCGGTCTCCAGGACGAGTTCTGGTGTTACCGACGACTGCGCCATGACCAAGATTCTACCGATTTGCCTGATATCTGACTCGGCGAGCCGCTCAGGCCACGGGTACGCCCAGGGTGGGAGCCGTCCGCTGCATCCGCAGGGCGTCCACGGACTCGGCGAGCAGTTCGTACTCGGTGGTGTCGTCGCTGGTGGCGATGCGCACCAGCCGTCCGGCCGCCAACTCCTCGGCGACCCGCTCCTGTTGGCCGGGATCGGCGCACCAGGCGCGCAGCAGGGTGGGCACGTCCGGCACGGTCTCGGCGACCGGCACGAGCGCGCCCGGCGGTAAGTGCTCGGCGTCGGGCCGGGGGTCGAGGCGCTGGGCGATCCAGGAGGCGCGATCGCGCAGCCACCACAGGGCGAGGGCCAGGGTCGGCGCCCGGTAGGTGCCCAGCGGGACCCCGATGCGGCGGCCGTCGCAGACTCCGTACGCCGTGACATGGCACAGAAACTCGTCGTGCACGTGACCCTCCCCCGTTGCCCTGCCCGCCTGCCCGGCCTTGCATGTCCTGCGGCTCGCGTGCTGTGCGTGAGGGCGCCGTCGCTCGATGTGAAGCGCTCTCGCTGGTCAGTATGTTCACTACTGAAACACTGTCACCATGTCTTTCCGGCCAGTCTCCTGGCATATTCACCCCCGGATTTGGCCGAAACGCTGCGGGCGGTCGCCAGGGGCTGGGACTCCGGAGATGATCGACGATCCCGCCGGGGGCGGCCAGGGTGGTCCGTGCCGGTGTCCGTACCGGTTCGCCGCGAGCGGTGATCCGGGGTCTGACCACCCGCATCGCGCATTCCGATGAGTTTTCCGGAGTCCGGCGGTCTGGTGTGTGAGAGGCGACCGAACACCGGAGGACACCATGGCCACGGCCGGAAAACTGGACGCGGAATTCACCGCGGTCCTGCGCAAGAGCCCCGCCGAAGGCGGCTGGACCTATCTGGTCTGGCCCCGGTCCGTCGAGTTCTTCGGCACCCGCGGTCTGGTCAAGGTCCGCGGGACGATCGACGGGCACCCGTTCCGCAGCTCCTTCATGGCCCTGGGAGACGGCACGCACAAGCTGCCGGTGAAGGCCGACGTCCGCAAGGCCATCGGCAAGGAGGAGGGCGACACGGTGACGGTGCGCCTGGAGGAGCGGATCGGTTCCTAGAAGTCCTGGAGCATGTCCCGGGGGCGGTCGCCGCCCCCGGGAAGGCAGGGAACGGCTACTGCTTGACGATCGCGTCGATACGGGCCAGCTCGTCCGCGTCGAAGTCCAGGTTGGCGATGGCCCCGACGCTGTCCTCCAGCTGCTGCGGGCTGCTCGCCCCGACCAGCGCGGAGGTGACCCGGCCGCCGCGCAGCACCCAGGCCAGCGCCATCTGGGCGAGGGTCTGGCCGCGCGTCTTGGCGATGTCGTTCAGGTCGCGCAGCCGCCCCACCAGCTCCTCGGTGACCGCGTCGGAGTTCAGGAACGGGCTGTCGCTCGCGGCCCGCGAGCCCTCCGGGATTCCGTCGAGGTAGCGGGCGGAGAGCAGGCCCTGCTCCAGCGGGGAGAAGACGATGGAGCCGACCTGGAGCTCGTCGAGGGCGTCCAGCAGGCCCTCGTCCTCGGGGCGGCGGTCCAGCATCGAGTAGCGAGGCTGGTGGATGAGCAGCGGGGTGCCCAGCTCGCCCAGGATGCGGGCGGCCTCGCGGGTCTGCTCCGCCGAGTAGTTGGAGATGCCGACGTACAGCGCCTTGCCCTGCTGCACCGCCGAGTGCAGCGCGCCCATCGTCTCCTCCAGCGGAGTCTCCGGGTCGGGGCGGTGCGAGTAGAAGATGTCGACGTAGTCGAGGCCCATCCGCTTCAGGCTCTGGTCCAGAGAGGACAGCACGTACTTGCGCGAACCCCACTCGCCGTACGGGCCAGGCCACATCAGATAGCCGGCCTTGGTGGAGATGACCAGCTCGTCGCGGTAGGCCGCGAAGTCCGACTTCAGGAACTCGCCCAGCGCGGACTCGGCGGCGCCGGGCGGCGGGCCGTAGTTGTTGGCGAGGTCGAAGTGGGTGACGCCGAGGTCGAAGGCGCGGCGCAGGATGGCTCGCTGCGTCTCGACCGGCCGGTCCGGGCCGAAGTTGTGCCACAGGCCGAGCGAGAGCGCGGGGAGCTTCAGGCCGCTGCGTCCGGTGCGCCGGTAGGGCATGTCCGCGTAGCGGTCGGGGTGTGCGGTGTACAACGCGACTCCAGAGGGGTTGGCTCGGTCGGGAGGAAACCGTTGTCCACTCTGTCGTGACCTGCTCCCATGCGTCCAACAGAAGAATCCGATGGAATTCAGCGGCTACGCTTCTCAGTCATGGAACTGCGCCACTTGCAGCACTTCGTCGCGGTCGCCGAGGACCAGCACTTCACCCGCGCGGCGGAGCGGCTCCTGGTGTCCCAGTCCGGCCTGTCGGCCTCGATCCGGGCGCTGGAGCGGGAGCTCCAGACGCCGCTGTTCGTGCGCACGACCCGCCGGGTGACGCTCACCCCGGCCGGGCGGGCGCTGCTCGGTGAGGCGGAGCGGATCCTGGCGCAGGTGCGCGCCGCCCACGAGGCGGTGGCGGCGGTGCAGGGCGTCCTGCGCGGCATGCTCGCGCTCGGCAGTGAGCAGTGCATCGCCGGCGTGCATGTCGCGGGGCTGCTCGCCGCCTTCCGGCACCAGCATCCGGATGTGGAGATCTGTCTGCGGCAGGCCGGGTCGGGCGCGCTGGCCGAGGACGTCGCGGCCGGGCGGCTCGACCTGGCGTTCGCCGTGCGCACGCAGGCCGACAGCGACCAGCTGCGGTCGGTGCCGCTGACCAGCGAGCCGATGACACTGCTGTGCCACTCCAGCCACCGGCTCGCCGCGGCCGGTGCGGCCGTCACGCCGGAGGAGCTGGGCGGAGAGGTGTTCGTCGACTTCCACCCGGACTGGGGGCCGCGCCGCACCACCGACACGGTGTTCGCCGCCGCGGGCGTACGGCGGACCGTGGCCCTGGAGGTGAATGACGTGCACACCCTGCTCGACCTGGTCGACGAGAACCTCGGCGTCGCCGTCGTGCCGCGGCACTTCGCGCACAAACGGGCGTCCCTGACCGCGCTGCCGGTGAAGGGCACCGGCGAGGCGGTCTACGAGACGGTGGCCCTGCTGCCGCCCCGGCAGGCCACGAGCCCGGCGGCCCGGGCCCTGATGGCGCTGCTGGAGGCCACGGGCGCGTCGGCGGGGAGCACCGGCCCGTCGACTGGGAGCACGGGCCCGTCGGCGGGGAGCACCGGCCCGTCACTGGGGGCCGCCGGCCCGCCGGGGGCCGACAGCGCGGCACCGGGGACCGCGAGCGCCTCGCCGGGGGCCGCGGGCATGACACCAGCGGCCATGGGCACGTAAGGCGCAGACCCCAGGGCCGCAACACCGGAGACCGCGGGGCGCGGCCGTAGGCCCAGGGCGACACGCGACACCTGAGACGGTGGGTATGGGTGCGCCAAGGGACCCGGCGAACGCACCACGGAGCCCCCGAGCGCACCACAGGACACGGCGAACGCACCACAGGACCCAGGACCCACCGAGCCGCGCCACAGAGGACCCCGAGCTCACCCAAGACGGCCAGCACGCTACGGACGAACAGGCGCACACGCGGAGACCACCGGCGTGCGAACCGGGGCGCACAGGGCGCTGCGATGCGCCATGGTGGAGGCATGCATGCGAAGGACATCCTCATCGACGGCTACAACCGCATCCGGGAAGAAGTCCACGCCACCGTCGAGGGCCTCGGGCCCGACGAACTGAGCGCCCGCCCCTCCCCCGACACCAACTCCATCGCCTGGCTGGTCTGGCACCTCACCCGTGTCCAGGACGACCACGTCGCCGACGCCTTCGGCCTCGACCAGGTGTGGCTGTCCCAGGACTGGGAGAAACGCTTCGGCCTCGGTCTGCCCCGGCATGACACGGGCTACGGCCACAGCCCCGCCAAGGTCGCCAAGGTCCGGGTGGACTCCGGCGAGATGCTGACCGGCTACTACGACGCCGTGCACGACCAGACCATGGAAGCCTTGCGCGGCCTGGCGGCCAAGGATCTGGAGCGCGTCGTCGACGAGCGCTGGGACCCGCCGGTCACCCTGGGCGTCCGGCTGGTCAGCGTCCTGTCCGACGATCTCCAGCACATCGGACAGGCCGCATACCTGCGAGGGATCCTTCAGAGCGCGGCCTCGTAGCCGGGCAGGACCACGTCCCGGATCAGCGCGTTCCGCTCGTCGAACGGGAGGAACGCGCTCTTCAGGGCGTTCAGTGTGACCGTACGCAGGTCCTCGACGGTCCAGCCCGCCTGCTCGACCAGCAGGGACATCTCGCGGGTCATCGTGGTGCCGGACACGAGCCGGTTGTCGGTGTTCAGGGTGACGCGGAAGCCGAGCTCCTTCAGCGCGGTGATCGGGTGCTCGGCGATGGAGGTCGCCGCGCCGGTCTGGAGGTTGGAGGTCGGGCACATCTCCAGGGCGACACGCTGGTCGCGCACCCAGCCGGCGAGGCGGCCGAGCTTGCCGGAGGTGAGGTCGGGGATGTCGTCGGTGATGCGCACGCCGTGCCCGATGCGCTGGGCGCCGCAGACCTGAAGGGCCTGGTGGATGCTGGGCAGGCCGTGGGCCTCCCCGGCGTGGATGGTGAACGGCACGTTCTCGCGGCGCAGGTGCTCGAAGGCAGCGAGGTGGTCGGCGGGCGGGAAGCCGTCCTCGGCCCCGGCGATGTCGAAGCCGACGACACCGGCGTCCCGGAACGCCACGACCAGGTCGGCGATCTCCCGGCTCCGGTCGAACATCCGCATCCCGCACAGCAGCGTCCCGACGCGCACGGGCGTCTCCGCGGCCGCCGCCTTGGCCATCCCCGCCGCGAGCCCCTCCTGCACGGTCTCGACGACCTCGGGCAGGGCCAGCCCGCCCTTCACCATCAGCTCCGGGGCATAGCGCACCTCGCCGTAGACGACACCGTCCGCGGCGAGGTCGAGCACGTACTCCTCGGCGGTGCGCAGCAGGCCCTCGCGGGTCTGCATGACGGCGAGGGTGTGCTCGAAGGTGGCTATGTAGCGCACCAGGTCGCCGGAGTTGGCGGCGTCGTAGTACCAGGCGGCGAGTTCGGCGGGGTCGGTGGTGGGCAGGGTGTGGCCGACCGCGTCCGCCAGCTCCACCACGGTCGCGGGGCGCAGTCCGCCGTCGAGGTGGTCGTGCAGCACGGCCTTGGGCAGCCGGCGGAGGGTGTCGGTGTCGATGCGGGGCGCGGTCATGTGCGTGTTCCTCGGCAGTGCGTACTGGTGGGAGTCGGAGTTCTAGTCGGTGGCGGGCTGGAGCAGGTCCCAGCGGTTGCCGTACAGGTCCTGGAAGACGGCGACGGTTCCGTACGGCTCGTGCCGCGGCTCCTCCAGGAACGTGACGCCCGCGGTGGTCATCCGGGCGTGGTCCCGGGCGAAGTCGTCGGTGTGCAGGAAGAAACCGACCCGCCCGCCGGTCTGGTCCCCGAGCCGGCCGGCCTGCGCCTCCCCCTCGGCACGGGCGAGCAGCAGGCCGGTGCCCGTGCCCGGACTCCCGGGTTCGACGACGACCCAGCGCGACCCGCCGGGCCGGGGAGCGTCCTCGGCGAGCCGGAACCCGAGGGCCTCGGTGTAGAAGCGGATCGCCTCGTCGTAGTCGTCGACGACGAGGGTGACCAGGGCGATACGTCGCATCAGGACCTCTCGGAGCGGGTGGTTGACGGGAGAGGTTATACGTAACACCAGAGGGAAGCAAACACTGCCTACAGTTCTGTACCTACTAGTATGTACGATCATGGTCGACGCCCCCACGGCCCCGAGGAGACCCCCGTGCCCTTCGTCCGCATAGACACGCTCCGCGCCGGCCCCGAGCGGCTCGCCGCACTCGGCCGGGCCGTCCACGACGCCCTCGTCGAAACGATCGGCATTCCACCCGACGACCGGTTCCAGGTCCTGGTGGACCACGACGGCGCGAGCAGCACCCTCCGGTACGACGACTACCTCGGCGTGCACCGCGACGACGGCATCGCCTACGTCGTGATCACGCTGCGCTCGGGGCGCACGCCCGCGCGGAAGCAGGCGCTGTACCGGAGGATCGCCGAGCTCGCGCACGCCTACGCCGGAACGGAGCCGAGGAACGTGTTCGTCACCCTGACGGAGAACGGACCGGCCGACTGGTCGCTCGGAGAAGGGCGGGCGCAGTACCTCGACTCTGCGACGACCTAGGTCTGCGGCCTAGGCCCCCAGCCCGAGGCGGTCCGCCCGGCCGACCGATAGCGTCCCGCCCATGAAGATCACCGAGCCTCCCCGCACTCCCGAGCAGCGCAAGGCGGACCTCCTGGACCGTATGGAGCGCGAGATCGACATCTGGGTCGCCACGGCGGACACCGAGGGCGTGCCGTGCCTGGTGCCGCTCTGGTTCGTGTGGCACGACGAGGCCGTGTGGCTGTGCACCCGGCTGACCAATCCCACCGGCCGTAACCTGCGGGACGGCCGGCGGGCCCGGCTGGCCTTCGGGGACACCAGGGACGTCGTGCTCCTCGACGGTGATGTGGAGACCTTCACGACGCCCGAGGTGCCGCCGGCGGCGGCCGAGGCGTTCCGCGCGAAGACCGGCTGGGATCCGCGCGAGGACCACGCGTCGTACGCGTTCTTCCGGGTGCGGCCGCGCGCGGTGCAAGCCTGGTTCGAGGTGCGCGAGTTGCCGCGCCGGCACCTCATGCGGGACGGGGCCTGGGTGGTCTGACCGGTCAACCGGCCGCCGGGCGCAGCCCGTTCAGCCGGTCCAGTTCCCCGTCCGTGAGGCGGATCGCGCCCGCCGCCACGTTCTCGGTGAGGTGGTCGGGGTTGCCCGTGCCGGGGATCGCGAGCACATGCGGGCCCTGGTGCAGGGTCCAGGCGATGCGAATCTGCGCCGGGCTCGCTCCGTGGGCGCGGGCGACGGCGCGCACCTCCTCGTCGTGGGCGGTGGCGGCTCCGCGCTCTCCGCCCTCGCCGGCGACGGCGTAGAACGGCACGAAGGCGATGCCCTGTTCGGCGCAGATCCGCAGCAGTTCGTCGGAGGCGGGGTCGGGGCGGTCGAGGGCGTACCGGTTCTGTACGCAGACCACCGGCGCGATGGCCTGCGCCTCGACGAGGTGGCGGGGCTCGACGTTGGAGATGCCGAGGTGGCGTATCAGCCCGGCCTCGCGCAGTTCCGCGAGGGCGCCGAAGTGCTCGGCGATCGAGTCGTACTTCGGCATCCGGCGCAGGTTGACCACGTCGAGGTGATCGCGGCCGAGCTGGCGCAGGTTCTCCTCGACGTGTCCGCGCAGATCCTCGGGGCGGGCCGAGGTGCCCCACTGCCCGTCGTAGGTCCGGTGGGGGCCCACCTTGGTGACGATGACCAGGTCGTCGGGGTAGGGCGCCAGCGCGCTGTTGATGAGTTCGTTGGCGGAGCGCAGCGACGAGAAGTAGAAGGCGGCCGTGTCGATGTGGTTCACGCCGAGGTCGATCACCTTGCGCAGGACGGCGATCGACCGGTCGCGGTCACTGGGGGCGCCGAGATGGAAGGCGGCGCTGCCCGTCAGCCGCATCGCGCCGAAGCCGAGGCGGTGGACGGGCAGGTCGCCGAGTTTCCAGGTGCCCGCGGCGTCCGCGGTGATCGTCTGTGAGCTCATCGACGGAGTCTCACACACGGCTCGCGCTCAGCAGTAGAGATTGCCTCCGGGCGACGTCCCGAGGATCTGCGTGAACCGCTGGTAGTTGGTCACGCGGCTCTGCACCTGCGCCGGGTTCTTGCCGTCGCACTCCAGGGAGCCGTTGATGCTGCGGATGGTCTGGCCGAATCCGGCGCCGTTCACCATGGCGTTGTGCGGGGTCATCGTGCCGGGGCCGGTCTGGGTGTTCCAGTACCACAGGGCCGTCTTCCAGGCGACGGCCGCGTCGTTCTGGACCAGCCAGGGGTTGTTGAGCAGGTCGATGCCGAGCGCGTCGCCGGCGGCCTTGTAGTTGAAGTTCCAGCTGAGCTGGATCGGTCCGCGCCCATAGTATGCGGCCTGGCCGGCCGGGCAGCCGTAGGGCCGGCTCCAGTCGCAGTAGTGCGGGTAGTTGGCGGTGTTCTGCTCCACCACGTGCACCAGGCCGCCGGTCTCGTGGCTGACGTTGGCGAGGAAGGCGGCGGCCTCCTGCTTCTTCACCGTGTCGCTGCCGGTGTTGGCGAAGCCGGGGTAGGCGCTCAGGGCCGCCGTCAGCCCGCTGTAGGTGTAGAAGGGATTCCGGTTCGGGAACATCTGGTTGAACTGCGCCTCGGTCACGACGAAGCGCGCGTCGGGTGTGCCCGGACCGCTGTCGCAGGCGTAGGGCTCCCAGTACCAGGTGCTGATGGTCGGGTCGTAGCCCGGGTTGGCGTGCTCGGCTCTGTACGCCTTGCCGTCGGTGTAGCGGACGATGTCGCCGGCGGCGTAGGACTTGCCCGCCACCCAGTTGGGATAGCTGGAGCACGCGGCGGCGGAGGCGCTGGTGGCCGGCAGGAGTACCGGCGCGGTACCGGCGAGGGCGAGGGCGGCAAGGACGGCGGAGACACGGCGTCTCGACACGGGTTCAACTCCTTTGCGGGACACGGCCGCACCCGGCGGGGCAGGGTGAAGCACAGCCGTGGCGCGGCCGTGGTGGGGGGCTGTCGGAGGCACACTCAACCGCTTTGGTCTGTACCAGTCAAGGGTGTAGACCAGTCATCGTGCGCAGGGCGCCGCTCGGCAGATCACAGGTGTCCGCGGGGACCTGCATACGCCCCGGACGCTCACACGTGTGCCGACTCCGCCAGCGTCGCGGCCAGCCGGTCCAGCAGGGACCGCAGCAGTTCTTCCTCGCCCTCGCCGAGCGGGGGCCGGCCGGCGCGCACCGCGCGGTCGAGCCGCTGCCGGTATTCCTGGCCGCGAGGAGTGAGGTGGGCGAGGACGCGACGGCGGTCGAACGGGTCGACCCGGCGGTGGACGAGGTTCTGGTCGACGAGCTGGTCGACCAGCTTGGTCAGCGTCGGAGGCGGCAGAAAGGCGGCCTCCGCGATCGCCGTCATGTGGTGCCCCTCGCCGTCGGCCAGCAGCGCCAGCACCCGCCACGCGTCGAGCGAGCAGCCCTCCTGCTCCAGCACGGCCTGCAACCGCCGCGCCGCCAGCCGCTCGGCCCGCGTCAGCAGGTGCACCAGGTGGTCGGGCCGGCGCGGGGGCGGGGTGGGCATCCTGCTCCTCGGGGCTGTCGCGACAGGAAGTGCGTCCATCCTAGGAGACGCGCTGGAGTTCGTACGGCGGAGCCGGAATCATGACGCCATGGTCCGGCACGACCTCCCCGCGCCCGAGTGGTTCACGGCCGACGACTCCGTCCTCGGCGTGGCGCTCGTGTTCCCCCTGCAGGGGCCGGCGGGGATCTTCGGGCCCACCTGTGAGCTGTGCGCGCGGCTGGCCGCCGAGGAGGTCAACCGGGACGGCGGCGTGCTCGGCAGGGAGCTTAGGCTGGTGCCGGTCGACGGGTCGGGCGCGCCCGGCGAGGTCGCCGGCCAGGTCGAGGCGCTGGTGGACCTGGGTGTCGTGCAGGGCGTCACGGGCTGGCACATCTCCTCGGTGCGCCGGGCGCTGGCGCCGCGGATCGCGCACCGCGTCCCGTACGTGTACACCGCGCTGTACGAGGGCGGTGAGGACACGGCGGGCGTGTTCCTGACGAGCGAGACGCCGCGGGACCAACTGCGGCCCGCGATGGACCTGCTGGCGCGTGAGCGCGGGGTGCGGCGGTGGTTCGTCGTCGGCAACGACTACGTGTGGCCGCGGCGGACGGCACGGTGGGCCCGCCGGTACGCGCACGCTTCCGGTGGATCCGTGGCCGGCGAGGTCTATCTCCCGCTCGGCATCCACGACTTCGAGCCGGTGCTGCGCGGCATCGAGCGCTCGGACGCCGACGGGGTGCTGATGCTGCTCGTCGGCAGCGACGCGGTGCGCTTCAACCGGGCGTTCGCGGCGCACGGCCTGCACGCGCGCTGTCTGCGGCTGAGCACGCTGATGGACGAGAACATGCTGCTGGCGAGCGGCCCGTCGGCCACCGAGGACCTCTACAGCACGGCCGGTTTCTTCGCCTCGCTGGCCAATCGGGACACCCTCGATTTCCACGGGCAGTACGCGGCCCGCTACGGTGTCGAGGCACCCGCCCTAGGCAGCCTCGGCGAGTCCTGCTACGAGGGCGTGCTGTTGCTGGCCGCGCTGCTGAAACGGGCCGGGACGCTGGACGTGTCGGCGATCGGTGCGGCGGCCGGCGCGGTGTCGTACGAGGGTCCGCGCGGACTGCTGCACCTGCGGGACAGCCATGTCCGTCAGCGCATCTACCTGGCCCGCGCCGACGGGCTCGACTTCGACGTGCTGACGGAACTGGATCTGCGCGGCGCACACCGCTGACGGGTCCGGGCGAACGACATACCCCGGGGACGGCACCCCGCGCCGCGCGACCCGCGAGAATCTGTCCCATGAGCTCCACGCCCCTCGCCTCGCCGCCGCACGCGTCCCACCCGCTCGTCACCCGCGCACAGCGACTCGCGCGCGATCTCCTCGTCCCGCACGCCGAGCGTGTCGACCAGGAGGGGGTGCCGGTGAGCCACATCGAGGCGGTGAGGCGGTCGGGGCTGCTCGGGCTGGGCGCGCCGACGGAGTACGGCGGGGCGGACGCGCCCGTCGCCGTGGCCAGGGAGGTCGCCGAGATCCTGTCCGGAGCGTGCTGCTCCACATGGTTCGTGCAGACACAGCACCACACGCCGGTGAAGTTGCTCGCCACCTACGACTCGCCGGTCCGGGAGAGGCTGCTGCGCCCGCTGGCGACCGGCGAGTCGTTGGCCGGCATCGCGTTCGCACACGTCCGTGCCTTCCCCCGGGTGCCCGTGCGGGCGGTGCCCGAGCGGGGCGGCTGGCGCTTCGAGGGCACGGTGCCCTGGTACACGGGCTGGGGTCTGAACGACGTGATGCTGCTGGCTGGTGTGACGGACACGGCCGAGGTGGTGTTCGTCGTCGCCGAGGCCCGCGAACAGCCGGGGATGCGTCCGTCGGCGCCGATGCGGCTCGCGGCCCTCACCGCAGCCCGTACGGTCTCCCTGGAACTGGACGGCCTGTGGGTACCGCAGGACGCCGTCGTGCTGCGCGCTCCGCAGGAGCAGTTCGCCCTGATCGACCTGCCCAGGGCCGCCAACACCAGTCCGGCCGTGTTCGGGGTGGCGAGCGCGGCGCTGGACCTGGTGGCGGACACGCCGGACGGCCGGGAGCCGGCCCGGGCGCTGCGGGCCCGGCTCGACGAGGTGCGGCGGGAGGCGTACGCCCTGGCCGACCACCCCGTCCCGCACGAGTGCGTCCCGGAACGGCTGGCGCTGAAGGCACGGGCGTACGACGTGCTGCGGGCGGCCACGACCGCGGCGATCGTGGCCGGGGGCGGCCGGTCCATGGCCCTGGACAGCCGGGCGCAGCGGCTGGCACGCGAGGGGATGTTCCTGCTGGTGCAGGCCCAGACGGCCGAGTCACGCAGGACACACCTCGGCGCGCTGGCGTCCGGTTAGCCGAGCCGGGGCAGCGCCGACGGTTCGTCCGTGCGGGACGGGACGCTGCCGCAGAACTCCGCTTCGATCACGTTCGTGTAGAGCGACGGGTCCGGGAGCCAGTCACCGTTGATGTTGAACGTCAGCTGGTGCTTCCCGTCCTGGGTGCCGACCATCGCGGACAGAGAGCCGTTCGTACGGCCGCTCTTGCCCACGACCTTCACGCCGCAGGACAGCTCAGCGAACTCGACACCGAGTCCGTACCCGAGCCCGCCCCCCGCGGGCACCTCGTCGAGCATCTCCTCCATCTGCTTCCGAGGCAGCAACTCGCCCTTGACCAAGGCGCGTTGGAAGCGGTTGAGGTCGCCGCTGGTGGAGATGACATCGCCCGCCGCGCCCAGCCAGGTCATGTTCTGTTCGGTGGCGTCATGGATCGGGGCGTCGGGGGCGTCCTGGTGCAGCCGCGAGTAACCGACGGGGTGGGGTTTCGGCATGTGGGGTGACGTGCCGGGGAACGATGTGCCGCGCAGCTTCAAGGGCCGGACGATACGGCGGGTGATCTCCTGCGCGTAGGAGCGGCCCGTCGCCTTCTCCACGACCATCCCGGCGATGACGAAGTTGGTGTTCGAGTACACCGGCGCCGTCTCCGGGTCGGGCAGCGGCGGGTACTTCAGCGCGATCGCCACGAGTTCCTCGGGCGTGTGCGTGTCGTACCGGTGCTCAGGGAAGCCGGGGCCGGCGGCGTCGTGGAGGAACGCGGAATCGTCGGTGTAGTTGGCGATGCCGCTGGTGTGGTTGAGGAGCTGACGCAGAGTGATCTCGTCGCCGTCGTAGCCGTTGCCCCGCACCAGGCCCGGCAGCCACCGCTCGACGGTGTCGTCGAGGCTCAGTCTGCCTTCCGCCTCCAGCTGGAGCAGAACGGTCGCGACGAACGTCTTGGTGATGCTGGCCCCGCGGAAGTGGTCGCCGGGGGAACGCTCACGGTCCGTGGCGGTGTCGGCGTGACCGGCCTCCGCGAACCAACTCGTCTTCCCATCCTGGACCTTGGCGGCCACTCCGGGCAGTCCGCCCTTGTCGACGAGATCACGCAGCGCGGTCCGGGTCGCCTCGTGACCGCGCGGCGACTGTGCCGCGTGCGCGGACGGGGCGAGTGCCGCCGCCCCGGCGCATAACGCCACGGCCAGGCCGAATGAGACGGTGCGTGAAGCCCGCTGCTTCATGGTGTGTGCCTCCCGTTCACCCGAGGGGCAGGGCTGCCCCTCGGGACGGAATGACGCCCAACGCGGGCCGGAAGGTTGATCGTTGGGACGAAAGGCCGACGAGCCCTAGCTCGCGAAGGGGGCGAGCACGCCGGGCCCGGTGGGTGTCGTGGGTGCGGTGGGTGCGGTGTCCTTGTCCGCGGGATGTCGCCACAGCCCCTGCGCGGCGAGGCGCGGCAGCACGCCCTCGCCGAACCAGTACGCCTCCTCCAGGTGGGGGTAGCCGGAGAGGATGAACTCGTCGATGCCGAGGGCGTGGTACTCCTTGATCCGCTCGGCGACCTCGTCGTGGCTGCCGACCAGGGCGGTGCCCGCGCCACCGCGCACCAGGCCGACGCCGGCCCACAGGTTGGGGTGGATCTCCAGGCTGTCACGCCGGCCGCCGTGCAGGGCGAGCATGCGGCGCTGGCCCTCCGACTCGCTGCGGGCGAGCCCGGCCTGCACCGACGCCACGGTCTCCGGGTCGAAGCCGTCCAGCAATCGGTCCGCCTCGGCCCAGGCCTGCTCGGCGGTGTCGCGGGTGATGACGTGCAGCCGGATCCCGAAGCGCAGGGTGCGTCCCTCGGCAGCGGCCAGCGAGCGGATCCGGTCGAGCTTCTCGGCGACCTGGGCGGGCGGTTCGCCCCACGTGAGATAGACGTCGGCGTGCCGGGCGGCGATCTCTCCGGCGATGGGCGAGGAGCCGCCGAAGTACACCTCGGGAACGGGGTCGGGCACGCGGGCGAGCTTCGCGTCCTGCACCCGGAGGTGCTCACCGTGCAGGCCGACGGTTCCGCCCTGCCACAACTCCCGTACGACGTGCAGGAATTCACCGGTACGGCGGTACCGGCTGTCCTTGTCGAGGAAGTCGCCGAAGGCGCGCTGTTCCCGGTTCTCGCCGCCGGTGACGACGTTGAGCAGCAGCCGTCCGCCGGTCTGCCGCTGGAACGTGGAGGCCATCTGCGCGGCGAGGGTGGGCGAGATCAGCCCGGGCCGGAAGGCGACGAGGAACTTCAGGCGTTCGGTGTGCTGGCTGACCATGGCGGTGGTGAGCCACGCGTCCTCGCACCAGGCGCCGGTGGGCGTGAGGGCACCGGCGAAGCCCACCTCCTCGGCGGCGCGGGCGATCTGGCTCAGGTAGGCGACCGTCGGGGGCCGGTCCCGGCCGGAGGCGGTGGCCGGGGAGCCGTGGCCGCCGCCGACGACATGACGGCTGTCGCCGTTGGTGGGCAGGAACCAGTGGAAGGTGAGGGACACGGGGAGTCTCCGATCGAGGGGGAACGTGCGGCGGCGTGGCGGTGAGCGGGTGTGTCATCCCGCCACGGCGAGCAGCGGGGTGCGGCCGAGCGCCGCGGAGAACTGATCGACCACCTGCGTGAGCGCCTCGTCGGCGGCCGGTGCGACGGTCAGGGATCCGTCGTCGTGCACGGTGATGTCCTTGTCGAGGGTGAACCAGCCCTGCACGGTGTGCGCCGCACCCATGGAGGTCAGCACCGGGCGCAGGGCGTAGTCGATGGCCAGGACATGGGCGACGCTGCCGCCGGTGGCGAGCGGCAGCACGGTCTTGCCGGTGAGTGCGTACTGCGGGAGCAGGTCCAGCAGGGCCTTGAGGACACCGGAGTAGGACGCCTTGTACACAGGGGTGCCGATGACGACGCCGTCGGCTCGTGCGAACAGGTCGGCGGCCTCGACGATCGCGGGGTGCCGGAAGTCCGCGCCGAGCAGGGCCTCGGCGGGGAAGGTGCGGACGTCGAGCGGGATCACGTCATGGCCCTGTGTGGTCAGCCGCTCGTCCAGGTGGCGCAGCAGTCGGCTGGTGCGGGAGGCGGCGGAGGGGCTGCCGGAGACGGACAGGACGGTGGCCATGGGATCTCTTTCCGGGAGGGGACGCGAACGCGCGCGGCGACACCGAATTCGGGGACGCCGTGCTCAAAGGGCGTGACGACGGGCGTGGCTACGCGCGACTACGAGCGCGGCTGAGCGCCGAATTCAGCGGGAGGGAAAGGCACCGCGCCGGGCGTCCCGTCGGCGCGACAGTGTGCGGCCGAGGGCGAATACGGCGGTGGGAAGAAGCGGCGAGCCGGGAGACTCAGGCTGCGGCGCGACAGGAAGCGCTGGAGACGCGTGCGAGGTCGACGTGGCGTCGCCGCGTGAGGTCCAGTCGCATGGTCATGCCATGGATCGTGACAGCGGGCGACGACGGCCGTCAAGGAAATCCCGGCTCATCTCGCATCCCGGACCCTGGATTTGGGGAGTCCGGGGATTTGGGAGTCCGGGGATTAGGGGTCCGCGGATTGAGGGGTCCGGTTCCGTTCAGTCCTCGTCCGACGGAACCACCACGAGGAAGGCGTCCGACTCCAGGTCCATCACGACGGTGGCCTGTTCGCCCTCGGCCCGACGGCGTGCCGCGTACTCCTCCGCCGGCCATGATCCGCGCGGAGCTCCCGCCGGGAACCGTTCCAACACCTTCGCGCTGATGGCCGCAGACACGTCCGCTGCCCTCCCCTGTCCCGCGCCGCCTGCCGGCGACGTCGATCGGTCACTGTCGTACACATCCGCTTGCCCCCGATCCCCCCGGACATGTACCGCCCGGTAGAAGTTCACGTCTCTGCCAACCTCTACACATAAAGGAAAAATAAGAGCAGAATGTGCTTACGCGGCGCTTACCGCACACCCCACCAGACGCGGTCGCCCTGCAAGACGAAGGAGACGAGTCATGGCCAACGTCTCGCCCACCAGGGGTGACATCACCAGCCACCCCGATGCCTCCGAGATGCGGGACCGGTACGCCCGCGTGCTCGGTGGTCGCGATGTGGCGCTCGTGGACGGACCGGTGTTCCTGCTCGGTCTGTACTGCGCGGCCTCCCCGTGGATAGTCCACTACACGACCAGCCAGCCGCCGCTCGTGACCCACAACCTGATCATGGGCATCGCGATCGGCCTGCTGGCGCTCGGGTTCACTCGCGCTCCGGAGCGCATGTACGGCCTGAGCTGGGCCATGTGCGCACTCGGGGTGTGGATGATCATCTCGCCGTGGGTCGTCGGCGACAGTCCGGACGCCGGCGTCGTGTGGAACAACATCATCATCGGTGCGCTGGCCGTGATTCTGGGTCTGGCGTGCACCGCCACGGCGGCGAAGGCCTCCAACACGAGGCCGTAGACCCACCGGAAGGGACGACCCACCGGAAGGGACGACCCACCGGAAGGGACGACCCACCGGAAGGGAAACCGAAGGCCGGTCCGCACCCGGGCCGGCCTCTCCGTGTCCGCACCCGGAGTGTCCCGGCCGTCCGGGGGCACAAGCACTACAGCGGGGGCCTGAAGAAAAGGGGCGGAGATGGAGATCGACGGCATCATCAGTGCCATCGTGATCGGCATCGTCATCGGCGTCCTGGGCCGGCTCGTGGTCCCGGGCCGTCAGCGGATCGGCGTCCTGTGGACGATCCTCGTCGGCATCCTCGCCGCACTGGTCGGTTCCGCGATCGCCGGCGCGTTCGACGTCGCCGACACCGAGGGCGTCGACTGGGTCGAGTGGCTCATCCAGATCGGACTCGCCGCGCTGGGCGTCGCCGCACTGGACCGCTCGAAGGCACGCCGCTGACGTTCCGCGCTCGCGGCATCACCGGCCCGTCGGCCGCATCGCGGCGAGCCCCTCACGGCTGGACGGGTACCGCGGCGTCCATCCCAGCTCGCGTTCCGCCTTGGCGCAGGAGACCACCAGCCGCGACGACATGACCGTGTGCATGTACGACATCGGCTTCACCAGCCACAGCGGTACGGTCATCGGCCTCGGCAGTCCGAACGACTCGGCCACACACTCGGCATGGGCGCGCAGGCCGAGCGGGGTGTGGTCGGCGATGTTGTACGCCTGTCCGGGCCGGCCGCGTTCCACGGCGGCGAGCACCGCGCGGGCCGCGTCGGTGAGCTCCACCCACGGCAGCACCCGGCCCCGGTCGGCGGGCAACGGCATCTGCCGCCTGCGCAGCAGGGGCAGGAGGGCGTCGGTGCCGCCGGGGCCGTAGAACAGGCCGAAGCGCAGGGCGATGCCCTCCAGCCCCTCGGTCTCGAAGGCGAGCCGTTCCTTGGTCCGCATGCCCGCGATGTGCCGCTCCAGCTGCGGGGTTCTGCCACGCGGGCCGAAGGGGTCGTCCTCCGTGATCGGGCGGTCGCCGTGGTCCCCGTAGCCGTAGCCGAAGACCATCGACTCCACGACGAAGCGGCGGGCCCCGGTGAGGCGGGCGGCTTCGACGAGGTGGGCCGTGCCCTCGGTGCGCAGCGCGTCGGTGGTGAACATGTCGCGGTCGCGCATGGGGGGCTTGCGCAGGGCGGTCGCGGCGTGGATCACGGTGTCGAAGTGGTGTCCGTCGACGGCGCGCAGCAGTGCGTCGCGGTCCATGAGGTCGGCGCGGATGCCGTTGCCGGGGCTCCTGCCGAGTCCGGTGACCTTGTGGCCCGCCTCCGTCAGGGCGCGGGTGACGTGCCGGCCGAGGACGCCGCTCGCGCCGGCGAGGAGGATGCTCTGGTTCTTCTGGTTCGTCGTCATGACCATGCGACGGATCGGGCGGGCGTGGATGTGACATCCGGGCCGGGAGGCTGCTGCGGCCCCGGGCGGACGGCTACGGCATGTACACGTACGTGGGCGGGACGGGGCGGACGGCTACGGCATGTACACGTACGTGGGCGGGACGGGGCGGACGGCTACGGCATGTACACGTACGTGGGCGGGACGGGCGGCTACGGCGTGTACACGTACGGCGTCGTCGTGGTCAGCGCTGTGAAGCCCAGGCGTTCCAGGATGGGGCGGCTCTGGTGGGAGGCGTCGACCTGGAGGTAGCGGTGGCCGCGCGCCGCGGCGACGTGAGCGCGGTGGGCCACCAGGGTGCGGTAGATGCCGCGGCCGCGCCAGCCCTCGACGGTGCCGCCGCCCCACAGTCCGGCGAACCGCGTGCCGGGCACGAGCTCCATGCGGGCCGCGCTCACCGGCTCGTCGCCGGCCATCGCCACGACGGCGACGACGGTGTCCGGGTCGGCCGAGAGCCGGGCGAGGAGCTGGTCGCGCAGCCAGGTACTGTCGGCGCCGAACGCCTTCTCGTGGACGTCGGCCACGAGATCCACGCCTCGCGGGCCGGTGACCGGCACGACGCGGACGCCCTCGGGAGGCTCGGCGTCGAGGGAGAGGGCCGCGATCTCGCCGATCATCAGCGTCTCGTCGGGTTCGGGCCTGAACCCGGCCGCGCGCAGCCGCTGGCCGAGGTCCGCCGGCCGGTCGTGCCCGTACTGCTTCCACTCGAATTCGAGGCCGAGCCCGGTGTAGTGGGCGATCTGCCGGGCGATGGCCGCGTCCGCCGTCGCCTCGTCGAGGGCGGACCACAGGACGCCGTTCCAGCCCTGCGCGCCGGCGACCTGGCGCACCACGTCGCCGGTCCGCTCGACGCGGGCACCGGGGCCGTCCGGCTGCGCCCCCTCGCGCAGCTCACGGTCGAACAGGGCGAGCAGCGCGGTGTGATCCTTCTCAGTCATAGGCACACCCCAGCACGCGCCGGGCGGCCGGGCAACGCGTTTACCGGTGCGGCCGCGGGCCCCGGCGGCCGTACAGTCCTGTTGATCACACCGTCACCCAGGAAGGGCCTTGCACCATGGCCGTGAAGGACACGGAACTGCCGTACCTGCGCCGCTGCGTGGAACTCGCGGCAGAGGCGCTCGAAGCCGGGGACGAGCCGTTCGGTTCGGTCCTGGTCGGCGGGGACGGCACGGTCCTCGGCGAGGACCACAACCGGGTGGCCTCGGGCGATCGCACACGGCATCCGGAGTTCGAACTGGCGCGCCGGTCGGCGGCCCGGCTCACTCCCGAGGAGCGGGCGGCGGCCACGGTCTACACCTCCGGCGAACACTGCCCGATGTGTGCGGCCGCGCACGCCTGGGTGGGCCTGGGCCGCATCGTCTACGTCGCCTCGTCCGCACAACTCGCCTCCTGGCTGGACGAGTTGGGCGTCCCCGCGCCGCCGGTGCGGACGCTCCCCGTCCAGGAGGTCGCACCGGGTGTGGTCGTGGACGGCCCGGTGCCCGAGCTGACGGACCGGGTGAGGGAGTTGCACGTGCGGTTCCACCGGGGACGCGGCTGAAGGACCCGGGCGGTCCCGGACCGCCGGGCAGTTCCCCTCCGTCGGGGCCTCGCGGGGCCGGCCGCCCGAGATGCAGGGCCGCGCGGGCGAACTTACGATCGAATTCAACAGACCGGGTCTACGCCTCGGTCTCCCCGACGGGGGGAGGCGCATGTCCTTGCTGTCAGCACGTCGGCTGATGGCCGGCCAGATCGCCCTCGTCGCGGTCGCCACAATCGTGTACATGACCGTCCCGGCGGCGGGTCCCGCCCTGTGGGCCGTCATCGGACTCGCCGGCGTCGTCGCCGTGGTGACCGGCACCCGTGTCCACCGGCCCGCCCATCAGTGGCCCTGGTGGTTCCTGGCCGGCGGGCTGCTCACCTTCATCGCGGGCGACACGTACTACAACGTGATGGAGGAGTACTTCGACGCCTCCAACCCGTTCCCCTCCCCCGCCGACGCCTGCTACCTCGCCACCTACCCGCTCTTCGCCATCGGGCTGTCGGGGCTCGTCCGGCACCGGTGGGCCGACCGCGACCTGCCGAGCCTGCTCGACGCGCTGATCATCACCGCGGGCCTCGCGCTGCCGGTGTGGGTGTACCTGGTGCAGCCGCTGACGGTGGTGCAAGGGCTGACCTGGGAGCAGCGCGCCATCAGCATCGCCTATCCCCTCGGCGACGTCCTCGTGCTCGCCCTGCTGGCCCGGCTGCTGACCCCGAGTCCGCTCGACGGGCCCAATCATGCCGTGCGGCTGCTGGTCGCGGGCACGGTGACACTGCTCGGCTTCGACATCGCGTACGGGATCCTGCAACTGTACGACCTGTGGCAGACCGGCACCCTGCTGGATCTCGGATGGATCGCCTTCTACACCGCCTGGGGTCTGGCCGCCCTGCACCCCTCGATGGTCGCGCTGACCGCCGCCGTGCCGCAGCGGGAGTCCCTGCTGCCGCCGCCGCGCCGGCTGGTCATGCTCACCGTGGCCACGCTCATCGCGCCGGGGATCCTGTTGTACGAGGGGCTGAGCAAGCAGACGCGGGACGCCGCCGTGATCGCGGCCTTCTCGGGCGTGCTGTTCCTGCTGGTGATCGCGCGGCTGGCGGGGATGGTCGTGGCCCATCGCCATGCGGTGACACGGGAACTCGCGCTGCGCGGGGCCGCCGCCTCGCTGGTCTCGGCCTTCCGGCAGGAGGAGGTCGACCAGTCCTGCCGTACGGCGGTCGACCGGCTGATGGGGCCGGACGTACCGCACCGGACACTGCTGCTGCCGACGGAGCGCGCCGGCGACCTCGGCGCACACGGCAGCCACCTGATGAGCCCGGCCGCCCTCGAACCCGACCTCGCCGCCGAACTGGACGGCCTGCCCTCCGTCCTGGCCTGCCCCATGACCCAGCCCGACCGTCCGGCCGGGACCGCCCCGGGAGTCCTGCTGGTCGCCGCCCCCGAACGGCAGCTCACCGAGACCTGGGGCTCACTGGAGATCCTGGCGTCGCACGCGGGTCTGGCCATGGAGCGGGTCATGCTGCGCCACGAGGTCGTCCGGCGGGAGAACGAGGCGTACTTCCGCACCCTCGTCCGCAACGCCTCCGACGTCATCCTGATCCTCGAGGACGACGACACGATCCGCTACGCCAGCCCGTCCGCGCTGTCGGTGTTCGGCACCGACGACCTCATCGGCGTCCCGCTGCCGAACCTGGTGGACCCCGGGGACCGGGAGCGGGCCGCCAGGGAGCTGGCCGCCGTACGGGAGCGGGGGGCGCGGGCCGGACACGACCACTGGTGGGTGCGCCGCCGGGAAGGGCGTGTCGAGGTGGAGGTGCGGTGCAGTGACTTCCGGGACGAGCGGACCGTCTCCGGCCTGGTGGTGACGCTGCGGGACGTGACCGAGCAGCGGCGGCTGGAGCAGGAGCTGACACAGCGGGCCTTCCACGACTCGCTGACCGGTCTGCCCAACCGGACGCTGCTGCTGGAGCGGATCGAGCGCGCCCTGCTGCGCGGCCGCCGGGAGTCGTCCCTGACCTGTCTGCTCTTCATCGACCTGGACGACTTCAAGCTGGTCAACGACACGATGGGGCACCGAGCGGGCGACGATCTGCTGGTCGCCGTCGGCAACCGGCTGTCCCGGACGCTGCGGCGCACCGACACCGCGGCCCGGCTCGGCGGGGACGAGTTCGCCGTGCTGATGGAGGGCGCCAAGCAGCCGCTCGACGCCGAGCTGCTGGCGGCCCAGGTGATCCAGACGCTGGGCCGGCCGTTCGACCTGGCCGACGAGTGGGTGACGGTGTCCGCCAGCGTGGGCGTGGCCACCGCGCGCGACAGTACGGACGCGGAGGAGCTGCTGGGCCACGCCGACCTCGCGCTGTACGCGGCGAAGTCGGCGGGCAAGCGGCAGTGGCGCCGCTACCGGCCGCTGCTGCGCAGCCGCATGGTCGAGCGGCACGACCTCCAGTCCCAGCTGGCCCAGGCGGTCGCCGACAAGGCGTTCGCGCTGCGCTACCAGCCGGTCGTCGACATCGCCGGCGGCGAGGTCGTCGGGTTCGAGGCCCTGGTCCGCTGGCCGGACGAGCACCGGCCGTCCGTCGCGCCGGACCAGTTCATCAGTCTGGCCGAGGAGACCGGGCAGATCGGCCCGCTGGGCTCGTGGGTGCTGGAGAACGCGGTCAACGACATCGCCGACCTGCAACGGCTGCCGGGTCCCGCCCGTCCGCCGTACGTCAGTGTGAACGTCTCCGCGCGCCAGTTCCGCGACGCCGGCTTCGTCGAACAGGTCGGCCAAGCGCTGAGCACGCCCGGGCTGGAGCCCGGGTCCTTGCAGCTGGAGCTGACGGAGACGGTGCTGCTGCACCGTGACGACCGCCTCCAGACGGTGCTGCACACGCTGAAGGAACTCGGGGTGCACATCGCGGTCGACGACTTCGGCACCGGCTTCTCCTCGCTGCGCTACCTGCGGGACTTCCCCATCGACGTGCTCAAGATCGACAAGTCGTTCATCGACGACATCGCGCGCGACGCCCAGCAGGTCGCCCTGGTCGAGGGCATCGTGCGGATCGCCGACACCCTGGGCCTCCAGGTCATCGCCGAGGGCATCGAGGACACCGCGCAGCGGGACCTGCTGGCCGGGATGGGCTGCCGGTTCGGGCAGGGCTACCTCTTCGCCCGGCCCATGACGGTGGAGCAGAGCGCGCAGACGCTGCGGGAGCCGAGCACCCACCCCTTCGCGCAGCCCCGGGCGCGGCGGCCGCGTCCCGACGCCGCCCGGGGCCGCCGGGAGGCACGCTGGACGGACCTGGAGCATCTGCGCCGCACCAGCCCGATGAGCGACGCCGTCCTCGACGAGGTGCGCGGCCGGCACATCCGCAGCGGCGACCACTGGCTGACCGACTTCGCCTCCTGCAACTACCTGGGTTTTGACTGGGACCCGGAGATCATGGAGGCCGTCGATCCCGCGGTGCGCGCGTGGGGCACGCACCCCAGCTGGTCGCGGCTGCTGGGCAGTCCGCGGCTGTACCTCGACATCGAGGAGCGGCTCGCCGCGCTGCTGGGCGCGCCGGACACGCTGCTGCTGCCGACGCTGACGCTGGTGCACGCCTCGGTGATCCCCGCGCTGGCCGAGGACGGGCACGTCTTCGTGGAGGCGACCGCGCACCGCACCGTCTACGACGGCTGCGTGGTGGCCCGCGCGCAGGGCGCGACCCTGCACCGCTTCCACGCCGAGCGGCTCGACGAGCTGCGCACCCTGCTGGCCGGGGTGCCACCGGGCACGCCCCGGCTGGTGTGCCTGGACGGCGTCAACAGCATGAGCGGCAACATCCCCGACCTGCCCGCGCTGGCCGCGGTGTGCCGGGCCGAAGGAGCGACGCTGTACGTCGACGACGCGCACGGCTTCGGCGTGATCGGGGAACGCGGGCCGGACGAGTCCTGCCCGTACGGCATGCGCGGCAACTGCGTGGTGCGGCACACCGGGGAGTCGTACGACGGGATCGTGCTCGTGGCCGGTTTCTCCAAGGCGTACTCGTCGCTGCTCGCGTTCCTGGCGCTGCCGCCGGAACTCAAGAACCGCCTCAAGACCGCCGCGGCCCCCTATCTCTACTCGGGGCCGTCCCCGACGGCGTCGCTGGCCACCGCGCTGGCCGGGCTGGACGTGAACGAGCGGCGGGGCGACGTCATCCGCGCCGACCTGTACCGCAAGACGGTCCGGGTGCTCGCTCACCTGGACGGCCTCGGGGTGAACACCCTCAACACGGACCGGCTGCCCATCGTGGAGGTTCCGCTGGCCAACCCCGCGGACCTGGACGCGGTCGCCGCGTACCTGTGGGAGGAGGGCATCTACGTGACGCTCGCCGCCTATCCACTCGTGCCCCGTGACCGGGTCGGCTTCCGCGTCCAGATCACGGCGCTCAACTCGGACGACGACATCGACCGCCTGAACAGCACCCTGACGCGGCTGTCCGAGCGCTTCCCGCTGCGGCTGAAGGGCTAGAGGGCCATGACGACGCACAACGACGACGTGGACTGGGACCGCTGGCCGGTCGCCGACTACCTGCGCGAGAACTACCGCGAGGTGCATCCCGCGGACGCGGCGGTCATCGCGCACCACAGCGCCTTCTACCGCCGCTTCCGGCCCGGCGCCGTCGCCCGCTCGGTGGAGTTCGGGGCGGGGCCCAACCTCTACCCACTGATCCTCGCGTCCGCCGCGAGCCGCAGGATCGACGCCGTGGAGGCGGGCGCGAGCAACATCGCCTATCTCCGGGACCAGATCTGCCACCGCCTCGACGCGAGCTGGCTGCCCTTCCACGCGCTGTGCCGACGGCTCAACCCGGACGTGCCGGCGACCCTGGCCGGGGCGCTGGCGCATGTGAACGTCGTCCACGCCGACGTCCGGACCCTGCCGCCCGGCTCGTACGAACTCGCCTCCATGCACTTCGTCGCCGAGGGCGCGACGGAGGACTTCGCCGAGTTCGCCGACTTCTGCCGCACCTTCGTCCGCACCGTCGAGCCGGGCGGCCATCTGGTCGCCGCGTTCATGGAGAACATGCCGACCTACCGCATCGGCCCGGCGTCCCGCTGGCCCGGCTGCCCGGTCAGCCCGGACACCGTGACCGAGGTCTTCACCCCGCTGACCCGGGACCTGGACGTCACCCACATCGACCCGGACCCGACCCTGCCGGACTACGGGGATTCCGGGATGGTGCTGCTGACGGGGGTGGCGGAGGCGGTGTGACGGCACCGCCTCCGTGACGGCTCCGGCAGGTCGCGCGGGGCGAGCCGTCCCATCAGTCGTCGGTCCCCGGGCGGAACCGTCGGCGCAGGACGACTCCCCCCAGCACCAGTGCCGCGCTCGCGGCGACGGCCTGGAGGGTGTGGTCCGTACCCGTGTGGGCCAGGGCACGGGGGGCGGTGCGCGGGGCCGGTTCGGGGGCGGGGTGCGGCCGGGGCGGGGTGGGCGGCTCGGCGTCCGGACCGGCGGGGTGGTGGGGGCGGACAGGTCGGTCGCCGGGGGTGTTCGAGGACTCGTTGCCGGTCGACGGGTTGCCGATGCCGACCACGTCCACGGTGTTGCCGGTGACGTTGACCGGCAGGTCGACGGGCAGCTGCACGCCGTTGCCGGAGACCACGCCCGGGGAATCCTTTCCGCTGCCCTGCGCGAGCGCGCCGCCGGGCTTGGCGGGCCGGCCGGCCCGCCCGTCGTCCTTGTTCGCGCAGCTGTTGCCCGCGGCGGGATTGAGGAGCCCCACCACGTTCACGGTGTTGCCGCACACGTTCACCGGGACGTGCACCGGCAGCTGGACGGTGTTGCCGGAGACCACACCGGGCGAACCGGCCGCCGAGCCCTCCGCCCCGGAACCGGCGTACGCGGGGGCGGTCAGAGCCATCGCGCCCGAGGCGGCCGCGACGGCGATCACACCGTTTCGGGTAACCCGTTTCATAGGTTCCCTGCCTTCCAGACATCGTCGCGGGCACTCACCCGCACGAGATAAAACGCGGACGGCCCATCCGAGTTATGGCTTATCGGCCTTTCACTCCATCGAGCGGCCCGGTTGTCGAACTAGCGGTAGAGCCCTTCGTATGCGCGACGCGGCCGCGCAGGATAAGGCACTCCGCCCCCGCCCGCTCGTCCGGAGGCGAGGCTTCCGGTGCGCGCTTATGGTGGGCGAGGGCGCCGGTCCCCGGTCCGCTGTGGGGCGCCCCCTGGAGGCATCGATGCTGGCCAAGCTGTCCACGCGCTCCTCGGTGAGGCGTTGCGCGGTTCCGTGCGCGGCCGGGCTGGCCCTGCTGGGTGCGGGGCTGCCGGCCGCGGACGGCCCCGGGCCCGGCCTGGGCCGCTTCTACGACCAGAAGGTCAAGTGGTCCGCGTGCGAGGGCGAGGACATGCCGAAGGACCTCCAGTGCGGCAAGGTCACCGTCCCCCTCGACTACGCCCGGCCCGGGAAAGGCACCCTCGATCTCGCCCTGGCCCGCTACCGGGCCACGGGAAAGTCCCGGGGCTCGCTGCTGCTGAACTTCGGCGGCCCGGGCGGTCAGGGCGTGGGCCAACTCGCCATGTCCGGCAAGGACTTCATGGGCCTGACGAACGGCTACGACGTGGTCGGCTTCGATCCCCGGGGCGTCGGCCGCTCCTCGCCGGTCAGCTGCGGCAACGCCCCGGACGACCCGCTGGAGGCGACGGACGGCGACGCGGCCGTGGCCGACCCGCAGGCCGTACTCGACAAGCTGCGCGACGCGGCGGCGGAGTGCACCGAGCACTCGGGTCCCGTCCTGCGGCACATCGGCACGGTGAACGCCGCCCGCGACCTGGACGTCATACGCGACGCGCTCGGCGACGGCAAGCTCAACTACCTGGGCTTCTCCTACGGCAGCCGACTCGGCGCGGTGTACGCGGCCCAGTTCCCCGGCAAGGTCGGCAGGATGGTGCTGGACGGCGTCGACACCCTCACGGAGCCGCTGGCCGAGCAGGGCGTGGTGAGCGCACAGGGGCAGCAGACCGCGCTGGAGAACTTCCTCGCCTGGTGCACCGAGGACATCGCCTGCCCGTTCGGACAGAACCCGCGGGAGGCCCGGGAGCACGTCGTCGAGGTGGTCGAGTCGCTCGACCGGGACCCGGTGCCGACCGACTTCGGCGAGGCGTTTTCCGGCCAGGACTTCGCGGGCGCCCTCGCGCAGGGGCTGTTCAGCAGGGAGCTGTGGCCCTCGCTGCAGCGGGCCGTCGCGCAACTGCTGGAGGACGGCGACACCAGCCGCCTGGAGGCCTTCGCGTCCGGGGGCGTCGCCCACCCGCCGTGGCGGGCGGCGCACGCCGGGCTCACCGACCCGCAGGACGTGCCCTTGGACAACCTGTCGGCGGCGCTCATGGCGGTGAACTGCGCGGACGATCCCGACCGCCCCGCCGCCGAGCAGGTCGGCAGGGACCTCGGCCGGCTGCGCGCCCGGTACGAGCGGGCGTCGCCGGTCTTCGGCCGGTACCGGCTCACCCAGGTGCTGATGTGCTACGGCCGCCCCAAGGGCACCGACTTCATCCGTGACGAGGTCAAGGACCTCGACACCCCGCGGATGCTGCTCGTCGGCACCCGGGGTGACCCGGCCACGCCGTACCGCTGGACGGTGGAGACGGCCGAACGGCTCGGGTCGTCGGCCGTGGTGCTCGACAACCGGGGCGAGGGCCACACCGGCTACGGCTCCTCCAAGTGCGTGCACCGCAAGGTCGACGCGTTCCTGCTGTACGGCACGCTCCCGCCGGACGGCAGCTCCTGCGGCTCCGACCACGACACCGAGTGAGCCGGTGCGGGCGCGGATCCCCCGGTCAGCCGAGTGAGACCTCGGGTGCGTACAGGTCCAGCCACATGGCCAGGTCGAGGGCCCGCTCCAGCCCCCGGCGTGCGGCCTGGCCGCTCACGGGCGTGTCGCGGTGCGCGGCCTGCCGCAGCCGCTCCGGGTCGACGAGGTCGAAGACCGGGTGGTCCGGCCGTGCCAGGAGGTCCTTCGCCTGGTTCCGCAGGGCCACCGCGTACTTCGGATCCTGCGTGGACGGGTAGGGGCTTTTGACCCGGTCGTAGACGGACCGGGGGATCAGGTCCGCGGTCGCCTCCCTGAGCAGGCTCTTCTCCCGGCCGTCGAAGGACTTCAGCGCCCAGGGCGCGTTGTAGACGTACTCGACGAGCCGGTGGTCGCA
Organism: Streptomyces sp. NPDC006235; assembly: GCF_040613735.1. Taxonomy (NCBI): domain Bacteria; kingdom Bacillati; phylum Actinomycetota; class Actinomycetes; order Kitasatosporales; family Streptomycetaceae; genus Streptomyces; species Streptomyces sp. NPDC006235. Next base: position 111,188 of record NZ_JBEXSR010000029.1, read on the forward strand.
GAACGGCACCCGGACCTCCAGGCCGACGGCCATGCTGGCGCGGTCCTTGCGGTCGAGCAGGATCCGGACGAACCGGGTCAGGTGCAGGTGGCTGATCCGCCGCATCCGGAACTCGAAGTCGCTCTCGCCGTCGAGACGCTGGACCCGGGCGACGGCGGAGCGGTAGCCGTCGGCGACGTACGTCTCCAGGTCCAGGGCCTTGACCAGCTCCGGGCGCAGGACGTCGGCGTCGTCGCCGAAGTGCCGGCCGAGGCTCACCAGCCAGGGGAAGGTGTCGGCCCGGCGGGCCTCCTCGTCGAAGAACTGCTGGTAGCCGCCGAAGACCTCGTCGGCGGACTCGCCGGACAGGGCCACCGTGGACCGTTCGCGGATGGCCCGGAAGAGCAGGTAGAGCGAGGCGTCCATGTCGCCGAGTCCGGCCGGCAGGTCACGTGCCCTGATCACCTTCTCGCGTACGCCGGGGTCGGCGAGGGCCTCCGCGTCCAGGATGATGTCCTGGTGATCGGTGCCGGCGTCCCGGGCCACGTCGTGCACGAAGGGGGTGTCGGGCGTGGCGCGCAGGTCATCGGCGACGAAGTTGTCGGCCTGGCCCGCGAAGTCGACGGCGAAGCTGCGCACGCGCTCGCCGTGCGCGGCGAGCTGCCGGGCCGCGAGCGCCGTCATGGCGGAGGAGTCGAGGCCGCCGGAGAGCAGGGTGCAGCGGGGCACGTCGGCGACGAGCTGGCGGCGCACGATGTCGTCGAGGAGCGAGCGGACGGTGGCGACGGTGGTGTCGCGGTCGTCGGTGTGGAGGCGGGTCCGCAGCTCCCAGTAGACGCGGTGGCGCACGCCCGTGCGGTCGACGGTGACGACGGTGCCGGGCTCGACCTCGCGCATGCCCTCCCAGACGGCGTGTCCCGGGGTCTTGACCATGGTGAACAGCTCGCGCAGGCCGTCGAGGCCGACGCGTCGGCGGGCCAGCGGGTTGGCGAGGATCGCCTTGGGCTCGGAGCCGAACAGGACGCCGTCCGGCGTGGGGTGGTAGTAGAGGGGCTTGATGCCCATGCGGTCGCGGATCAGCAGGAGCCGGTCGGTGCGGCCGTCCCAGACGGCGAAGGCGTACATGCCGTTCAGGCGCTCGGCGACGGCGTCGCCCCATTCGAGGTAGCCGCGCAGGACGACCTCGGTGTCGGAGTCGGTGGTGAAGCGGTGGCCGCGGGCGGTGAGCTCGCCGCGCAGTTCGCCGAAGTTGTAGGCCTCGCCCGAGTAGACCAGGGCGACGGTTCCGTGCGGGGTGGCGGCGGTCATGGGCTGGCGGCCGCCGGGCAGGTCGATGATCGCGAGCCTGCGGTGTCCCAGGCCGGCGGGCCCCTCGGCCCAGACACCGCGGTCGTCCGGGCCGCGGCAGGCCATCGTCTCGGTCATCGCGTCCAAGGCCGCCCCCTCGGCACTCAGGTCGCGGTCGAAGGAGACCCAGCCGGTGATGCCGCACATACGCGTACCTCCCGCAAATCAGTTGTATTGACCATCTAGATTTCGAGCGTGTGACAGCGACCGGCGTGCGGTCAACTCGCCCGTAACATGAGCGCGGCCCGCGCCCCCCCACTTTCGGCCGGACTTTGCATGCGCAATATCCGGTGATCCGCTCCCTGTCGGGGCGACGTCCGTCGAAAATCGGCCAGCGGCAAAAACCTCCCCAACTTCCGGGCCGCCGCGCCTCGACCGGGGGGTGCTGATTGCCCCGAATGCCCTAATGGCCAATCCGCTCTATCGTTCTGTCATGGAGCACGTTCTGAGTCCCGCGACCCTTGCCGAACTGCGGCGCCCGCGCCCCTATCCCGCGGTCTCCGTGCTGACGCCGACCCACCGGCGCGATCCCTACAAGACCCAGGACCAGGTCCGGCTGCGCAACGCGGTGGCCGAGGCCAAGCGGCAGTTGGAGGCCGACCCGGCGGTCGGCCGCGAGCGGCGGGCCGAGGTCTCCCGCCACCTCGACCAGGCCCTGTCCGAGGTCGATCTGACGCACGCCGAGGACGGCCTGGCGATCTTCGCCGCCTCCGGTGAGCACCACGTGTGGTCGCTCGCCCGGTCCGTACCCGAACGCGTGGTGCTCTCGGACACCTTCCTCACCCGCAACCTCGTCTCCGCCCACACGGCGGAGCGGCCGTTCTGGGTGCTGTCGCTCTCCGCGGACCGCGCGACCCTGTGGAACGGCGGCACCGACCGCGTCGTCGAACAACGCGCCGACGGCTTCCCGCTGACCCGCCGCGTGGAGAACTTCGACCCGGAACGGCAGGAGCGGATCGGCGACCTGCCGAGCGCCTTCCGGGAGGAGCGCACCCGCCAGTTCCTGCGCGAGATCGACACCGCGATGAGCACCGTCCTGCGCGAGCACCCGCGACCGCTGTACGTCACCGGCCCGCCGGCCGCCCTCGCCCTGCTGGACGAGGTCGGCGGCGCCACCAAGGGGGCGGCGCACGTCCCGCACGGCGGTCTCGCGCACGGGACGCCCGAGTCCGTGTGGCAGGCCATCCGGCCGGTGATCGAGGCGGAGGCCCGAAGGGACACGGACGCCGTGACCCGCGCCCTCGAAACGGCCCGCGGACGGCGGGAGTTCGCCGCCGGCGTGGACGAGCTCTGGCAGAGCGCCCGGGACGGGCGCGTCCGGCTGCTGGCCGTCGAGGAGAACTACCGCGTGACGGTCAGCGAGGCCGGGGAGCACCTGATCCTCGCCGAGAGCGCCGGGCTCGATTCCCGCGAGTCCCGCGAGTCCCGCGAGTCCCGCGAAGACATCGTGGACGAGATCGTCGAGCAGTGCCTGGAGACCGGAGCCGATGTCCGCTTCGTCCCGGACGGCGCACTCGGCGAGGCGGAGGGCATCGCCGGAGTCCTGCGGTACTGAAGCCATCGAACACGGGGTCGTCGAACACGTGCGGCAACCGGGCGGCGCCGTGCCGACGGACCGTCAAACCCCCTGTGTAATCTACGACTTGATCCTCCGGAGGGCCTGCTCCGCACCTACCTCGGAGTAACTCCGTGAGACTGTGGCATATGCCAGAAGCACCACCGTATCGTGTGTTGCCAAATCCCTTACAGGGCGTCGCGGGCTGTGCCACAGTCGTAACGGTCCCTCCGTCCGCCTTGGCCGTACCGTCCCCGCATCGGAGTGCGTCATGCCGTCCCACCTCTCCGCGGACCGTCCAGCCGCCCAGCCGCCCGGCGGCTCGGTCGACGCGCTGATCTCGCAGACGCGGCGGCTCAAGGGCGACGTGGACGCCGTGCGGCGCGACGCCGAGGGAGCAGGATCGGACCACCCCCGGGGACGCTGGCAGCGCGCCCTGTACGACCTGGCCCTGCACCAGCTCAACGACCTCGACGAGCACCTGGCCCAGCTGCGGGACGGGCCCCTGCCCACAGCGGCCCCGGAACCCGCCGCGCCCGCGCCCGGCTCACTGCTCAGCCGGGTCGGCAGCGCCGAGTGGAACCTGCTGACGGACGAGGCCAGTTGGTCCGGGGAGCTCTACCAGATCCTGGGCCGCGACCCCTCCGCTCCCCCGCTCACCCTCGACGAGCTGCCGTCCGTGGTGCTCGACGAGGACCGGCCGAAGCTGACGGCGATGGTCACGAACTGCCTCGTCGACGCCCGGCCCATCGACGGCGAGTTCCGCATCGCACGCCAGGGCGGCGACGTCCGGACCGTGCACATGATGGGCGAACCGGTGCTCGACACCGACGGCAGCACCGCCTCGATGTGGGCCGTGCTGCGGGACGTCAGTGAACTGCGCCGCAGCCAGCGGGTGGTGAGCGAGACCCGTGACTCGCTCCCCGACCGGCGGCAGGACGCGCGCACCGAGCACCGGCTCGCGGTCGAGTTGCAGGAGGCCGTGCTACCGCCGTGGCTCGGCTCCCTGCGGCTCCCGCACCAGGGGCCCAGGACCCTCGACCTCGCGGCCCGGCGCCTGTCGGCGTCCACGCACACGCTGATCGGCGGTGACTGGTACGACGCGCTCGAACTGACCGACGGCGAGACGCTGCTCAGCGTCGGCGACCTCACCGGACACGGCGTCGGCGTCACGTCGAACATGACGATGCTGCTCGGCGCCGTACGCGGCATGGCGATGGCCGGCGCCCCGCCCGGCCGGCTGATGGCCTGGCTGAACCAGTTACTCGACGCCACCGTGCAACCCGCCCTCGGCAGCGCCGTCTGCTGCCGCTACCGCCCCGAAACCCGCACGCTGGTGTGGGCGCAGGCCGGACACCCCGCCCCGCTGCTGTTCCGCGACGGGACGGGGCGTGTGCTGCACGCACCGGACGGCGTCCTGCTCGGCGCCACCTCGGGCGCTGTCTACGGGCAGGCCGAAGAGACCCTCGAGGTGGGCGATCTGCTGCTCCTGCACACCGACGGGCTGGTACCCGGGCACACCGGGACGGCGGCCGCGAACCTCCTCCTCGATCTGGCGCCGCGTCTGACCGGGACCGCCACCGCGCAGGACTGCCTGCAGACCGTGGTCCAGGAGTTCGGCGAGGGCGAGCGCGCGGACAACGCCTGCGTGCTCGTCGCCAAGGTCACGGCATAGGAAACTCAGGCCTGTGCGTGGTTGCCGCCCCTGCCCTTCGTCTTCGGCAGGGCGAGCTTGATCTCCTCCCGCAGCTCCTGGATCTTCGGGTAACCGGAGTACTGGGCCGTGAGCCGGTACATCTGGCGCAGCCGGTCCCAGGTGCGGTGGGAGGAGTTGGAGCCCATCGACACCAGCGCCAGTCGCGCGTACCGGTCGGCCTGTTCGGGGTCGTCCGCGATGAAGCACGCCGAGGCCATCGACAGATAGTCGAAGATCTTCGACCGCTGCCGGCCGTCGACCCGCAGGGCGAGCGCCTTCTCCGCGTAGTGCTGGGCATGCGCGGCCGCGCCCGGCTCGAACTCGGCGAGCGTGCGGTAGGCCAGGGCCTGCATGCCGTAGAGGTCCTCCTCCTTGAAGGTCTGCATCCAGTCCGGCGGCGGTACGTCGGCCTTGTCGGAGACGAACAGGTCCTCGGCCTGCCCGAGCGTGCGGCGCATGGCCTGGCCCTTGCCCATGGAGGCCTGTGCCCAGGCCTCGATGGTGCAGAGCATCGCCCGGGTGCGGGGCAGCACCTCGTCGCCGGAGCCGGAGGTGGCGAGCTTCATCAGGTCCAGGGCCTCGTCCGGCTTGCCCAGGTGGACCATCTGGCGGGCCGCGCGGGAGAGTGCCTCGCCCGCGCGGGGCCGGTCCCCGCCCTCTCTGGCCGCGTGCGCGGCGATGACGAAGTACTTCTGGGCCGTGGGCTCCAGGCCGACGTCGTGCGACATCCAGCCCGCGAGGACGGCCAGGTTGGCGGCGACGCCCCACAGGCGCCGCTGGAGATGGGGTGGGTGACGGTAGGCGAGCATGCCGCCCACCTCGTTGAGCTGGCCCACCACGGCCTTGCGCTGGAGCCCGCCGCCGCGGGCCGCGTCCCAGGCGCGGAACACCTCGACCGAGCGCTCCAGTTCCTCGATCTCCTGCGACCCGATGGGGGCGGCCTCATAGCGGTCGAACCCAGCGGGGTCGGCGTGCAGGGGATGGTCGAGGTCGGGAGCGTCGGCAGCCAGGGCCGGGTCGGTGTGCAGCCAGTCGTACATGGCGCTGCTGAGTGCGGATCCCGCGGCGAGCGCGGCGCCCGCGCCCACCAAGCCGCGTCGGTTGAGCATGAGGTCCATTCCCGTGAATTCGGTGAGGACCGCGGCGGTCCGCTCGGGCGCCCACGGCACTCCGTCGGGAGACTCCGCACTCCCGCCGCCCTGCCGCTTCCCCGCACGCCCGTGCCGGACCAGACCGAGGTCCTCGATGGTCACGACACGGCCGAGACGCTCGGTGAACAGAGCCGCCAGCACCCGCGGCACCGGATCGCGCGGGATCTCTCCCATGTCGATCCACCGCCGCACCCGGGAGGTGTCGGTCGCCAGCTGGGGGTGGCCCATGGCCGCCGCCTTCCGGTTGACCAGCCTCGCGAGTTCGCCCTTGGACCAGCCGGCCAGGCCGAACAGGTCCGCGAGCCGGGTGTTGGGTTGTCCGCTCACGTCAAGCCCCCAGGTTCTCGGCTGAGTTGACAGTAGCCCGGGGAGACTTGCCGGGCGACTATTCGCCAGGGTTCGCCAGGGTGCGCCAGATGGTGTGCCACTGGTCATCGGGTGTCAGGTAGGAACGCGCCACCCCGACCCGGTCGCCGCAGGGACATTCCCCAGGGTGCTCCCAGGAGCCCGGGCCGGGTGGTGCACTGTCGTCGCAGGCACACGAAGGGATCTGTTTCGCCCATGTACGCAGCATCGTCCTCCGTGTCCGCCCCGCCCCGGTCGCTGCACCCCCGTCCCACGGACAGCGGCCCCTACCTCGCCCCCGCGCGGCCGGCGGCCCCCGTGCTCGGTGCGGGCAGGGCACGGCGCGGCGCGGTCCTCGGTTCCCAACCGCTCAGCGGGAGACTCGACTTGTCCGGCCCCCAGGGCGCGCAGCTGCGCACGGCGATCGCGTCCGTGCACCGCATCTGCCCGGAGTTCGCCCCGGTGCAGGTCCTGCGCCGCAACGGGCGGTCCGTGCTCCTGGTCGGCACGACCGGTCGCAGCTCGGCCGTCGCCAAGTGTTTACTGGACCACTCCCCCGCCTGGTCCGAGCGGATCCGCCACGAGATAGCGGCGTACCGCTCGTTCGTCCGGCACCGCCCTCCGGTGCGGGTGCCGAGACTGATCGCGGCGGACCCGGACAACTGCACACTGGTGATCGAGCGGATGCCGGGGCGGGTGGCCGCGCTCCAGCGGCACCCGGCCGAGGCGCCGCCGCGGGCGGACATCAGGGCGGCACTCGGCGCGATCTGCCGGCTCAACGCCTGGCGGCCGCCGGCGGGCACGTTCGACGCCCCGCTGGACTACGCGGCCCGGATCTCGCGATACCACGAGCTCGGCCTGCTCACCGACCGGGACCTGGGTGATCTCCAGAAGCTGCTGCACGGCATCGCGCAGGCGGCCGGGCGGCAGGGCATGGGCCAGTTCTGCCACGGCGACGCACTGTTGTCGAACATCCTCCTGTCACCGGCCGGTCCAGTGCTGGTGGACTGGGAGCACGCGGGCTGGTATCTGCCGGGGTACGACCTGGCGACGCTGTGGTCGGTGCTCGGGGACGCACCGGTCGCGCGTCGGCAGATCAGCCAGATCGCCCAGTCGGCGGGCCCGGCGTCCAGGGACGCCTTCCTGGTGAACCTGATGCTGGTGCTGACCCGGGAGATCCGTACGTACGAGACGGCCGTGCAGCGTTCCATGCACGACACGACCCCGGCGGCACCGGGTCCGGCCCACCCTGGTGCTGCGCCGTCCGGCGAGGAGCAGCGGCTGCTGCTGCGGCGGCTGCACGACGACTGCCAGATGGCCCGCCGGGCCGTGCGCGCGGCGGTCGGCACTCGCTGACGGGGACGAAAGGGCCGCGGGGTGGGGGGGGCGGGTCCCCGGGCGCCTGGTGTT
>NZ_JBEXSR010000030.1:0-116403 GCF_040613735.1 Streptomyces sp. NPDC006235
CCTCCGTGCGGTGAAGATTCGACACCTCCACCACACACGGGGGCCTTCGCCATGATCAAGCCCGGCCAGTGTTAACAACGCTCGTGATCAATACACCTAGCACCACGAGGTGTTGATCCTTTTGTGCCTGCTGCTCATGGCCGTGAAGGTCCCGCGTCAACTGAGCGGCGACCTCAACAGGTTGACGGTGCGTGGCCTCGTGGAATGCCAGGACAGGCTGCAGTTCGATACTGCGTCTTCCCCTCAAGGCCCGTCAGAGTCCAGTACAGGTCTCCCCATTCCCGGCAGGTCTGCCAGGACTGGAGGAATCCTGTCCCGGCCAGTTGATCAAGTGCGTCGGGCACGTCAGCGGGTTGGGCCCCACAGGCGCGGGCCATCTGGTCGAGCCCGGTCAAGCCGGTGCCGGAATCCGGATCGGCGTGGGCAGTGAGGTAGAGGCAGGCCAGCTGCAGCAGTGGCCCCGCCGCTGTCCCTGCCGTCGAGGAGCTGGCGACACGAAGTGCCCAGTCTGCTGCTTGCGTGCGGTCGGGGCGGGCGGGGGCCTGGCTGAGCAGTGCGGCATCGAGTAGTTCAGCCTCAACTTCGTTGGCGGCGCTTGCCGGGCCGATGCGTAGCCATCGTGCGTGTTCCAGCTCGCGCCACAGGTCTGGTGTGTCGAGGCGGAGGCTGCGCAGCATGCCTTTGGGCAGTCGGACCTGCATGGCTGTGTCCACGCGGAGCGCACACTGCAAGGCGAGCAGGCGTGATGGGGCCGGGGTGCTTTCGGGGAGGGCGGCGGCCAGGTAGCTGAGCATTTCGCGGACTCGGACCCGCTCACCCGGCCCCCTCGGGCTTCGTCTGCGGCGCCGGGGCACTGTTGGGTGCGGGGCGCGGGCGAGGGCTGTGTCGGGGACGACGGCGGCGTGTGCTGTTGCTGCGGCGCAGGCGCTGCAGGTGTCGGCGAGTCGCCAGAGGCGTCCGCCGCGTTCGCGTGCGAGGAGGAGGTGGATGGGGCCGGCGCAGCCGCGGTGGCGGGGGTGCCAGTGACAGCCGCGCTCGTGGCATTGGCAGGTGCGCAGGTGGGGTGGGAGCAGGTCACCGCGTGCGTGTCGTGCGAGGTGGGCGAGGGCGGCCGAGCGGGCGGAGCCTGCGGTGACCTGTCCGCTGCCGTGCGGGCATTGGCGGCATACGAGGACGAGCCCGCTGGGGTGCGGGCGCAGTTCCACGGTCCAGGCGCGTGGTGTCGCCGGGCATGCTGTGCGCAGCCTCATGGGCGCGTGTTCCTCCTGCTGCGTGCGCGCCGGGTTCGTCGGGGGCTGTGGGGCGGCGGCCCACCATAGTGCAGACGTCTGCCCTCTCACCGTTGCCGTCACCTGCAGAAATAGGGCAGAGGTCTGCACTGACAGGGCAGGGTTCTGCACCGTCGGATGGACGGGTGACGATCTTGCCACCCGATCCGGACCTCGACGCGCTGCGGTTGGAGCTCGCGCGTCTGCGGGCCGCGCGCGGGTGGACCTACGACGAGCTCGCCGCCCGCAGCGGCCTGGCCAGGCGCACCGTCATCGAGATCGAGCAGGGCCGCACCATCGGCACACTGAAGACCTGGCACGCGCTTGCCCATGCGTTGGGCATCCCGTTCGACGAGCTCTTCGGCACGCTGTGCCGCGGGCACGATCTGCCGGGAACGGGCGGGGACTGAGGTCCCGTCCGAGCGGCCACCGCGGATCACCCGAACCGACGAGACCCACTCGAACGTACGGTCGGCCATTCGCATGTCAGTCGCACCAGGTGCGGCCGGGCAGGTGATCCCCCGGCAGCGCTGCCGGGGGTTCGGCGTGTTGGCTGGCAGGTTCGCGCGCATGCGCTCCACACCTCCACCGTCCCGGCACTGGGACGGCAGCCCCATCACCCATCGCGTGCGCCGCTCCTTGCAGGTCACCCCCGGCGGCGCGAGCCGGCTGCTGCGCTGCGGCCAGAGCGACCGGTGCCGCGAGTGCGGCAACCGGATCGAGTGGTACCACCGCAGCGACCGCCGGCCGGTGCGTCTGCATCCCCACGAACTGCCCACCGCTCAGGTCCCGGCCGTGTGCCGCTGGCACGTCAGCTCCGGCGTCGCCCACCCGGCCGGGGACGGGAGCAACTGGTGCCGTCTGCCGCATGCCGCCGTCTGCCCCTCCCGGGATACGCCCCCTCCTCACCCCGAGCTGGCCGACCTGCGCCGGTCGCTGGCCGTGCGCTCCCGCCGCCTGATCGACACCGGCACCTTCACCCCTGCCCCGGCCTCGCCGGACAGTCCGCCGTCACAGCCGGCCGTCTGTCGGCCGGCCCGGCCCATCGTGCAGCTGCTGTATGTCCGCTACATCGCTGCCCGGCCGGTGGACGAGATCCAGTGCGTCGCCCAGACCCGGCGCCGTCACCGCTGCACCAGCCCGCTGCTCACCCCCGACGCCCCTGCCGGCACCTGGAGGCTGATGCCCGCCACCGCGGCGGACGGCCAACTGGCTCTGTCCGCCGACGTCATGGCGGTCTACGATCTCAATCGCCTCCCCTACGCCGAGCAGCTGCGCTGGCGCGCCCAGCGCTGCCCGCAGCATGCCACCACCCCGACGGCCGCCGACCTGGCGGTGGCCGACTTCGAGCCCTTCGACCCGATCCGCCACCACGCGCACATCCACACCCGCCTGCCCGCCCCCGCCCGGCGCCCCGGCCCTGCAGGCCGTGCACGACAGGCAGTACGACCATGACACCGCACCTCGCCGTCGAGATCACCCTGACCCGACCAGCCAACCACGGCGAACTTAGAGAGGCATGCGGTGGCGTGCCTCTGGCCGCGAAAGCGGACCGCACCCGGCTGATGGCGCTCCACCGCGCACGCCATCCCGGCGGCGCCCTGCATACGCTGCGGCGCCGGCTGGGTACGCGCTTGCCGATCGACGTGCTGACCACCCACTACCCCGACCGCCACGGCCAGGTCGTGCTCAACATCGCACTCAGCCACGCCGCCGACCAGGCCCTGCGCCAGGCCGCCACCGCCATGGGCCAGCACCCCCAGGACGTACTGCGCCAGCGGGTGAACGCAGGTGTTGCCCGGGACCAACAAGAACGCGCCCGCCGCCTGAAGGAACAGCTCGAAAGCCTACTCGCCCGCCATACCCCAGAAGAGGTCCTGGCCTGCGCGGCTGGCCTCCTGCACGACCGTCAGCACCACCGCGTACCCATAGCGCCGTAACGGTCCTCCTCTCTCCCCTTCGCCCGCAGCCGGCGGTTGGCTCCTTTCCCGCCGCTCTTCGATCTCTCTCCTCTCTTTAACGGAGGCCTCGTTGCCCACGCCTACCGATGAACAAGCCCACGCTGTCGCGGCCTTCCAAGCCGGCCACCATCTCGTCCTGCAGGCCGGCGCCGGGACGGGGAAGACCAGCACGCTCGGCCTGCTCGCCGCCAGCACCCGCCGCGGCGGCCGCTACCTCGCCTTCAACAAGGACATCGCCCGGGACGCCGCCACTCGTTTCCCTCGCACGGTGGTGTGCAAGACCGCCCACGCCACGGCCTACGCCGCCGTCGGCCACCGCTACGCGAACCGGCTCAACAGCCCCCGCCAGCCCGCGTGGAAGACCGGCCAGGCACTCGGCATCACCCGCCCGGTCCGCATCGGCTCCCACGACGTCAGCCCCAGAGCGCTGTCCCACACCGTGCTGCGTACCGTGACCCGCTACTGCTACTCCGCCGACCGCACCCTGGCCCGCCACCACGTACCGAACCTGCGCGGCCTGGACACCGCCGACGAGCACGCGCAACTCGCTCACCAGGTTTTGCCGTTCGCCCGTAAGGCATGGGCCGACCTGCACGACCCCGAGCAGGGTGTGGTCCGCTTCGAGCACGACCACTACCTGAAGATGTGGGCCCTGACCGAACCGAGACTCGAAGCGGACTTCCTCTTCCTCGACGAGGCCCAGGACACCAACCCTGTGCTGGAGAAGGTCTTCGCCGCCCAGCGCACCCATGCCCAGCTCGTCATGGTCGGTGACTCCGCCCAGGCCATCTACGGCTGGCGCGGCGCCAGGGACGTGATGACCGGATTCGACGCCATGCCGCTCACCCTGACCCGCTCCTTCCGTTTCGGCTCACTGATCGCCGAAGAGGCCAACCGATGGCTGGCGCTCGCCGACGCCCCCATCCGGCTCACCGGCACCGAGACCATCCCCGCACAAGTCGGGGATCTCGACTGCCCCGACGCAGTGCTGTGTCGCACTAACATCGGCGCCATGACCGAGGTCATGCGCCTGCTCGGCGACGGTCACCGCGTCGCGCTGACCCGCGGCGGGCACACCCTGGCCGCCCTGGCGCTCGCGGCCCGCGACCTCAAGGACGGCCGTCGGACCTCCCACCCCGAACTCGTCCTCTTCAGTTCGTGGGGCGAACTGCAGGAGTACGCCGGACACGACCCCGCCGGCGGTGACCTGCAGCCCTTCGTGGATCTCGTCGACACCCACGGACCCGACGCCATCCTCGCCGCGATCAACCAGCTCACCGACGAGAAGGACGCCGACGTCACCGTCTCCACCGCCCACACGGCGAAGGGCCGCGAATGGCCCACTGTCAGAATCGCCCACGACTTCCCCCCGCCCAAGGACACCGATCAACTCGACGCGCACGGCCACCCGATCCCAGAACCGGTCAGCGACACCGACGCCCGCCTCGCCTACGTCGCCGTCACCCGCGGCCGACACCAACTCGACCTCGGCGGCCTGTCATGGATCGACACCCACCCCGCCTCGCCTCCGGCCGCCTGAACGATGCCTGCGCCGACATCACTGGGACGACGGCCGCAGCGCCCGCCCTGCGACTGACCGCTCTCGTACTGGCCGCGCACTCCCCCGCCCAGGCCGAGCACAGCACCGACATGGACATCCTCGCTGGCCTGCGCGGGCCACTCCCCCGCAGTAGACCGGAGACCTGCTCGACCGGCTGGTGGCCACAGGCATCCTGAGTGCATGGCATCACAGCAGGCAGACGGATGAAGTCTTCTGGCACCTGCCTCAGCCGCAGACGCGAACACCTGCTCTCCTACTGCCTCGTTGTCACCCGACACCGCAGCTCTGAGGCCAGCGCCAAACAAAGGACACGATTCGGCGGGAACAATCGGGTCCACCTGTCCGTACTATCCCTACACCAACGCATCTTGCGGCACATGCGGTGCGCTCACGGGCCGCCGAGACCTCACCCGTAGACAGGCAGCACCCCGCAGCACCCCTCCAACGCCCTTGAAAGGTCAGCGCCATGCTCGAGACAACCACTCCCGCCACTGAACTGGCATCGCAGTACATCACCCAGGTGACCGGCGACCTCGAGACGAACCTCAAGGAACAGGAACGCATCAGTGCGGAAATCGCCTCCCTGCAGGAGCAGCTTGCCGCTCTGCAGCACGACCACAGCGTGCTGGTGAGCATGCAGCAGGCACTCGGCATCACGACGGCACCGGCCAAGCCTGCACAGGAGTCCAGGACCGCCGCGCTGCCCTCTCCACGACGCAAGAAGGCTGCCGCCTCGCCCGGTGGAAAGCAGAAGGGAGGAACGTCCACTGCCGCGCCGGGACGGCAAGCGGCCAGGAAGTCCGCGGCCAAGACTGCGGGCGCGGGGAAGGCGGCTCAGCCCACCCTGGTCGAGCTCATTCGCCGCCACCTCGCCGAGCAGCAGGAACCACGCTCCGCTGCGGAGATCTCCACAGCACTCAACCAGGCTCACCCCGATCGCGACATCGCGGCCAAGGTCGTGCGCGTCACCCTCGAGGGACTCGTGGCCAAGAGCCAGGCCGAACGCACCAAGCAGGGCAGGTCCGTCTTCTACACCGCGCCTGCTCCGAAGCCGACCGCTGCGGCCGAAGCCGGGGCACAGCCCCAGGACGCCGGCCGCTGACGGCGCGCGGCGCACTGTTCGGACCCGGTCGGAGGGGCACAAGCGCCGACCTCAACTGGATGATGTGAACGTCCGGACGCGTGCGCCCGGTCTTCTCCGTCTTCCGGGATGCGGCCCGCTGTCGTCCGTCGGCAGCACCGGACTCCGTCGAGCTGCATGTGGTGAAGATCCAGCCCGGGGCCGCTGATGCTGGCGCGCCAGGTATACCGCTACTGCACCCAGCCCGAAATCGGCAGGCGCTGGACGGAGTGGAGGGCCAGCAAGCCGGACAAATGTTCATGTCTGCCGCAGTAGACGTCAGCCTAAATCAACAGTGCCATGTAAGAACCCCGTCTTGCGAAATCTCCGGCTGCCAGTTTCTGGGCCCTTTGAGAGCCGCCTCAAGGACCTTTACCCATGAGACAGGGTTGCACCACTGAATCAAGTACTTCCTCGACATCAGCTTAGCCCTATAGTAATTCGACTGCTCTCTCACGCTAACGACGCTTCCTGGCGGGGCAGGCCCAAGAAGGGGGAATATATCCCTCAGCGTGAGCAACCTGTAGGCAGGCATGAGGTAAACAAAATCTGCTCCCGCAGCTGACATGGACGGGGACGGATGAGCGTTCTTCCTTGCTCCATTACAGCAGAGCATCAGGGAGTCTGCCTCCATCTCCTCACGCACTTGGCGTAGGGCTTCATAGAGGTCCTGCCCCCTCCCGCGATAGTCGCGACCCTGCGGATCCACTACCAGGAGGGTCCACGGGGGCTCTTCCGAGTGCGAGACACGAACATTCCGCGTCTCACCACTGGTGGACACAACCTGCAGGTCTATTATCGTCACGACGGACCACCGTAGCCGGGGTTGCGCACGAAGTCACCCCTAGGAACTCCGTTCACATACCATTGCGCACCAAGAATTTCAGATGGGGTTATACCGCCGGGATATACGATCTCCTTTTCGATACGGTGTGGATACATGAAGCTCAACGCCTTATTCATGCTGATCCCAGGACCTTGCGGCTTGATCGTATAAACCCATGCGCCTTGCCCGGGCTTTCGCCCCTTCGGGAAAGCCATCGCACGGTCCGCTTTCGCACTCGTACCGATCCACACAGACGGAGTGTTGTGAACTCCGTACTGCAGCAGATCAGTGTTTGTTGCACCGGGCCTCGGCGTGATACCAGAAGCGAACATATCGGCGGGATTTCTCGTGTCTCCCCGGTACACCGTGCGCGGAGAAACGATGGCGCGGGGGTTGACATTAATACTGGGGAACGGGTTTGCCTTAGTCCCAAATATTCCCTTGAGGGCTCCCCAGGCGGGTTTAGCAAGGCCAGCCAAACCCCCGGTGAGTGCACCGATGAGGAGATCAGTGGGTGTGGTGGGCTGACACTGGGCGGTGTTGATGGCCCAGGTGAGCCCCATTCCTATCGCTGCGTCTGTGGCAACCGTGACAGCCAGGGCCCGTCCGCCCTGCAGGCCGAGCTGGGTTGCTAGGGCGGTACCCGCCGGGGCGAGGAATCCGCCGACCGCCCCGACGACGGCTCCTTGTCCCGTGGCGGCTGCGAAATCGCCCCAGTCGAAGTCGTCCTGGTGGGTGAGGGCGTAGACGCCACCGCCGACAACACCCCCGATGAGGGCGCCCACGCACATCACGCACTGGCCGGACGGGTCCGCCAGGTTGGCGGGGTCGTTGTCGGCGTAGTTGTATGGCGACTGGTTGGGGTTGTCCGCGGCTGCCGGGATCGGATCCTGGGTGGTGAAGCGGCGCTGGGCGGTGTCGTAGGAGCGGGCGCGGAGCTGGAGTCGGTCGGGGAGGTGCTGGTCCTTGTACTGGCCGGTGTAGCCGAAGGGGCTGGTCTGGCCGCCGGTGATGGTGGCCTTGCCGGTCGGGGAGCCCCAGGCGCTGTAGGTGTAGCGGTAGTTGTCGGCGCCTGCTGCGTCGTAGACCGCGCTGGTGGAATTCTGGCGGTCCTGGGTGAAGTAGTAGGTGCCGGCGGTGCGGTCCATGGAGCGGGCCGTGCCGTCGGGGTCGTAGTGGTAGTCCGCGAGCAGGGCGCCGGATGCGTTGGTGTCGGTGGCGAGCTGCGGGAGCGGGTTGTTGATGTCCCAGCGGGACGTTCCGGCGAGCGCGTTGTTCTTGTTGACCGTCGTGCGGTTGCCGTCGGCGTCGTAGGTGAACCCGTACGTGTTGCTGCCGATGGTGGCGGACTTGAGGCGGCCGGCCGGGTCGTAGGCGTAGGTGCCGTCGTCGTCCTTGGTCTGGTCGCCGTCGGCGTCATAACCGAAGCTCGTGGTCGTCGTGCCGCTCGTCGCCGACTGCAGCTGGTCGCCGTCGTCGTAGGCGTAGGTGGTCGTCGAGCCCGAGCTGGCCGCTGTCTTGAGGTTGCCGACCTTGTCGTAGGTGTATGTGGTGCCGGCAGTGCCCGTCAGGCAGGACGTGGCGGAGGTGTCGGTGCAGACGCGGGCCATTCGGCCCGTGTCGTCGTAGGCGTAGCGGGTCGGGTACCCGGAGCCGGGCTTGTCACTGACCAGGCGGTTGTTGTCGTCGTAGGTGAAGGTGTTGTTGACGGTGGGCGTGGTCTGCGTGGCCAGGCGGCCGGCCTCGTCGTAGGTGCGGGTCTCGGTGCGGGCCGTGGTGGTGGGCAGGGTGACGGAGGTGAGGTTGCCCGCCTTGTCGTAGCCGTAGGAGACGGCCTTGGAGTTGGTCGTTTGGGTCTTGGTCCGGCCGACCTTGTCGTAGCCGTAGCTGGTGGTCCGGCCGTCCGGGTAGGCACGCGACTTGAGGGTGTCGTCGGTGTTCCAGATGTAGGTGAACGGCTTGGTCGCGCCAGGCGACGTGATCGTCTGGATCTTGTCGTCGTCGTCGTACGTCAGGGTGCGGGTGCCGGTGGCGTCGGTGACGGTCTTCAGGCGGCTCGCGTCGTCGTAGCCATATGTCTGTGCCGGGGTGCCATCGGAGTACGTGATCTTCGTCGGCAGGTTGCGCGCGTCGACGGTAGTGGTGATGGTCTGTGTGCGGGCGTTGGTGTACTTGGTGCGGTTGCCGTCGAGGTCGTACTCGTAGGCGACCGTCTTGCCCAGCGGGTTCTTGGCCGACGTCAGTTGGCCTTCGTCGTTGTAGCCGTAGACGCTGGTGTGTGTGTTGGCGTCGGTGCTGGTTTCGAGGAAGCCGGCCTTGTTGTAGGTGAAGGCGGTCGCTCCGGTGTCCGGGGCGGTGACCTTCTTCGGCCGGTTGAGCTCGTCGTACTCGTAGACTGTCTGCTTGTTGCGGGCATCGGTGATGGAGGCGACGTTGCCGACGGCGTCGTAGCCGGTCTTGCGCTGGTGGCCGAGGGGATCGGTGACGGACGTGGGGTTGCCCGCCGCGTCGTAGCCGTACTTCCAGGTGTACTTTGCCGGGTCCGCACCGGTGACATTGCCGCGCGGGTCGACGGCGGTGGCGAGGTTGCCGTCGTCGTCGTAGGTGTAGGTGGTGCGCTCGACTTCCGGGGAGACTTCGGCCGACAGGTGGCTGTCGTCGTCGTACTCGTAGGTGGTGAGGTAGCCGGCCCAGGTCTTCGACGACTTCAGCCGGTTGTTCTCGTCGTAGTCCAGCGTCATGCCGTGGCCGAGGCCGTCGGTGGTCTTCACGACGCTGCCGTTGTCGTCGTAGGTGACGCTGCGGGTGTGCTTGAGCGGATCGGTGACCGACAGCGGCCGGTTGTCGGCGTCCCAGGTGAAGGCGGTGGTCTTGTCGAGGGGGTCGGTGACGGTCTTGCGGTTGCCGACCTTGTCGTAGCCGATCCTCCAGGTGTACTGCTTCGCGTCGGCGCCGGTGGCGTTACCGCGGGCGGTGACCACCTGAACCTGGTTGCCAGCTTTGTCGTACTCGTAGGCGACCGTGGCGCCTCGGCGGTTGATCTCCTTGCTCAGGCGGCCGGCCGGGTCATAGTCGAGGATGGTCTGCTTGAGCGCCGGGTCGGTGATCGTCTTCAGACGGCCCGCGTCGTTGTAGCCGTAGACCGTGACGCGCTTGGCGGCGTCGGTGACCGTGGTGAGGTTGCCGACCTCGTCGTAGTCATACAAGGTCGTGTTGCCACGCGCGTCGGTGACCGTCTTGACCCGGTCCGCAGGGTCGTAGGTGTACGAGGTCATGTACTTTGCCGGGTCCGCGCCGGTGACGTTGCCGCGCGGGTCGACGACCGTCTTCACCTGTCCCGACGGGAAGTGGGTGTAGGTGGTCTTGTTGCCCTTTGGGGTGGTGACCGACGTCAGGTTGCCGTCGGCGTCATAGCCGTACCTGGTGGTCTTGCCGCGCGGTGTGGTGACGGTTTCCAGCAGGCCGGTGGTGGCGTTGTAGCCGTAAGACGTCGTCTTGCCCAGCGGGTCTTCGACGGTGCTGACCTGGTTGGCCGCGTTGTAGCCGAAGGTGTAGTCGTTGTACTCGCCGTCCGTGTACGTGGCCACGTTGCCCTTGGCGTCGTACGTCCACTCCTCGTCCGAGGCGGCATTGGACCGGCGCTTCAAGCGACCCTGATTGTCATAATCCCACTCGGTTCTGCGGATCTCGGCATCGATTGAGCTCGTGCGGTTAAAGAACTTGTCGTAGCGGTAGTAGCTCTTGTTGTTCAGCGGGTCGATCTGAGTGAACAGGACGTTCTTGTAGTAGACGTCCGTCCACACGCCGCCGTCCGGGGCCGTGACGTCGACCTGGTCGAAGACACCATTCTTGGAGTAGGTGAACTTCGTGTCGTGCCCCAGGGCGTCCGTCTGGGATGCGACCCGGCCCTGAGTGTCGTACGTGTTGAACGTGACCTGCTTGTTCCGGGCGTCCGTCACCTTGTTGACGCGGCCAGAGGCGTCGTAACCGTACGTCTCCGTCTTCCCGTCCAGAGCCGTCACGCCGGTCAGTCGGTCGCCGGTGTAGCTGTAGTCGACCACCCGGCCGTCCGTCAGCGTCACCGTGTCGAGCCGGTCACCTGCATAGGCGAGTTTCGCAGCACGTCCGACGGCGTCCCTGATGGTGGTGGGCTTGCCACCCGTGTAGGTCAGGGAGAGGCCCCGGCCGGTGCGGTCCTCGACCGCGGTCAGCTGGCCAGAGGCGTTGAAGGCATATGTCGACTGGTCGGCGGTCGTGAGCTTGTAGCCGCTGCCCTCGGCGGCCAGCTTGGAACGTGCCTGGCCGGGAGTGGTGAACGTCCCCCCGGAGTTCTTGGTGTATGTGTGCCGGGTGCCGCCCTCGCCGACCAGCACTGCATCACCGTCGGCCTCGATCTTCAGCCGCGTCTCCCACGGCAGCTGCCAACCCTTACCGAGCGCACCGGTTTCGGTGTTGTCGGAGGAGTAGACCCGTCCAACCCGCAGCGGCACGCCGGGAGCTGGCACCTGGGCGTCGGTGAAGGCTTCCGTGAACGCGCCGGTCGCCGTGTTCACCGGGTCTGCCCGCATCACCGTCGTACCGGCCGCGCCGCTCGCGTCACCGCAAAACGCAGCGCATTCAGCACCCTCGGGCAGGGACGGCACGATGTAGAACATGTTGTGCGAGCCGCAGGACTCCGTGTCCGTTGGGTCATCCGTCACAGTCGTACATGCCCAGATGGTGAAGCTGGGGACCTGCTGTGTGCACTCCGTCGTCGGCACAGTGAACGACGCGTTGACCTCAGGGAATACCTTGTCGGTGTTCAGGGTGGGGGCCTGGACGGTCTGCCCAAAGTCGAACCACTGCACGTCGTCGTTGCTCAGGCGACAGCCGTAGTAGTCGACCTTCCAACGCACCTTCACCGGGTGCACCTCATCGTTGGTGCCACCGGACTGCCAGATTGACGCCTTGACCTGCAGCGGCTCTCCCGGGACTGCGGCCCCGATGTGGTTGCCCAGTGCCATGAGCCAACCGCCCTGCTGCGCGGCGGCGTTCCCGAACGGATCGGTGCTCACCTGGTATAGCGCACCGCTGTTGTACGAGGCTGCAGCTGCCGCCTCAACCCGGGTAGTGAAGGAGGTCTGAGTAACGGTACGGCCAGCTGCCCGAGAACCGCCGGGGGTGTGCGGGGGCTTGGGGCTCGCTGCGCGCAACTGCCGCTGATTCTGCTTCAGCAACTCGATCTGCGCAGCCGTGGCCGGCTTGCTCTTCGTCGCCGGCAACGCGTGCGGCTTGACCGGCTTCGCCTTGTCTTTGGTCTGCGCTCGCCGCTGCTGCGGCGTCACCGGATTCTGCTGTGCGGCGGGTTGAGGCCCACGGTAGGCGTAATCATCCTGCCTAGGGGCGTCACCGGCAGTCATCTTGACCAGCCAGCCGCCGCCCGCGATCACGGACAGCGCCACCAGCACGATCAACATCCGCACACGCGCAGACACCGACGCGAGCACTCCCCCACCCCTTTTCACACTGAGCACATAAGGCAACACACCTTGCGCACAAGTGCAAGATCATGACTGGTTCAGCGAGAGCTGATCAAGAGGGGGGATCAAAGTTGGCTGATTGTCATGTCCGTAACCATCCAAGTCCCCTCAGAACAACTCGCAGCACGCTTAAGGCAGTTCGACGGCTTCCGATAGCGACCGGCCTGCACGCACGGTCACCGCCATGGCTCAATTCGCCTACTCAGAGCACGTATGTGCCTGAGGCCGACGCCCCGCATCGCCGGAAGCCTCCACCCCGCCGCCGCAAGGAGAGCGCGACCAACGAGGCTGGCGGGAGGAGCAGTTCACCCAATCGCGGGCGGCGATGCCCAGAAGCCGGCGTGCGGCCCAAGGCCAGCCCCGCACTTCGGGTCCTGATCGGCCGTCACCTCCAGCGCGTCGTACACCCTCAAAGCGGGCGGCACAACAACCAATGTGGCTACAACACGCCGACTCAGATGCGCGAGGCACCGGTGCAAATAAGGGATGAAAGTCGAATCTTGACCGTAAATGCATGAAACGGATCAAAGGTACAGTGTCCGCCAAAGGAAGAACCCGCCACCATCGATTTAGATAACAAGTCAGCAACGACGCAATGATCATTTGACCCTCAAGTGCAACTATTCGGACCTTTCCATCCTTGCTCTTCAGTTGACGCCGACGGCAAAGTTTTCCCAGGTTCTGACTGAGTGCTCAGCTGCGGCCAATCACACGGGGGCTTTCGAAACCTGCGCGACCTGCGGGCTAATATTCACGTGATCTGGTTGGCAGAGTTCTACCAGGTCGCGACCACCGCCGAAACTCTCGGTAGAGGCGCTTCGTGCTCGTGTTCAGCAGCTCACGGTGCAGCCCCACAGAAAGCACGACCGCAGCAACCACTGAGCACTGAGAGATTGCTGTGCATGGTCTAATCCTCTCCTGCGGGAACTGATCGCGGAACTGCCGAAGTAGGCAAACCAAAGGGTAGGCGCTCAGTTTTTTCTTGAGGTGCAACTGCGCTCAGGGCTCCATTCTCGGGCTAGCTCCATTTGACCACCCGGGGATGAATCAACAATCCGTTTCCGCCCTATGAAAGGAAATAGATGAACAAGCGAATCAAAAAGGCAGCCGGTGCGATCATCGGCGGCCTTTTACTTCTTGGTGCCAGCCCTGCCTACGCGATCTCGGCAAGCACCGATGGGGCCGCCGCTTGGACGGACAACTGCAATCGCACCAAATGCGGCGTGGATTACGTATTCGTTTGGGTCAAGGACCGGAAGGCTGACGGCCACCCGGTAAAGGCCGAGTATGAGAAGAGACTTACCGGAGACGTGGACGTGCTCTGGGAGAAGCGGGGAAATGGAAATGAGAACGTGAGCAAGGATATTGAGCTGGGCGTTGCCGCCATCAAGGCTTGCGAGTACATCAATAACTGGCCGGACGACTGCAGCGGCTGGTCCCGCTCGTAGTAACTAAATTCTTGAGCAGGTCTCCCGCCTCCCGGCAGGGGGACCTGCTCGTCATATTGCGATTAAGGCAAGGATATAAGCATGGAGCCAGTCCTCAAGCTGGACCGACTGTCGTACGAAGTCGATAGTCGGAGGATACTGGATGGTGTGAGCTTTCAATTGGGGCGTGCTGAGTCTCTTGCTGTTTCAGGACCTAGCGGTAGCGGTAAATCAACTCTCCTGTCATGTATTCTCGGTCTGCAGAGGCCATCAGGGGGGACGATCACCGTTGCCGGATCTTTGATCACAAGTCTCTCATCTCGTAAGGCGGCTCGCCTGCGGAGCGAGAAAATTGGCATGGTCTTCCAATTCGGAGAGCTCCTTCCAGAACTGAGCCCGCTAGAAAATGTTGCCATAGCTGGGCTATTGAATGGCTTCCCCAAAAAGAATGCGTTTTCTCGCGCCGCTGAGTTGCTGCGAGAACTCGGTATCTCGCCGGACCTGAAACTAACCGGAGCTCTCTCGGGTGGTGAACGGCAAAGAGTGGCTGTCGCGCGCGCTCTCATCAACGAGCCTTCCCTGATTCTGGCGGATGAGCCCACTGGTGCCTTGGACACATTCAACAAGGAAAGTGTTTCGGAACTCCTGTACAGCCTCCCCGAGAAGTGGGGTTGTGGTCTGATTGTGGTCACCCACGACGTCGAGGTGTCTGCGCACGCCCAACGGAAAATGCGTCTACGAGACGGGCGACTAACAGAAGACATACCTCAGAACGCGGGGGCGTGCAGGTGAGAGAGCTAAACAGAAGGCGGTTGAGCCTGCAGTTGCTGGCTGCCGGCCGGAGGGCATCTTTCTCAGCTGAAAGCGGACGAGTGAGGCTTTGGTCGCTCTGTCTTTCTTCCTGCATTTTCACTCTTGCCGTATGCTCGCTTGTCGTGGCCGCAGCGACGTATGAGGGGCGCGACATCCGCGGCGCTGCAAGAAGTCCTGTTCCGGTCGTCCAAGGCAGAGAACAAGCGGTGGCCCTTTGGGCGCCTGATACCGACGATGTTGACGGAACCCAGCACTTCTTGGTCTATATAGAACCTCTGTCTGACGACTCACCCCTTCCGCCTGGTCTTGAAGAGTGGCCGAAGCCCGGCGAGGCTGTGCTCTCCCCTGCTCTGCTCACAGCTGGAAACAAGGAGAAAATAGGCTCCCGATACGGAGAATTTGCAGGGCTCATTTCTCCGGAAGGATTGCAATCTCCGTCGGAGCGATTCGCGTATGTACGTCCTTCACGAGACATGCTTGACCGTGACGACATGGACGCGATCTCGGGCTTCGGAAAGCAGCAAGAGATTTACTGGGGAGAAAGCAGATCACTGCCGAGCCTAAATATGCTCCTCGCCGGCCTTGTCGGCTTTCTTCTGCTGCCGGCATCCGCTCTGCTGATAGCGGCCGCCCGTACCGGGTCGTCTGCGCGTGAGCACCGTGTCGCACTACTGGAAATTCTCGGCGCAGGCTCCTCTGCCAGAACGCTGTTCGTTATGGGTGAATGTGCAGTCCCGGTAATGATCGGATGCTCTCTCGGGTTCGCCCTTGTGGCGCCGGCACTCAAGTGGGACATTCCGCTTCCTGGTGTTGAATTTATCCTTTACGCCCCGGATGTCATGCAGTCTTTCTGGCCGCTAGTTGCGGCCTTCGCATCCTCCGTCGCCGCCGTCATCTTCCTGGCCGTGGTCCTGACGCTCGGAACAAGGAAGCCTCGCTTCAAACACATACGAATTCGCTTGCACGGACACACTCGCTGGTGGCCTTGGATCTTTCCGTTTTCCTTCCTTCTGGCTGTCCGCGGGCCGGGGCTGGCAAGCGAAGAGTGGCGGTTGCCGATTTATGTGATCGGAGCATTGGGAGCCCTCAGCTCCCTGCCTTCTCTTGTTGGCCTGGGAGTGGCCCGGGGAGGGGCCCTGGTCGCAGAGGCAGGAAAAATAGTTGGTAGCCCAGGCATGATCTTCGCCGGGCGGCGGGCTGCAACACAGAGTCGTTCTACGGCTAGATTCGTAGCAGCTCTCATGGCGGCTATGTTCGTTGTCGTGCAGGCACAACTCTGGATGGGACTGCTTGGCGCCAACGCTGCGTTGGCGAGACAGTCCCAGGCCAAAATCGGTACTTCCCTCGTGACAGTCACTCCTTACGCAGCAACATCGAAGGTACATGATTTCGCAGAAGCATTGCCCACTGGCGTAGAAGTCGCGGCCCTTCAGATCGAGGCGCCTAGCGTCGATGCCGCTGGAGCTTTGACGGTACACGGATCATGTACGGCACTACGCTCCCTCAATGCACCCTGCAAAGCAACCGATATTTCGTCACAGCACTTGGATCGCAGAATCGCGGAACTCATCCGTTGGAGCGGAGCTGAAACGAGCAGCAGCATCAAGATCGAGCCTGAATCCCATTCGGCAATAAAAAGCAATCACAACGAGAATGGGCATCTTTTCGCATTCTCGCGGTCCGGTGGCAACCTCTCCATTCCTCAGTTGCGCGAAACCGCAAGAAGTACTCTCGCAATGAGGGCAAACGTTGAACCCCTCGGGAATACTTGGACACTTGGAGTCCAAGACCTCGTTTCCTCGGCGAATTGGATTCGCCTCTTCGGGATTGCGGGAGTTGCACTTACCGTAATCTCAGCTGGATTGAGTTCAGTTGGGGAATTTGTTCGATTTGGTCGCGAAGCCTCACCTCTCACCGCCATGACAGGGAAGAGGCGAGTGTATGCTTCAATGGCATTTTGGTCGCTTTTCCTCCCATCAGTTCTCGCGTCCATCAGCGGCGCCATAGTCTCGGCTTGGCTGACGACGCCGGTAATTGTTGGGTTCAACAACCCAGTCTCATCTGGGCTGTACATCACAATCTGCGCAGCCGGAATTTTGACCACTTCCATCCTCTGTCTCTTTGGATGGCGAATCATGACACGCATCGCACTCTCATGGCGCGCCCAGGGAGAGTTCTAGCCGCGGCTAACGAAACCGCGTTTGAGTGATCCGCTCCGCGTCTGATGGAGGCTCGATTCCCTGAGAGGATCGAGTCATGGCGCGTCCGTCCCCCTACCCTGCCGAGCTTCGTGAGCGCGCGGTGCGCATGGTCGCGGAGATCCGTCCCAACTACCCAACCGAGTGGGCCGCGATGAAGGCAGTCGCAGCCAAGCTGGGGGGCGGTGCGGCGGACGGTGCGGACCTGGGTCCGCAAGGCCGAAGTCGACGCCGGCCAGCGGCCCGGCGTCACGTCCGAGACGCTGCGGAGATCAAGCGGCTGCAGGCCGAGAACGCCGAGCTGCGACGGGCCAACGAGATCTTGAAGGCGGCGTCGGCTTTCTTCGCATCCGAGCTCGACCGGCCGTCGAAACGCTCGTAGCGTTCGTCGACGCACACCGCCAGGTGTTCGGAGTCGAGCCGATCTGCCGGGTCCTGACCAGCCACGGACTCAAGACCGCAACGAGCACCTACTACGCGGCGAAAAACCGCACCCCCAGCACCCGGGCGATCCGCGACGCGAAACTCAAGACGCACATCAGCCGCGACCACACGGACAACTTCAGCGTCTACGGGGTCCGGAATGTGTGGCGGCAACTGCACCGCGAAGGCATACCGGCGGCACGCGCCACCGTCGCCCGGCTGATTCGCGACCTCGGCCTGGAGGGCGTGCGACGCGGGAAGAAGATCCGCACCACCATCCGGGACGACGGGCAGGAGCGGGCCGCGGACCTGCTCAGGCGCGACTTCACCGCGTCCAGTCCGAACGAGCGGTGGGTGGCTGACTTCACCCATGTCGCCACCTGGTCCGGGGGCGTCTACGTGGCGTTCGTCGTGGACGTGTTCTCGCGGGCGATCGTGGGCTGGTCCGCCGCCACCAGCAAACGGGCCATGCTCGTCGTCGACGCCCTCGACATGGCCCTATGGCGGCGCGATTGGGCTGGAACTCCCGCTGGGCCGGGACTGGTTCACCATTCCGATGCGGGCAGTCAGTACACGTCTTTCGCGTTCACCGCGCACCTCCTCGACGCCGGCATCGACGCCTCGATCGGCACCGTCGGCGACGCTCTGGACAACGCGCTCATGGAATCCCAGATCGGCCTCTACAAGACAGAGTTGATCAAGCCCCGCAAGCCCTGGCACGGCCTGGCGGACGTTGAACTGGCCACCGCGGAATGGACCGACTGGTTCAACAACCAGCGCCTCCACACAGCGATCGGCAACATCCCGCCCCACGAGCACGAGAGCAACTACTACGCTCAACACCAGCCCCAACCGGCGGCTGGAGTCAACGCATAGAGCCTCCACCGATCCCGGAGCGGTTCAGGTTGTGAGCCGCGAGGAAGGGCCCAAGGCGGTTCGTCAACTGCTTGCCTCCACGGTGACTTGCCCCCCGGTCCAGCACCACTTGGCGTCGCCAGGCTGCCAGCAGCGCCTCATCGCTCTCCATGCCCCGAGCCCCCTCTACCCGGTCGTGTGAAGAAGCCGGAATCTAAAGAACCTTGGCGGGCGCTTGGGCGTAGTGCCATACATGAGGCTGATCAACGAAGCACATGTGGCACAGCCAGGTCTGGCCGTGGTTGAAGTCGCAGCGGCTGACGACCAGACCCGGTTTCGCCATCCAGGAGGCTCTCGCCGGGCGGTGGGCGACCGCCACGGCGGACGGTACTACACGAATCCCCGGTGAGTCCGGCGTGCGGCTGCGCTGCTACCTGGACGGGCGTCAGGAGCTCGGCCGATACGGAGGGTGGCGGCCTTCATGCCGAATTGTGATCATACGTGCGGGCGACGGGGGCGCTGGACAGAGGGAGCTGCAGCAGCTGAGCAAAACGTAGACACCTCACGTTCCTAAGCCGTCAAGTCGGTCGGCGGTGAGGGCCGGGGTCTTCGAACAGTTCTGTCCGGGTTGGGAGAGAATCCCGGCATGGTGATGGCACGGCACTGGTACTCCTCGTCGCCTGTCGTGGACGGGCACCCGCTCCTGGACGAGCCGGGCTTCTGGCCGGCGTACTTGGCGGACCTGGCTGAGGGGTTCGCGCCTGAGTCCTTCGGATCGGACGCGGGCGATGCGGAGGCCGTGCTGGAGACGCTCCACGACCGGTCGGCGTGGCCCATGTTCACGGTGCCGCTGGCCGGCGGCTTCGCGATCGTCGTGCACTTCAACAGCGGCGAGGAGTTCACGACCACGGACTACTTCCTCACGCATCCCGACTGGAGCCAGGATCTCGTCCTGGCCAGCGACGATCAGGACCGCATCGGCCCCGGGCTGTGCTGGCCCGAGCTCGCCGCCGTGCTGAAGGCACCACTGGGTGCGGCAGGCGTCACCGATCCTCACGCCCGGCTTCTCCTTCTTCTGCCTGTGCTCGGCGACGCGGCGGTTCCAGAGGAGGCCGTCATGGCGGTGGTCGAGGCTCTAGTCGCTCAGGGGGCGCCTGAGGCGAGCGAGGCGTTGGCCAGACACCTGCTTCAGGGGCACCCCATGTGGGGCGCCGAGGACTGGTGGTTCGACGATGACGAACAGAGCTGGCTCTGCGAGGGCGAGCACAGCCCCCGCAAAGTCCCCCTCGGCGATCACCTGCCGCCGCAACAGCGAGCCGCCCTCGAAGCCTGCCTCATTCCCCGCTGACCGTCTCAAGCCGCAGTGACAACGGCCTCGGTGGGAGGGGCGCCGAAGGCGAGCGACTCGTCGTAGGTGCTGCCCTGCTTCAGGCAGTGGTAGAGCTGTCCGATCATGCGGTTGAAGAGGTTGCGCTGGGCGGCGGCGTGCCAGTCGCCTTGTTCTCGTCGGCGTCGGTAGTGGGCGTTGGCCCCAGTGGATGCCCGAAGGGAGGCGAAGGCCCAGAGGTAGCCGGCGTGGTTGAGCCGGTCGTTCTTCACCCAGCGTCTGGTGATGGCGGACTTCTTGCCGGAGGCGCGGGTAATGGGCGAGGAGCCGGCGTAGGCCTTCAGGCCGCGGGCGTCGGCGCAGCGGGCGCGGTCGTCGCCGATCTCGGCCAGGACGCGGGCGGCAAGCTGGATGCCGAGTCCGGGGAAGCTCAGCAGGATCTCGGCGTCCGGGTGCTGCGGGAAGGTCTCTTCGACTGCTTCGGCGAGGTTGTCGGCGGCGATGCAGGCCGCGTCCAGTTGGATGAGGAGGGCGAGCATCTGCTTGCCGAGCGCGTCCTCGACCAGCGGAGGCTGATGGGCCCACTCACCGCGGAAGACTTCGCGGAGGCGCTCTGCCTCGGCTTCGATGCCGCGCTGGCGGCCGGCTCGCTGGAGGGCGGCCTGGATCTGGGTGCGGGTCAGCCGGGCGGCCCGAGTCGGGGTCGGCGCCGTCTTGAGGAGTTCGCGTGCCTCGGGCCTGCACAGGCCGTTGGTCCAGGCTGCGAAGGCGGCCAGGGCGGCGGGGTAGTACTCGCGCAGCAGGGACCTGAGCTGGTTGGCGAGCTGCTGCCGGTTCCACAAAGAGTCCTGCTGAGCGCGGGCCAGGACGGAGATCGCGCGGCCGAGGTCGGAGTCCTCGGGCAGGGGCCAGTGGGCGTGCATGTCGGTGCGGAGGATGTTGGCGAGGACCAGGGCGTCGCCGGGGTCGGACTTCTTGCGGGAGACGCTGTGCCGGTCGCGGTAGCGGGCGGCGGCCATCGGGTTGATCGCGAACACCTTGCGCCTGCCGGTCCGCAGGACGGCGACCAGCAGGCCGCGGGAGGTCTCGATCGCGACCGGGATCGGGTTGTCCTCGGTATCGCCGTACTCGGCGAGCAGTTCCAGCAGGATCTTGTAGCCAGCCGCGTCGTCGGTGATGTGCCGCTTGGCCAGCAGTTGACCGGTGTCGTCGACCAGGGCGACGTCGTGGGTTCGTTCCGCCCAGTCGATTCCGCAGTAGATCAAGATTCCCCTCCCCAGAGTTCGGCGTTTGCGCTGGTCACGAGCGCATGCGGGCCACGCAGCGACCTAATCCCAGGCCTCGACCGCAACACGGTCGGGCCGCCACCTCACTAGCCGTTCGTGGCACCAGCGCATCCCACGGGCCTCGGTCTATGCGGGAGCTCAGACGGCTCGGGCGTATCGAGAGGTCACCGCGCGATGGGCTCGCACCACCAACACAAACGAGGGGTCAAGTCGAGAGGTGTTGACGCGCGACGGCCCTGGACCCCGCCGCTCTCTTAATAGGCATCGATGCCGGGTGAGTTATAGGCGTGCGTCCAGCGCCGACGGGCGCCAACACCCTTCGTGGTGGCGGCCACGGAGACGCCGGGCGCCGCCGCTCTGCCTGGAGACGTCGAGGTCTGGGCGTTAGAAGGCGTCCGCCCAGCGCCTACGTGACCGCCACCACTCGCACCAGACCGTGCACCGATCTACGTTGAGGCCTCCACGGGCCGGCTGCACCTGGATGTCACGGTCTGGTACTCGAACGCTCCGAGAAGCACCCCGCTCCTGCGGATCGCTCATAACTACGGATTAGCTGCACACGATCACTGGGTTCCGTCAATCCGATCCCCCAACTGCGGCCGGGGTGAGCCGACTCAACGCCCAGTGAGGGCCACGTTCCCCGGCTAGCTCGGCGGTTCCAAACCAAATCCGTTAGGGCTGCTGTGGCGGTGTGGGGAGTCGGGCCCACACCATCTTTCCCGACCTCTGGGGCTGTGAGCAGCCCCAGGATGCGCTGAGCGCTTCGATGATCTGCATGCCTCGTCCTGATTCGCTGAGGTGCCCTGGATGTTGGAGCGTGGGGGCGCAAGGGCTCGGATCCGCCACCGCGCATATGACGGCTTGCTGCCTGCGTACCAGCCCTAGCCAAGCTGTCGCGCGGGTTTCGTCGCGGCTGTCTGATTCCAGTGCGTGCCGGGCGGCGTTGGCGATCAGCTCTCCAATGACGATGACGGCGTCTTCGACATAGGCAGTAAGTCCCCATTCGTCCATGACGTTTCGGGCAAAGTGGCGGGCGTACTGTAGGCCGGCGGAGTCGGCGCTGAATTTGCGGGCGGCAAATTCAGCTGCGCTGATGCCCATGAGGAGCCCCCAATCACCCTCCTCGGATTGAGCAGGCAGCCCTCTTGCGAATGCCGGAGGTTCGACCGGTTCAGATGCATCGTCAACATCCTTGGCGTGACACGCTGTAGTCATGGCATGTGTCGGCACTGCTCATCTCCCCGCACGCTGCCAGGGTCGGCAGCTATAAGAATGCCTGGCCCAGGCCAGTATCCTCGCCAACCACCCACTGATGCAATTGCTTCTGAAATTGCATCCCCAACACCCCCGGAGGAACGCATGTACCCACGGTGACTATCCCTCACGCCGTCAACAAGCGGGGCATTCGGACGCGTTAGCGAAAGAAGGCGGTAATGCATCAGATCTTCAACGGGGTACCGGCAGGCACGCTTCAGAACGTCACCTGGGTCAAGAGCCGACGCAGCGCGATGGAGGGCAACTGTGTGGAGATGGCCGCTCTGCCTGACGGGGCGGTGGCCGTGCGCAACTCGCGCGACCCTGAAGGGCCTGCACTGATCTACACCCGCGACGAGATAGTCGCATTCCTCGCCGGGGCGCGGGGGGGCGACTTCGACGCACTGGTCAAATAGCACCCTAACGAGACATAACGCTCTTGGCACGCACTGCGGGCTCCATGGTGGGAAACTGGCCTTCATTTCATGGTCCCCTGCAGGAGCCCGCATGTCCGCTGCCGAGCCGAATCGGTTGCCCAAGCTGGAGCGTTACCTTTCTGCCCCCCGGCACAATCCCACGGCGCTGCACTTGATACTTGCGGCCCAGCTGCGTCGGTTGCGTCTGGCGGCGGGGCTGAGCCCGATAGAGGCAAGTGATGCACTGCGGTGCTCCGATTCGAAGATCAGCCGTCTTGAGCGAGGTGAGGTTCAGCTGAAGGAGCGTGACGTCGCTGATCTCTTGCGGCTCTACGGCTTGGGAGCGGAGGATGCCGCGGAGTTCCTCGCGCTGGTGCGCCGCTCCAAGGAGACTGGCTGGTGGCACCAGTTCGGCGATGTGCTTCCCAAGTGGTTCGACAAGTTCATCGGGCTGCAGGAGGCGGCATCCGTCATCCGCACCTATGAGGTGCTGCTGGTGCCGGGGCTGCTGCAGACGCCGGAGTATGCGCGGGCCGTGGCGGCTGCGGGCAGTCAGCCGGCTGAGGACCGGAAGGTCGCCGAGCGGAGGGCCGAGCTGCGCCTGGCACGGCAGGAGCTGCTGGACTACCCCGATGCCCCGAAGCTGTGGGTGGTGCTGGAGGAGGCGGTCCTGCATCGCCAGGTGGCCGCTCGTGAGGTGATGTGCGGGCAGTTGCACCACTTGGTCGAGGTCGCGCAGCGGCCCAACATACGGGTGCAGATCATTCCGTTCACAGCTCCGCAGTGTGTCACGTCGGGTTTTCCCATCACGCACCTGCGCTTCGATCCTCCCGAACTTCCGGAGATCGTGTATCTGGAACACGTGCGCGATGCGGTCTACCTGGACAAGGCAGAGGAGACGGAGCAGTACCGGTCGATCCTCGACGGCCTGCTGAACGCGGCGGAGTGCCCACAGGCCTCGCTGGAGCGGTTGCAGGACGCTGCACGCCGCTACCGCTGAGCGAGGAGCCAGCGGGTCATGGAACACAGCCGACTCCTCCGTATTCGATCCACTCCCGCGTGCGTGGCCGGGGGCCGAAGCGTGGATCGGCCCGCCATGCGGAGACGTCCACCAGACCGGGCTCAAGGAGGTCCAGGCCGGTGAAGAACCCGTCGACGTCTTTTGATCGGCGGACCGCTCCCCAGTTGCCGGCGGTGCTGTCATGCATGAGGCCGGTGATGGCGCGGCGGACCGTTGCGTCCTCGCTGACGGCTTGACTGGCCGCCAGGTAGCTGCCGGAACACAAGCGGGATGTGATACGGCGAAGCAGGTCGGCGGGAACGTCGTCGTCGGGGATGCAGTGCAAGACGGAAATGCACAGGGCCGCTACCGGTTCGTCCAGGTCGAACAGCTCTGCGAGCCGGGGGTTGTCCAGGATGGCGTCGGGCTGACGCAGGTCGGCCTGAATAACGGCCGTGTTGGCATTGTCTTCCAGCAGCGCCCGGCCGTAGGCCAGAACCATGGGGTCGTTGTCCACGTAGATCACGCGGGCATCCGCATTGTAGCGCTGGGCCATTTCGTGGACGTTGTCCCGAGTGGGCAGGCCTGCGCCGATGTCGAGGAACTGCCGCACCCCCTGTTCCAGCGCAAGGCAGCGGATGACGCGCTGGAGGAAGCGGCGGTTGTTGACGGCTAAAATCTGGGCGCTGGGAGCATACTCGAGCAGCCGCTCGCACGCTCGTCTGTCCGCGGGGTAGTTGTCTTTCCCGCCGAGGTAGTAGTTGTACATACGGGCCACACTGGGCCGAGTGACGTCGATGATGTGAGAGAGCGGCGTGTGGCGATTCATCCGGCCCCTCACCGCCGCGTCAACGCGGCTCGCGGACAAGTGCAGAAGCCATCGTAGGGAAACGCCAGCGACCTGAGCCAGAATCCGGTGGAGGCGCCAGCCAGAGCAGTACAGTGGTAGGTCGTCCTGCCGTCTGCGGATTGAAGCCTCCACCGCGGTTCGGCACAGCGCCGGGCGGATCAGGCGTGCATGCGCAGAGCAGTCGGTTGTGAGGGCGCTGTCCGCCTGGCCATAGTGCGGTGAGCCATCCGCAGCTGGCTGGCCACTACGGACTCCTCCACGCCTATCAGGTCGGCCGCTTGCCCGTCGCTGAGCGACAGGCGGTGGCGCAGAATGACGACGTCCGCCTGCAGGGGCGGCAGTACACGGTAGACCGTGTTGCAGAGGGTCGCCGTTGCGTGACCGTGTAAGGCCTGCGCAATGAGGGAGCCGAGAATGTCCCACGCCTCTGCCGCGGGGCGGCGGCTGGCCAGCACGGTGGCCCAGTTGATGGCCACGCTGCCGAGCGCTGTCTCGACCAGTTCCCTGCTCAGGTCGGGATCGGCGACCCGGGCGCGGGTGTAGCGCAGGTAGTGGTCCTGGTACAGCAGGCAGAAGGCGATGTAGTCCATGGGCAGGCTGACGATCAGGCCCGAGGTCTGGTCGGGTGGCTCCAGGGCACACCGGCTCGGCCGGGGGCGGGAGGCAGTGGGCTTGCGTTGCGGGCCTGGCAGTTCGGCCATCGCAGTGCTCCTGATCGCTGAGCGGGACCGGTTCATGGGTGTCGTCTGTCCTGGTCCGGGTGAGTCTCGCTG
The DNA here is from genome assembly GCF_040613735.1 of Streptomyces sp. NPDC006235. Taxonomy (NCBI): domain Bacteria; kingdom Bacillati; phylum Actinomycetota; class Actinomycetes; order Kitasatosporales; family Streptomycetaceae; genus Streptomyces; species Streptomyces sp. NPDC006235. Next base: position 24,878 of record NZ_JBEXSR010000030.1, read on the forward strand.
GTTTGGGCGGTGTTCTGATCCGACGCCGGGGGCAGGGCGGCAGAGGTGTCTTCCTCGACTGGGTCGAGGAAGACGAGAAAGGCGTAGTGGACGGCCTCCCACAGCGGACGGACGTCTGCGGGGGTCCCGCCGACTGCGCGGACGAAGGCGACTGTGGTCCTCCAGTCAGGAACGACTCGCCCGGCGAGCATTTCCTTGACCATGGACTCGCTGAGTGCGCCGCCGCTGGTCTGGTGGACGCGCGCGGGCGAGGGGGAGGCTGCCGCCAGGTACAGGCCCCGCAGGGCTGCGTTCAGGCGGGCCACTGCGTCGGGCAGGGCCTGACGCGGTGGCGGGGTGAGGCCCTGGGCGTTTTCCCACAGCACAGCGAGGTCGTTCGCGTTCCCGCTGAAGAGGGTGGCGAGCGTCTCCACCACGGGCCAGGCCGGTACACGCTCCCCGGAGAGGATGCGTGAGATGTAGGAGGCGGACAGCCCCGTCCTGTCGGCCACCTCCCGGATGGTCAGCTCGCTTCCGCGGTGCAGATGGGACAGTGCCGCCGCCAGTTTGCCGGAGGGGCGCTCGCCTGGCTGTCCGGGTTCCTGACCGTCCGGGCGGGGCTGAGCCGCATGCCCTGCGAGATCACGCTGGCGTGCCGTGGACCGCTCCGAAGCCCGGCGCTTCAGCCGGCGTCGCACGGTCTTTTCCGCCCACCGGGAGCGCGCCGTGGCGGGGCTGACTGCGGCGGCCTCGGCAACGGTGTCCCAACTGGCCCCCTTCAGGCGCGCGTCGTGCACCGCCGCGCACACGTAGTACTCCACTTCCCTGGTGAGCTCGGCTGCACGGCCCAGCAACACCGCCAGGTCCTGCTCGTCGTACTCGGCGGCCAGCAGCCCCTCCGCGAGCGCCTGCACCGACTCGGCGATGTTCCGGGCCAGCGGCAGTGGAGGGTCGGTGGTCTGCGCGGTACTCACGGTGGTGCGACTGCGCTCGCGCTGGGCCCGCCGGCGGCAGGTGGCGGTGCAGTACTCCTGCTTTCGTCCCGGCTTGCCGGTCCGTTCAAAACGCTGCCTGCAGTGACGGCACTTGCCGTACAGGGGGCCGCTGCTCGGCATGGTTCCTCCCAGAACGCACGCGGGCGTTTCTCTCCGGTTCACCGCAGAACTTCAACGCCCCATGAAAGAGGAACAGGGACGTCCGTACTGCGGCGTTCAGTGCGTCGCGCCGTGCCCGCCGACGGCCCGGATGCTGCCGTCGGCGGGCACGCTCCTCTCAGCTAACGCGAATGCGCAGGTAGCGGAGGAAGGAGCGGCGGGCCCCGGCGCACGCCAGAGCCGTCGCCGCGGCGCCAGTGGGGGCCTGCCACGCCTCGGTCACAAGAATGATGGGCAGGATGACCAGTGCAATGAATGCGCTGAGCTGCAGCGTGCCAGCCCAGGCACTCACGATGCGGGTTTGGCCGCTCAGACCGTGCGGAATGTTAGCGTCGTAACCCGTTCCCAGCTGATGCCAGTTGGAGGCGGGAAGTGGATCGTTCACGAAGGACCTCGCGTTTCTCGTGGTCGGTCAACACATATGAGGGACCCCGGAGTTGGTTGGTAGCCCGCCCGGGGTCTTCTCGTGTCAAAGGACGCTAGCGCCTCATCACGCCCTTCCGCCATCCGGTTGAGTTCATTAAGCAAAGCTTCGGCGCCCGGGAAGACGAATACGAAGTGGGTGCGGGCGCTCGCGAATCGAATGCAATTGCAGTGGACCCACCACCGGCATCCAAACGGTCACATCCGATCATGATGCGCCGGATAATCACCAACCAAGGGGCTGTTGCCCCACATCGTCGGCGAGTTCAAGACGCGAAGGCGTAATCGCATACGTTGCCGGGCCGGTTCTACCCCCCGGGCAACGCACGTCGATCCGCACTTTTTATGAGGTACACTCCCGCGCCCCTCTTTCACTCCGGCGCACTCATGGAGTGCCGTGCAGCTGCAAATGCACGCGGTTTCGGCGCGCAATAGTCCCGGGGGTTGCGTTGGCCCTGCCCTCGCAGGCACCAAGACAGGGACGTCGGGGCGATGAGCTCCTCGCGGGCCTCGAGCCCATGACGGCGACCCCTCCGTCGATGGCGTGCCAACCGCTGATCGGCGATTCGGCTCCGCCGTCACGGCGCGGCCACATGGTCGGCGCTCGCCGTGCCGGGGGTCCGGGAGTTGTAGCGTGCCCTCCCCGGGGTAGCAGCCTCATACTCAAGATCACTGACGCCTGACCTTCAGCGGCACTAGCCACGGCTGACCTCGGGGCCGCTTCCGGCCGCATCCCGAGACGTGCGACACGTGCGACTGCCCAATCTCGGCCACATGCAGAATCTTCTGTCACGTACATGACGCAACGTGGTTATGGTGTGACCGCTCCTGCGATGGATGTGGGTGGGGTTCACGGGGTCAAGGTGCCCTGTGCAGTGCTCTGGGGAGGGCGCATGCGGTCGCGGGTCGGGCTCTTCGGTGTGATCAGGCGGGGTCGGCATCGGCTGGCGACGGTCGGTGTGCTCGTCCTGGCGCTGGCCGCGGGGACGGTGTCGGCTGAGGCCCTTCCGCCGGAGCCTCCGCCTGCCAAGATCACGCCGTCGGCGGACGCGACGTCTTCCCAGGACCAGGACCAGGCTCTGGCCGGGCCCGCAGCAGCGAAGCCGAAGGCAGCGGCAGCCGCCGAGCCCACGACGAACAACGCCGTCTACGCCTATGACGCGGCAGGACGATTAGTCGGTGTCACTGATCCGGGTGGTCAGACGGCGCGTTACCGCTACGACGAGGTCGGCAACCGGCTGGGCATCGACCGGTACGCCTCCAGCACGCTGTCGGTGCTGTCGGTCGTACCTGTCCGGGCAGCCCCCGGGGCGAAGGTCACGCTGTCGGGTACCGGCTTCTCCCCCACGGCCGCCGGCAACACCGTGACGATCGGTGGCAAGGCGGCGGCCGTCACCTCCGCCTCCGCCACCCGTCTCGTCGTCACGGTCCCGTCCGGGGCGGTCAATGGAAAAGTCACCGTGGCCGTGGGCGGTGCGTCCGCCGACGCGGCGGAGGCGTTCATCGTGGCGTCGTCCGGGCCGAGCGTTTCGAAGGTCGAGCCAGCCTCCGGCGCGCCCGGCAGCGAAGTCACCTTGTCCGGCGGCGGTTTCGCCTCGGCGGTCACCGACAACGTGGTGCGGTTCAACGGCCTGGTCGCCCAGGTGAAGAAGGCGTCCGGTTCCTCGTTGACCGTCGAGGTGCCGCCGCACGCCCGTACCGGGCGGGTGGAGGTGGACACCCCCAGTGGTTCAGCGTCGGCACCGGGCGACTTCACCGTCACCGCCGATGGTGAGGGTGCCCTGTACGACACGACGATGCGGGCCTCGTTCACGGATGCGGACCCCTCGCAGGTGGCGGTGGTGACGGCCGAGCACAAGGCGCGGATCCTGTTCGACGCCGAGCGGGGCGATGCGGTCGGGTTCGGTCTGCAGGGAGCCTCGTTCACCTCCCAGAGCTCGATCAGTCTCGTCTCGCCCCAGGGCACGACGGTAGCCTCCAGCAGTTTCGGCGGTACGGCGGCCGACTGGGAGGTCACCGGTCTGCCGGAGTCGGGGACCTACCAGTTCGTCATCGACCCCCGCTCCACCGACACCGGCTCGGTGGCTGTGATGCTGTCCAAGCCTGCCAGCGCGGCGGCATCTTTCGACGGGCCGACGGTGTCCACGGCGTTGTCCAGGATCGGGCAGGACGGCAACTGGACGTTCACCGCGGCCAAGGGCGAGTCGCTGAGCGTCGGCGTGGATGCAACGGCGATGGGCGGCTACCTGCGCTGCTACGTGTACCGTCCGGACGGCACGCAGGGAGAGTATCTGCCCGTCCCCAACGGTGACAGCCACTCCCTGGACGTCGACTCGCTGCCGCAGAGCGGCCAGTACACGCTGCGCTGCGACCCCGATGGCGGCGGCACAGGAACGGTCAAGGTCTCCGTCTCCCACTACGTCCAGGGTGGGGCGCTCAACCCGACCGGCGCGTCCCCGACTTTGAATATTGCCCGTCCCGGGCAGGACGGCATTGCCACCTTTGCCGCGCTGGCCGGGGAGCATGTCAGCCTCGCCGCGACAGCGGCGACGATGCCGTCGTACGCGACCATCACGATCACCGGGCCGGACGGCAAGTACGTCTCCAGCTTCACTGCAGCGCCCGGCCGCAACGCCGACTGGGACAGCGGAGCGCTATCCGCCGGCACCTACACGGTGCGTGTGGCGGACCGCAGGCTGGGCACCGGCAAGGTGACGCTGACCCTGTCCAAGCCGGCCGACGCAGGCGTGCTGGCGCGCGGCGGCGCTGCGGTGAAGGCGACGGTGACCCGGCCGGGGCAGAACATCCATGCCTCGTTCACCGCCAAGGTGGGTGATGACCTGTCCCTGGACGTGGCAGCGAACACCTTCACCAGCAGCCTGTGGGCGGACGTGCTGGCCCCGTCCGGCACTGCGGTGGTCAGCTCCCGTCTGATCTCCGCCGGCGCCTCAGGTTCGATCGCCCTGACCGACCTTGCCGAAGCCGGCACCTACAAGGTGCGGCTCAACCCCACCAATGTGGCCACCGGCTCGCTCAACCTGAGCCTCAAAGCGGCGGCCGCGGCAGCCAAGCGAGAGGCATTCACCAAGGACGTTCCGCGAGTGTCGGTCAAGAGCGCCTGCCGCGCCGACCGACTGGCCCGCACCTTCCGTGTCCCTGTGCCGGACTGGCTCGAGGTGCGGTCGGACCAGTGTGACCGGCTCGAGCAGCAAGCGAAGGCCAAGGCGGAGCAGGCGAAGAAGGCGGCCGGCATCGTGCCGAAGGGGCGCGATGCCTGGCGTCCGAGCACGCACAACCTCAAGGGCCGTGACTGGGTCACCGGTCGGGGCGCCGGGCCGAAAGTACCGGCCGCGCTGCGTGCCCCGCCTGGCAGCACGGCGGTGACCGGGCACGTGCTGAAGCTGGACGGCAAACCGCTGCCCAGGGTGACCGTCCGCATCGGTTCGAAGACGACGGAGACCGACGGCCGGGGACGCTTCCTGCTGTCCGGCATCAGCCCCGAGGCCACCACCCTGGTCGTGGATGGAGCGAGCGCGAACTCCAGCAAGCGCACCTACGGACGCTACGACATCCGCATCCGGCCGGTGGCGGGCCGCAGCACGGATTTGCGTTTCCCCGTCTGGATGACGCCGCTGGACACCAAGCACACCGTCGCCTTCGACACCCCCGCCAAGACGGACGTCACCCTGACCACCCCGCAGATTCCCGGGCTCGAGGTGCGCATCCCCAAGGGCTCGGTGGTGCGCGACGAACACGGCAAGCCGGTCACCGAGCTGGGCATCACCGCGATCCCCGTCGACCGGCCCCCGTTCCCGCTGCCCGAGAACAGCGCCGTTCCGGTGTATTTCACCGTCCAGCCGGGCGGCACGTACCTGTTCCCCAAGGGCGCGCAGATCATCTACCCGAACTACACGCACGAAGCTCCCGGCACCCGTGTCGACTTCCTCGCCTACGATCCCGAGCGCAAGGGCTGGCACACCTACGGGCACGGCACCGTCACCCGCGACGGCAAACAGGTCGTTCCCGACGCCAAGACGCGCGTATGGGCCTTCCACGGCGCCATGCTCAGCATCTCCGACGTCATCCCCTTCGACCTCTCCGCCGTCGCGGACATTTTCGACTGGCTCTCCGGCGACCCCGTCGACCTGCAGACCGGCCTGCTCACCGACTCGCGCACCGACCTGGGCGTGTCCGGTCCGCTGGGCTCGGCCGAGGTCACCCGCACCTACTGGCAGGGCGACACCCGCCCCCGCGCCTTCGGTATCGGCCGCGACCTGTCCTACAACCTGTATCTGCACTCCAAACGCCTCTACACAGAGGTGGACTTGTACCTGCCGGGCGGAAAGAAGGTCCACTTCGTCCGCACCTCACCGGGGACCAGCTACGGTGACGCGGTCTTCGAACCCGAAGGCACCCCCACCGCACTGAACGGCGCCAAGATCAGCCAGGAGTCGGGGGGTTGGCACTTACGGCTCCGGGATGGCACCGACTACGTCTTCCCCTGGTACGGCCCGCTGAAAGAGATCCGCGACCGCCACGGCAACGCGGTGCGCATCACCCGCTCCAACGGCTCCAAGGGCGACATCACGTCCATCACCGCCCCCGGGGGACGCTGGATCTCCTTCAGCTACGACAGCGCCCACCGCATCACCAAGGCGCAGGACAACACCGGCCGCAGCGCCTGGTACACCTACGACGAGGCGGGCCGGCTCAAGACGGTCACTGACCCGGCGGGTAAGGCGAGTTCCTTCACCTACGACGGCGCCTCCAACCGGATCGAGACCGCCAAGGATGCCCGCGGCATCGTCTACATGACCAACACCTACTACGCCGACGGCCGGGTCAAGAAGCAGACGCTGACCGAGGGGCAGGAGTACTCCTTCGTCTATACCCAGACCGGCACCGGCCAGATCACGGCCACGGAGGTCACCCAACCGGGTGGCTCGGTACGCCGGGTGGAGTTCGACAACAGTGGCTTCGCCGTCAACGACACCCAGGCGTACGGCACGACGCTTGCCCGGAAGACTGTCTACGAGCGCGGCATTAAGCACCGCATCGCCGCCGTCGTGGATCCCTACCGCCGGCGCACCGAACTGTCCTATGACGCGAACGGGCACGTCACCTCGGCGCTCGAGCTGGCCGGCACGGCCGATGCCCGCTCCACGGGCAAGACGACCTTCGATGGCCCCTACGACCAGCCGACCCAAGCCGCCGACCCGCTGAAGAACGCCACCGTCTTCGGCTACAACACCGCCGGTGATCTCGAGACGGTCACCGACCCCGAAGGCCGCAAAACAGGTTTCACCTTCACCAGTGACGGCCAGGTCAAGACGGTCACCGACAACGCGGACACGACCACCGAATACACCTACCAGCACGGTGACCTGACCCAGGTCAAGGACGCCGAGGGGCGCATCACCCGGCAGTTCACCGACGCGGCCGGTCGCATCAGCTCCCTCACTGACGAGGCGGGGTCGCAGACCACGGTCCTGTTCGACGAACTCAACCAGCCGAGAGAGATCACCGACCCGCTGGGGCACACTACCGTGCTCGGCTACGACGAGAACGGCAATCTCACCACGCTGACCGACGCCCGCCTGAACACCACCAAGTGGGACTACGACAACGCCGACCGCCCCAAAACAGCGACCGACCCACTGGGCGCGCAGGCATTGTTCGAATACGACGCGGCCGGGTTCCTGAGGAAGGCCACCAGCAGATCCCGCAAGGCCGCCGTCGCCGAGTACGACCTGCTCGGCCGGCCCAAGAACACCAAATACGGCGTGGACGCTGCTGGCCAGGCCGAATCCACCGTCACCTACGACTACGACACCCGTGACCTGCTCAAGCAGATCACCGACAGCAAGGCCGGCAATCAGACTTTCACCTACGACGTCCACGACCGCCTGGACTCCACCACCGGCCCCACGGGCAAGGTCGCTTACGACTACGACGACGCCGACCGTCGCACTCTGATGACCGCGGCTGGAACCAGCACCAGCTACGGCTATGACAAGTCCAGCATCCTGAAGTCGGTCAAGACCGGCACCCAGGAAGTCGTCTTCGGCCTGGACGCAGTGGGCCGGGAGAAGACCGCCTCCCTGCCCGGCGGCATCACCCGCACCACCGGCTATGACACCACCGGCGTCATCAAGTCCATCGGCTACGCCCAAGGCACAAAGGCTGTCGGTGACTTGACGTACACCAGGGACGTCCGGGGCCTGCAGGCCGGCCTGACCGGCTCACTGACGAAGGTGGCTCTGCCCGCTGCGGAGAGCGGCACGCAGTTCGGCAAGGACAACCGCATCAGCACCTATGGCGGCCGCACCTTCACTTACGACGATGTCGGCCAGCTCAAGAGCGACGGTCTGCGCACCTACACCTGGAACGCCCGCGGGGAACTCACCGGCCTGGCCAAGGCAGGCACCGCCTCTTCGTTCGGCTACGACCCGCTCGGCGGCCGTGTCTCCAAGACGACCGGCACCGCCACCAGCCGGTACCTGACCGACGGCACCAACCCCCTGGTCGAACAGAACGCCTCCGGGGCAACGACAGCCAGCGTGGCCACCTCGGGCCTGGATGAGTTCCTCACCCGTACCGAAGGCGGCAAGACGCAGGTCTACCTCACCGACGCGCTCGGCACCGTCGTGGGCCTGGCCAACACCGACGGCACCATCGCCACCACCTACGCCTACGACCCGAACGGCACCCCCACCGCCTCCGGCACCGCCACCTCCAACCCCTACACCTTCACCGGCCGCGAAGACGACGGCACCGGCCTGCTCTACTACCGCAACCGCTACTACGACCCCCAGACCGGCCGCTTCATCTCCCAGGACCCCATCGGCCACGCCGGTGGCACCAACCTCTACCAGTACGCACTGTCCTCCCCCACCACCTATACCGACCCCTCCGGCAACAATCCCCTGATCGCCGGCTGCATCATCGGCGGCGTCGTCGACGGCGGACTCGACTGGCTCACCCAGCGCCTGTCCGGCCGCAAAGTCAACTGGGGCCAAGTCGGCCAATCCGCAGCCCTCGGCTGCCTCGGCGGCATGCTCGGCGCGGGCATCGGCGCCAAGGTAGGCAGCCGAGTCGGCTGCACCTCCCCCAACAGCTTCACCGGCGACACCCCCGTCCTCATGGCCGACGGCACCCGCAAACCCATCAAGGACGTGAACGTCGGCGACACCGTCATCGCCTCCGACCCCGAAACCGGCGAGAGCGGACCGCGCAAGGTCACCACCCTGATTCAGGGCAGCGGCGATAAACGCCTGGTTGACGTCACCGTCGACACCGACGGCATCACCGGCAGCGCAACCAGCGTACTCACCTCCACAGACGGCCACCCCTTCTGGGTTCCCCAACTCGGCAAGTGGACCGAAGCCGGCGACCTCGAAGCCGGCCAATGGCTGCAGACCAGCGCCGGCACCTGGGTCCAGGTCGCTTCCATCCACCACCGCACGCGGTCCGACTCGGTTTACAACCTCACCGTCGAAGGCCTGCACACGTACTATGCCCTGGCGGGGGCAACCCCGGTCCTGGTTCACAACTGCGGCCTCGCAGACTACGCCGACAGGGTGCGCAACGACCCCGGAGTGAAGTTCGTCTCCGAGTACACATCCCCTTCAGGCGCGAAGTACTACGGTCGCAATAAGCATGGGCAGCAGGCGGAAGGGCCGTTGGCAGATGCACTCCAACGGGCAGGTCACCATGGAGGATGCGCGGAGGTTCACTGCCTGATTCAAGCGCAGATAGCGGAGGGCGTCGAGGCCATCAGGGGAGGAACCATGCGTACGGTAAAGACACGGAACAATTCTATGCCGACGTCGAATACGGCTGGACATGGCGATCCGGCCCACCCCTGCGGCCGTTGCAGCCGGTTGTTGGACGACCTGGGAATCGGCTGATGCCCATGATCCGATTCGACTCACTCAGTCAGGAGCTACTTGGTGCTCTTGCAGCGTCCGGATGGAGCGCAGAGAGATCGGTTGCTGCTGGTCAATGGGTGGATCCGTTGGAGAGGGAAGGGTACCGGTGCCACCCATGGGCCGAAGAAGTCCTCACGACGCTGGGAGGGCTCTCAATCGAGCCGATCAATCGAGTTGGCCCGAACTTCAGCAATGACGAGCCCTATAATTTCGATCCCTTCGCGGCTGGGGCAGGGCAGCGCCAACTGGCTGCGGAGGTAGAGAGAGTTCTGGGTGGAGAATACTTCCCCATCGGCGAGTGGCTCAGTTACTCAAGCGTCTTCATCGAATCTGGCGGAAGGGTGGTCGCTGCTGGTATGGGCTGGATCTGGGAGCTTGGCTCAACGTTTGAAGAGTCTCTGGAGCTCGCGGTCTGCGCGAACCGCCCATTGATCTGCCTGTACTCCGATCCAGGACTCGCTCCCTGGCCGCCAGCTGATGCCCGATAGCGAATCCCGGCTCTCCGAGTATGGGTTTGAGGGGCCCGTCGGATTGATAGCAGACGTTGCCATCCGGCTGGCGGTGAATCTCGACGCCAGCGGTGTGGCACACGACCCGGACCAGCCCGGTATCTTGTCGAGTTGCTCCATCACAGGTTATGGCTTCGCTGTGGCTGGTTCGATCGACTCCTCAATACCGCTTTCCTGGGGACCGGAAGGCCTTCGAGGTAACAGCGTCTGCCGCTGTCCCCCAGGCCAGCAAGCCAACTCGACTGTTCTTGGACACGGACCACGGCAAGACACCTCGAACCTGTGCTCCGCCACGCCAGAAGGTGCCTTAGGACGATGACCACTAGACGCAGACTCCTGACCACCTCGGCGGCAATGGCCGCTGGGGCCGGCGGTCTCACTGCTGTCGGCGCGACAGTCATGCGCAACGGCTCACCGGAACTGCAGGAGAAAGCACCAGCCCACTTACGCGGAGCGGCGCCGCTGCCGTACGCGCAGTTTGTCTGCCTCGACCTCGCCTTGGGCAGCGAACGCACGGACACGTTGCGCGCCGCACATCAAGCCATCATGGCGATCGACGGCGGTAGCGTCGCCGCCTGGCTGGCACTCGGCGAAGGCGCCTTCCCCTCCCGTGCAGACAAGCCTAGTCAGCTCAGAGAGATGCCATCGTTTGCAGGTGACGTACTGGATCCTGTCCAGTCACATGGCGACCTGTTACTCCACATCACCGGATCCTCAGCCCGCGCCGTACGGCAGGCCGCCGAGCAGGCACTTCGCGCGCTGCCACAACAGCAGGTGCGTTGGCGCATGGACGGCACCCGTCCCGAGAACCGCACCGAGGACGGCCGAGGTCTGTCCCGCAACCCGTTCCACTTCACCGAAGGGCACGGAAACCCCGCCACGGCGGCCGAGACCACCGAACGAGCGACCATCAAGAGCGGTCAGGGCGAACCTTCCTGGGCTATAGGCGGCAGCTACCAGGTGATCCGCATTATCCGGCTTGCCACCGACTTCTGGGACCGGGACACCCTCGACGAACAGGAACGCATCACCGGCCGACGCCGGAACGGCCGGTGGCTGGACGGCACCCCCAGCACCGAACGAGCCGTTTTCACCACTGACCCTCACGGCAAGATCACCCCACTAGACGCACATGTCCGCAGAGCAGCACCAAACCCGCGCACCCCTCCCCCGATGGTCCGGCGCAGCTACAACTACCACCGGGCCCCGGACGGCCAAGGGCTGATCTTCTGCTGCTTCCAGAGTGATTTGGAGAAGGGTTTCGAGGCGGTACAGCGCAGGCTCCAGGGCGAGGCCATGGCCAAGTACACCCTCACCACGGGAGGCGGCTACTTCTTCGTCCCGCCGCCCGGCGATTCCTGGCTCGACGCGCTGACGAAGAGCTGATTCTCCGCCCAGCAGCGCACTGGACTGCACTCGTGAGCTGCCGCCGAGCTGTGTCGTTTTTCTGGTACGACCATTGCACTCACACGAGGGGCGCAACCGCCGTCTCCGGCACGTGCGCCCCAGACCGGCCGCTACCAAGAGGTACATGCGTACCGCTCTGCTGCGCGGCCTGCCCGCCGTGCTCCTCACCGTCCTGTCCCTCGCCACCGCTACGCCCGTGCACGCGGCTGAGACCGTGCCGCTCGCCGACGCCGTCGCGAGGCTGCCGCTGGCCAACGAGTCCCGCGAGGGCTACACCCGCGAGGCGTTCAAGCACTGGAATGCCGGCGATGATCCGGCCGACAGCTGCACCACCCGCAACGAAGTCCTCATCGCTGAAGCCGTCGAAGCGCCCGCCGTGGGGCCCAGGTGCCGGATCACCGGCGGCAGCTGGTGGTCGTATTACGACCAGACCGCGGTGACGTCCGCCTCCGGCCTGGACATCGACCATATGGTGCCCCTGGCCGAAGCCTGGGACAGCGGCGCCTCGGCCTGGACCGCACAACGCCGCGAGGCCTACGCGAATGACCAGGGGGCCGAGGCCAGCCTGGTCGCGGTCACCGCCCGCTCCAACCGCAGCAAAGCCGACCAGGACCCCGCCCAGTGGATGCCCCCCGCCTCCGACGTCCACTGCCGGTACGCGGCCGAATGGACCGGCACCAAGCTCCGCTGGAACCTCACCGTGGACGACACCGAACGCACCGCCCTGAACGACCTCGCCGCCGCCTGCCCCGACCAGACCGTCGCCTACACACCCGCCGCCTAGCCCACCGGCCTGCTAGTTGTGCCATCGCAGGGCATTGGTAGCGAGGGGACGACGTGGCTGTGCGGCAGCCCCGACGAGCTCCGTCGGGGCTGCCGTGTCCCAGGGTCCGGACCGGAACCGTGTCGGACTCGCCCTACGCGGAGGTCAGATGCGGCTGTCGGTGGTGTGGAGCAGTTCGGGGAGGGCTCCCATAGGTCGTGTTAGTCCGTACGTCGGCGAGTCGGCGATCTTCACGGTGTCTACCTGCGTCCAGCACACGGAGAGGAGCGGTCTCGGACCACCGTCTCGCCGGGGCGGCGCACGGGCTCACACCATCTCCAGACCCGAACTGGCCCCCGATGGCTCGGCATCGGGCGCGCTCTCCCCCGGAGGAGGCGTGCAGGGTCGCGAGGGCAGAGATAGGCCTGGAACGACTCCGACTTGTCGCCCGCGGTGGCGTCGGCCTGGCCGGCTTCTATGGGCGTTTCGGATGGAAGGATGCCGGATGCTGGTCCGGCGCCGTCCGGCTGTGTCGCCGGCAGCGACCTGCCCCAGGAGCCGACGTCCCCGAGCCCAGTCCAGGTGGCCCTTTCTTGGTGTTGCGCCAGTCGATCACCACTGGCCTTCCCGAGGTGAGGTTCACGTGGTCCGGGGGGAGGTCGAGGTGGAGAACCCGGTTAGCGGGATCAGCGGGGCACCGCGCCGGAAGCGAGTGCAAGCGGTGCAGCAGACCAGCAAGCCCGCTCCTGCTTTCTCCGCCGTGATCATGCCTTGCAGCAGTGCCTGCTCATTGACGGGCGGCCGTGCAGCTGCTGCATCACGAGGTCGGTTCGCGTGCTGCCCCGCCTCCGGAGGATTTCCGTGCTCCGCAAAGTAGGCCATCGCTGCTGCGTCGGCGGTAACGTCGCTGCCGTCGCGGATGCCGGGCGTCTCAGCTGAGCAGTATCTACTGGCGCTGCGGGGTACGTCGGCGGGTTGGTGGGAGGCGTTCGCATGCGCGGGTGGGCCCGGCGATGAGGTCGAGTACATCGATGGCGTAGTGCGCTGCCACGCGGTCGCAGTCCTTCAGGGGCCATGCTGCCGTGCCGGATTGGCGTCGGCTGACCTGTGCTTGGCTCATTCCGAGCGCGGCGGCGAGGTCGGCTTGCGTTTCCCCTGTCATCCGCACGAGTGCGGCGATCGCGGCCTGTACTCGTTCCCCCGACGACAACACCATGGCGTTTAACCTACCGCTGTCCGTGCCAGGGTGCGTCCGCACTAGGTCACGCCCGGATGGGGCCCGGTGCGGTGTCTCGGGGTCGGTTGGCGGGGCGCCAGGTGCGGATTTCGAGGTGGAGGATGTGGGCGTCCGCGCGGATGCGCCCGGTTTCCACGAGCCATTGGTGGACGGCTGCGGTGACGTCGCCGGCTGCGGCGTTGACGCGGCGAGCGAAGTCGGCGGCGTCGAAGCCGCCGGTCTGGGCGGATCCGTAGGAGCGCTCTTCAGTGTGGTCGGCGCGTTGGATGACGTCGCGGCGGATGCCGGGTGAGTCGGTGCGGCTGCCGGAGGGGAGCAGGTAGCCGGTCTTGGCCAGGCGGACGGTGAAGGCCAGGCGCAGACCGCGGCGGGCGGCCTCGGCGATCAGTGGGCGCAGGCGGGCGGAGCCGGAGGCGATGGCTTGGGCGCCGGCTCGGCCGGTGCCGGATCCGCTGGGTGTGATGAGGACGGCTTTGCCGCGGACCCGGGCGCGGGAGCCGGAGGTGGTGGTGCGCCTTTGGGTGTGGCGGGCTGCGATGGCGGCGAGTTCGGGCAGTTCGGTGATGCCTGCGGTTTCGATGGCGGTGAGGACTTCGCGTAGTGCGGTGACGAAGGCGGCGCCTTTGTTCTTGGTGTAGAACTGCGAGACCAGGGAGGGGTCGCGGTTGATGATGCGGGCGATGTCGCGTTTGGTGTAACCGGCTTGCTGGATTCGGTCGGCGAGTTGGGCAGCTTCGTTGAGTGCGTTCTGGGGGGCGGGTCGGCGGCGGGGCGGCATCAGGTCTCTTCCGGTGTGCTGTTCGGGGCCTGGCGGCCGGCGTCGCGCAGTGTCAGGAGTTGTTCTTCGTCGGTGGGGGCTTCGACGGGGCCGGGGAGGTGGCCCTTCATGAGGTAGTCGCCGGGCCGGTGGCGGTAGGGCCAGTTCTGCGGTGTGGTGAGGTAGACGGCGTCGGTGCGAAAGGCGACGACGGTGCCTGGAGGTGTGTGCAGGGCTCCGGCGTAGGTGTCGTCGTCGCGGTGGTACTGGGTGAGCAGGGCGGCGCGGGCTGCGGACCAGATGGCAGCGGCCCATTCTGGGTGGGCGTTGGGGTCGCGGGCGAAGCCGGTGGGGCGTTGCCAGGTGATCAGTTCGTCGTCGAAGCCGATGATTTCAGCGTCTGGCGGGACGTCTCGTTCCATGGTGCGGGGGGTGGTGCCGGTGACCATGCGGGGACGTTGGGCGAAGGAGCCGATGCCGTAGAGCAGGATGGAGCGCACCGCGCGGGAGGCGAGGTGGGCGGCGCGGGCCTGCTGGGCGTCACCGTGGAAGTGGGCTTGGGCGGAGAGGCTGGTCCAAGCTTCTTTGAGTTTTTTGGACCATTCGTCGAGGGGTTTGCCTGCTTCCCAGAGGATGCCGTCGAGGATTTCTACTTTCCACGGCTGGATGGGATTGGTGAGGGCGGCGTGGACTTCGGGTCCTCCGGCCCAGGTGGTGAAGGTGGTTCCGGGTGTGTGGGGGTAGTGCCAGGCGCGCTCGCCGGGGGCGGGGGCGGGCAGGAGGCCGATGTGGTTCCAGCCGTCGGGCACGGTGACGCGGATGTGCCAGTGGCCGCAGCCGTAGAGGGCGTCGTGCTGTTCTTTTGCCGACCAGGAGGCGAAGGTGGTGCCGGTGACGCGGCGGGGTGCGCCGATCGGGGACTTCCAGGTGTGTTTGGCGTAGGCGAAAGTGCGGTCGTATTCGATCAGTGCGGGCAGTTGCTCGGGAACGCGGGGTGGGGTGATGAGTTCGTTGCGTCCCTGTCCTGCGGTGGCGTGGAGCAGTCCGCGCAGTTCCTCGGACAGCACGGGGAAGCCGTCGGCGTGTTTGCCTTTGCGCGGGATGGTGCGGGTCCACAGGTCGCGGCCGGTCTGGGAGGGTGAGCCCATGATGACGGCGTCGCTGAAGTGGCGGCGCAGTTCCTCCCACAGCAGGCGGAAGGCGTCGCGGACGATGCCGGGATGGTCCGTGTCATCGAGGTCGAACCACTCCCCCACGCTGCGGATTTCGACGTGGTGGTCGCCGTTGTCGCGTTGGTAGCGGGCGACGGGGTTGCGGGCGTGGACGAAATGTCCGGCCATCCGGTCGCGGCCGCGGCCGGTGTCGGTGCGCCAGCCGGGAGTGGGTGCGTTCAGCCAGGCGGCGACGGCATCTTTGAGGTAGGGGTAGCGGTCGGCGTCGCGGTGCCAAGGGGCACCGGCGGTGATGTAGATGCGCTGGACGCTGTCGGGGACAGTGTGGAAGACGGCGGTCAGGATGGCTGCGGCCGACCGGTCACCCAGGTCGAGGCGGACGGTCTGGTCGCGGTGGACGAGGATCCCGGTGGCGGTGTCCAGGAAGACGGTGGGTCGGGCCTGCTGGATGAAGTTGGGGTACTGGGAGGCCAGGCCCGGGGTGGGGGTGAGCCAGCGTCGGTTGTCGGTCTCTGCGGGCAGGGAGGGAAGTTCGCGGGGTGTGCCGGGATCGGCTGGCTGCTTGAGCGGCGCAGGAGGTGTGGGGTCCGGTGTGGGGGTGGCGGGTTGGGGGGCCGAGGGGCACTGCTCGGCGGCTTGGGGGGCCGGGTGCGGGTCGGGGGTGGTGGCGATGTCCTGGGGGGCGAGCTGGGGTGCGAGGGCGACGACTTCGGCGATGCTGAGCCCGGCGGCGGGGGCGATCCGCTCGGCTGTGGCCTTGTTGTGGGCGGCCAGGCTTGTGACGGCCTTGTCCCGTTGCGTTTCCATCCGGGTCAGTGCGGCGGCGGTTTTCTTGATGTCGTCGCGCAGTGTGCGCAGCTTGGCGAGGCCGTCGGTGTAGGTCTGTGCGTCCATCAGGGTTCCTCGTGGCCGTCGTCAGCTGGTGGTGTCGGGGTGACGTAGGCGATGGCTCCGCCGGAGTGGGATTGAAGTCTGGTTCCGAGCAGTGGGGTGGCCAGGGCGCGGTCGTCTTGTCGGGCGGAGGGCAGTTCCATGGTGGGGGCGGCGAGGTCGGTGATGTAGCCGGCCAGGCGGGCGTCGGGGAAGGCGTAGCGGCCTTTGTCGTTGCGTTGCCAGGTGTCCAGGCCGGTCAGGACTGCCACGACGTAGCCGGAGAGGGTGACGGGAAGTATGCCTGCGGCGGTAATGCTGTCGGGGTCGCAGCGCCACCAGCCGCGCAGGCTTTTGAGGAGGTTGTCGGCGCCGAGGTGGGGGGCGTAGCCGATCCATGCTCGGTCGGCCTCGTCGACGCGGCGTGCTGCGTCGACGCGCAGGACGGCGATTTCGGTGGTGTTGAGGCGGTGCAGGGGGGCGTGCGCGCGTTGGTGGAGTGCTTGGACGACGTGCAGAGGGATCATGACGCGGACGCCGCGGTGGGTCAGTCCGGGCAGGACATTGGCACGGATGAGGCGGCGCAGGGTGGTGATGGCGCAGTCCAGTTCGGCGGCGGCCTGCCCCGTGGTCAACAGCACGGCCATGAGCCTCTCCTCGATCGGCGTCGTGGTGGACGTTAGCGATTCACCGCCTATCTATGCAAGCCCGATCAGATATCTGATCGGGCTTGCATAGCTGGAGTCAGAGGGCGTTGAGTCGGGCTTCGTCAGCCGCAGGTCCCACCGCTGCGATCTTCAGCAGCCGGCTTTCGATGGCCTGCTCGCTACGGCCGAACTCTGTGCTGAGTTCAGGGGTCAGCACCCCTTCGGCGCAACGCCGGGCCAGTTGTCGTTCCTCTTCGTCATTCCAGCGAATGTGGGAGTTGCGGTGGACCATGCGTCGTTGCTGCATGGCCTCGGAGAGGGGTCGGTTGGCGGGCGTGGTGTGCTCGGAACCCGGTGTGCGGATCAGCCCTTGGCGTTGGAGTTCTTGGTAGATGGAGCCACGGGTGCAGCCGAACTCTGCGGACAGGACGCCGAAGTCGCGTTCCTGGCGGAAGCGGGACGCGAGTCGGGCACTGTCCGCCGGTGCCCATGCGGTGCCCTGGCGGGGCGGCGGGATGCGCGCAGAGCTAGCGAGGGTGCGGGCGGCGGCGTCCAAAAGGCGTGCCAGGGGTTCGATGTCGTCATCGGTGACTGCGCCGCAGAGGTCTCCTTGGACGGCGCCCTGCCTGCTGCTGATGGTGACTTCCAGGGTGAGCTGTCCATTGTCGCATCGGGTTCCGGTCAGGACGTAGCGGCGGCCGGCTTCAGTAAAGGCGGACTCCAGGCAAGGCATCGGTGCGGGGGCGGTTGACGCCGGCGCCTCGGGCGAGGCAGGCAGAGGGGCGGTGCCCATGGGCAGAGCGAGGAGGGTGTGGACATGCCAGGTGGCCTGGAAGTGGCCGCCGGTGTCGAGTTGGTAGGTGACGGGGCCTGGGTCGAGGTCGGTGACGCCGTACAGGACGGTCAGCTGCTGCCCGGCGAAGGGGCTATGAGCTTCGGGAGTGCCGGGCACGGGCTGGTAGGTGAGAGTTCCGCGGCCAGGTTCTTCGCTGGTGTTGAGCAGCACGGTGTCAGGATCGCCGTGCCAGCGTCCGCTGATGTCCTGGAAGGCGTAGATGAGGGTCACGGGAGGGCTCCGGGAAAGGTCAGTAGTGGAAGTGGATGAGGTGCAGGTCACTGATGGTCAGGGCGGCCTGCTGCTGATCTGGAGGCAGGGCACAGAAGAAGTAGGCTTCGCCGATGCCGTCGGCGAGGATGCGGCGCAGCTCGTCATCTGCGGCGTCGCGATGGCGGGCGTCGAAGAGATGGCGGGCGTGGAGGGCGGGAAGGTCCTCGATCACGTTCAGCAGGCGGGGGTCGTGGAATTCGCCACTGCGGGTGGTGTAGGCGAAACGGGCGTGGAGTTGGGCGGTCACGCAGCCGCCGTGGTCGAGGATCTGCTGGTGCGCGCGGCGGCGGACCTCCGGCTGCCAGGTGCGGTAGATCTCGCGCTCTATGAGGGTGGCCTGGGCGGGTGTGAGGCCGTCGAGGTCGCCCTCGGCCCATCTGGTGAGAGTGTGGGGATAGGCGAACAGGCGTAGCGCCAGGGCGCTGGGGGTGGTCTGGCGCAGAAGGTGACGCAGGCGTGTGGCGGGGCGCTTGGGGGGTTGTCGTGTCCAGTGCCGGGCGTCGGCCAGGTCGAGCGCGTGGGCGATGGAGGTGTTAGGCAGCGGCACGGTGGGGGTGGTCTCCTGCCGGGGGTTACCGGGGTCGGGGCTGGTCGTTGTCCGCGGTGAAGGGGCCAGGCGGGGGCCCGGTCCGGGGGTGTGGAAGGCGGGCATGGACACGGAGGCGGTGCCGAAACTCGTAGGGGTGCAGCCGGTGCCGGGTGAGGCGGCGGCCTCCTTCATCCGGCGGCTGGCCCACCTCAACGAGCTGCCTGTGAAGGAGGTGCTGCGGGAGGCGGGAGCGCACCGGCCGCCTGGGGAGCTGGATCCGTGGGCGCAGGAGGTGTTCCTTGGTGAACAGGCCGCCGCGCGGCTGGCGGTGATGGCCTGGCGCACGCCGCGGGAGCTGTGCCGCGCTCTGCCCACGCTGGCCGCCGGCACCGGTGGCGGCCGCCGCCCGTCGGTGCGGGTGGAGCCCTGGCCCGGGCAATGGACGCCGCTCGAGCCGTGCGCGGCGTGCCTGACCCGGCACGATGACCTCGTGACCCCGGTGGTGCTGGCCGGCGGCGATCCGTGGCAGGTGTGCGTGCGCCACGGCCGGTGGCTGCGCAGCCCTGGCGACGGTGGCCCGGCCCAGGTCTCTCTGGCCGGGCTTGAGGAGGTGGTGCGGGCGCATCGGCGCCGGGTGCGGCTGCAGCGGCGGGTGGGACCGTACGCGCGGGCGCTGCTGGCCGATGCGCTGCAGGTGGCCGCGGCCTGGTGGCAGGTTCGTCAGATGGGCTCGGACACGCTCTGGGCCGACCGGGAGGCGGTGCTGGGCACGGGGCGGCAGCGGTGGGCGGTGCCGCTGGTCGTCTACCCGGAGGCCGTCATCGTGGCCGAGGCCATGGCTGCGTACGAGCGCCAGCGGCACTGGGGCCGGGAGTTCGCAGGCGGTGCACCGGGCTGGGTTTCGAAGCGCTGGATCGCCTTCGTGGGCGAGCGGTTGGGTATGCCCGGCCCGATGGAGCACGGTGGCTACCGGATGCTGCGCCAGTGGACGCTGCAGCATCGCATCACCGCACCGGTGGTGGACCGGCTGGCCCAGCCGGCGCCGCCGCCCGGCTACCGGAGGGAGCGTCTGCCGGTGATGGACCCGCATCGCGGCCTGCCGGAACGAGGGGCGCTGGAGGACGCCTCGTGCCTTGACTGGCGGCTGGGCCGGCCGGTGTCTGCCGCGGAGTGAGAAGGAGGCGCCCGCCCGGTGCGGGCACGGGGCGCCGTGGGCAGGCTGGGCGCTCACCATGACAGGCAGGTGTCCTTCAACAGCTGGGCGGGGTTGGTGCCCTCGGCGCAGCGGGCCGTGTACCAGTGCAGCGGGCGCACCGCGACGGGAAGGACGTGGCCGGGCGAGATGCCGATCCGGAAGTCGCTGTAAGGGGTGTCGGTGATCTCGGTCAGGTGCGGGGTGCGGGTGGCGTAGACGATGTGGCCGCCGGCGACCGCGAGGGGCCAGTAGCCGCTGCGGGATGTTCGGGCGAGCTTGCGGTGGAGGTTGGCGCGAGCGTTGGCGACGGCTGCGGCGCGCAGGTCGGGACGCCAGGAGGGCTCTTTGGGGCTTGGCCAGGCGGCCAGTGCGGCCTGGTCGGGCTGGGCGGGCGGCTGGGCCAGGGCCTCGAAGGCGTCCTGGGCGGTGGTGTGCAGGACGTGCAGCAGGGACCGCTGCAGAGGGTCGGCCCGAGGCAGGTCGGTGAGGGCGGCCAGAAGGCCGGGGATCTCCAGGGTGGCGGTGATGCCGAGGCGTTCCAGGACGGTCAGGCGGGCCAAGCGCAGGTGGTCGTACCAGGGGGCCAGGTAGGGGCCGGTCGGCCCGGGGCGCAGCCAGCCCTGGACGGGTTGTAGCTGTGCTGCGCCCATCCGTAGGGCGGCGTAGGCGACAGCGGGTGTGGTGTGCCAGGCGAGGCCGGTGTCGGCGAAGGCCGGGGGCAGCAGGGGGTGTTGGGGGACGGCGGAGAGGTCGACGAGCCAGCTGCCGGGTCGTTTGGGGTCGAAGGGCGGGTGGTGGACGTGGTGGGCCGGCCCGTCGGCGACTCGGATCTCGTTGCTGCCGGCGAGGTGGAGCAGGTTCACCGCCAGGCACACCACGTATGCGCGGTCGGCTTCGTCGGGGGCGGGATGGCGCCACCAGTCGATGTCGGCGTCGGCGAGGGCGTCTTGCTCGGCGCGGTGGCTGGCCAGTTGGTGTCCGGGCGGGGCCTCGCAGGGGGCCGGGTCGACGGGCATCGTCAGGGCTCCGCGCACGCCCGCGGTCAGCTGGGCGCCGGTGGCGGTGTGGCGGTGGGCGGGCGGGCGCAGGTCGCGCATGAGCTGGTGGCCGCAGGCGCCCGGGGGGCCCAGTGGAGTGCGCACGAGCGAGGCGTACTGGCCAAGGGTGGCGGCGAGTTCGCCGGGGGTGAGCCGTTCGGGCAGGTTCCAGGCGTCGTGGTGCAGGGCGCCCCAGTCGGTGATGGCGAGGTGGATGCTGTCGCAGGCGGGGTCACCGGCGCTGGGGTGCAGCCGCGTCCAGGGGCCCAGGCCGTCGGCGTCGGTCTGCCAGCCGATCGTGCGGGCCTGCTGCAGCAGCGGGTGGTCGCTGCGCGGATGCCGTGCGGGCAGGTCGGGTAGGCCGGCGGGCAGCGTCAGGCGGGCGCGGGCGGTGGCGGTGAGCACCAGCAGCGGGCCGGGTGGCAGGGATTCGCGGCGGACGGGGGCGGCGCCGAGCGGGGTGTTCACTGCCCAGGCCAGCAGCCCGTGCAGGTCATCGGCGGGACAGGTTCGGGTGCGGCCGTCGGCGAGGTGGGCGATCAGCCCCGACGGGCCGGCTTCGAGGACGGTCAGGGGGCCGTCGGACATGCCTCTGGCCTTGATCGGCGGATAGGCCAGCCGCACCGTGGGGCGGGCCTCGAGCGGTTGCCGCTGCTGCTGCGGTGGCGCAGGAGTGCTGGCTCCTGGCCATGCAGGCGTTGGCCGGGATGCGGGTGAGGCCGGCAGGGCCCGGTCGGTGTCGGGTGCGGGGCATCTGGTGCCCAGGTGCTGGGGGTGGCCGCCGACACGGTGTTGCGTGGGCTGCTGGCAGCGGCGGCACGGTGCGTGGGCTGCCGCCTGGGTGGGGATCTCGTGCCGGAGAACGCCCAGCGCGGCCCAGTCGGGTGCCTGGGCCGGCTGGGGGTGAGGCCCGGCAGTACCTTCCTGCCGGGCTTCCAGGGCAGCCAGCAGATGGCTGTAGATGGCCGCGGTGTCGCCGCGTGGGGTGGTACGGCCCTGTTCCCAGGCGCGGACGGTGTCCTCGCTCACGCCGCAGGCGTCGGCGATCTGATGCAGGGAGAGTCCGGACTGGCAGCGCAGTCTGCGCCGTTGCGCTGGCAGGGGCAGGCCGCCGGGCGGCTGCCCGGGCTCTGAGATGGCGTCGAGGTCGAACAGTCCGTCCACGGTTGGGTCGGCTCCCCCACTGGTGCTTGGTCCGGATGCGGCACTGCTGGTCACTGCAGATGCGCTTGGCAGCGCAGCATGCAGGAATCCGCAAAGGACATGCGTCACACGCAAGAACGTTCCGTTGGACGCCGACCTGCACAGATGCCGCGGAAGTGGGCCGGAGATCTGCTCCGTTCGAGCGAGGCGCGCGCCGGATGTTGTCCTGCGCCCCCCTTTCCCGGCCTTGTCGGTACGGGTTCACCTGGCACAACGGCCGGTTCGCCCGTGTGATCGAACGGCGCGCGGGCGCGGCGCGCGCTCGCTCGTTCGAGGGTGTTCGACCCGGATCGCTTTCTCCAGGCGCAGTGGGCGGCCACGGTGATCGGCATCGCCCCGATCGATCACACGGGCGATATCCGTGCTGTCGCGTTGTGAGAGGTGTTGAACGTGGCTGAGGTGGTGTGGGCGCAGTTCCTGTCCCCCGCTGGGCGGCTGCTGAAAAGACCCGTGAGGCAGGTCCGTCAGGAGCGGCTGGAGGAGCGGGCCGAGGTGTGGAGACCGACGCGGTACCGGGGCCGGCGGGCGATCGCCACCTGGTGGCGGCTGTCCGGGCAGGCCCGCCTGGCGGGCTGCGCCACCCTGGGTGCCCTGGAGGCGGCGCTGTCCTTGGAGTTCGATCAGCAGGTGGTGTCGTTCACGGGCTGGCCGGTGCGGCTGGCCTGGGCGGACAGTGAGCAGGGGTACGTGCCGGACTTCTTCGCCCGGCTGGCCGACGGGCGCGCGCGGCTGCTGGTGTGCCAGACCTCGCAGCGGGCCGCGGGCGGCGGGGAGGAGGCATCGAGGCTCCTGGAGGCGGCCGGCGAGCAGGCCGGCTGGGAGGTGCGGGTGCATCCGGGCGCCGATGACACGGCCGCGGCCACGAATCGGCAGCGGCTGGCCCGCTACCGGCATGCGCGGCTGGCCGATGCGGACACCGCGCGCGTCCTGCACCAGGTGTTCGCCCGGCCGCGCCCGTTCACCGACGGGGTGACAGCGAGTGCCCTGCCCGAACTGGCCACGGTGGCACGGGCGTTGCATCTGGTCTGGATGCGCGAGCTTCTCATCGACTGGAGCACCCCGTTCGTGCCGGCGCGCTCCCTGGTGTGGTCGCCGCAGGGGGTGCGCTGATGGCGGTGCACACACCGGGCCGGCCCGGGGTCGTGGCGGTGGGCAGCGCCGTGCACTGGCACGGCGAGACGTATCTGGTGACGGCGCTGCAGGGCAGCAAAGTGCACCTGCTCAGCCAGCACGCCGACGGCGAGGACGCCGTCGTGCTGCTGGACACGCTGCACCGCTCCCCTGGCTTCCGCGTGCTGGACGCGCCGGCCTCAGACGACGGCCCTGCCCCGCCGTCGGCGTCCGCGCGCCGGCCCTTGGGCGGCGCGGAGCTGCTGGAGGGGCTGACGAAGGAGGCCCGCACGGAGGTCGACTTCTGGCTCGACCATGTACTGGAAGTGCACACGGGACTGCCCGGATTCGCCGCCCCGGGCACGCTTCCGCGCCCCTGCTACGACCCCGAGCACACCACCCTGCGGGACCGGTATGCGACCAAGGCCGCCGAACTGCGCGCCGCGCATCACCAGGTGTCGGCGGCCACGGTGGAACGCAAGCGGCTGGCCTGGCTGGAACAGGGCGTGTGGGGGCTGGTCGACAAGAGGCGGGTGCGCGGCCCAAGCCGGCACGGCCGCGTCGACGAACAGGTCGTCAAGCTGCTGCGCAAGGTGCACAAGCGGCACGAGAAGAAGTCCATCGGGACCAGGTCACGGCTGTTTGAGCTGCTCAGGAGGGCATGCGTGCGCAAGTTCAAGAAGAAGGCGGAGCAGCTGATGCCCTCCCGGGCGACGTTCTACCGGCTGCTGGACCGGCTCGGGATCGTCTGCGGAAAGCAGGCCGCCGCCCGGCGCGGCGACGGCAGCCACCGCCCCGAACCGCCGTTCACGCTGGCTATGGCCACGGCGCCGGGCGAGCAGGTGCAGATCGACACCACCTCGCTGGACATGCTGGGCGTGGACGAGACCGGCCGCATCGTCTCCTTGGAGCTGACCGCGGCCATCGACGTGGCCAGCCGGTCGGTCCTGGCCGCGGTCATCCGGCCCAAGTCCAGCGGCACCAAGACCGGTACCACCTCCCGCCGTCACGGCGGGCGGGCCACCAAGGCCGTGGACGCCCTGTTCCTGCTGGCCGAGATGTGCACCCCGCAGCCGATGCGCCCGCACTGGTCGCTCAAGGCGGGCGCCAAGGAATCCGACCTGCCCTACGCCCAGCTGGTGGAGGCCGACGAGCGGATGGAGGGCGCGGCCGCCCGGCCGGTGATCATCCCGGAGATGATCATCATGGACAACGGGAAGGTGTTCGCCGGGCGTGCCTTCATGGACGCCTGCGCCCAGCTCGGCATCTCCGTACGTCCGGCCTGCGCCTACTCCCCCACCCACAAGGCGATCATCGAGCGGACCTTCGGCTCGATCAAAAGCCTCTTCAGCCAGTTCCTGCCCGGCTACACCGGCAAGGACCTCACCCACCGCGGCAAGAACGTCGCCAAGGAACGGCTGTGGCGCATCGACCAGATCAACGACTTCCTGCAGCAGTGGATCGCCCTGGGCTGGCAGCAGCGCCCGCACAGCGAACTGCGTAACCCGTTCCTGCCGTCCATGCCGCCGCGCACCCCCAACCAGATGTTCGCCGCCCACGTCGCCAGCAGTGGCTACGTCCCCCTGCGTCTCAGCGCCGAGGACCGGCTGCGGCTGCTGCCCACCGCCTGGGCGCAGGTCACCGACAAGGGAATCCGCCTGAACAACCGCACCTACGACAGCCGCGCCCTGAACGGCTACCGCAACGCCCGCTCCGGCTGGCCGGGCAAGGGACAGCGGTGGCCGGTGCGCTACCACCCCCACCAGCCGGAAAAGGTCTGGCTCGAAGACCACCACAACGGCGCCTGGGCGGAAGCCGAATTCGTCTACCAGCGGCTGATCGGCGACGCCTGGACCGAACACATCTGGGACCAGGCCACCGCCGCCCACCTCGACAAGGGCGGCCACACCCGGGACGAGACCGCCATCGCCCGCCTGGTGCGCTCCCTGCTGGAGCGCGCCGGCCGCGGCCCCTCCCGCACCGCCGCACCGGAGCCGGCCCCCGTCGAGCGCGGCATGCAGGTCTCACCGGCGCCGCTGCAGGACCCCTATCGCGGCATCCCCGCCCCCGCCTACCACAGCGTGGCCAGCCTGCCCGTCATGGACGTCGACCCGCGCGAGCTGTACGCGCCGGCCATGCGTCTCGCGCTGCCGGCCAGCCCGTCGGGTCCACCCCAGCCGAGCGATGACCACGGCCACGACTGCCCATCCGCCGAACGGTCCTAGTCCCCGTCTGTGAGCGGTTGCCGGCGCAGGTACCGAGCGCCGGCCACCGCCGACTGTCTTCAAGGACGCATGCCATGGCTTTCCCCCAAACCCCTGACGCCACCGGCCGGTTCCTGCCGGCGACGACCCACCCGGGCTGGCTGGACCAGCTCGACCGTGTCATCGACCCGCCCGACCTGGCAGCCTGCCCGCAAACGGAACACCCTCTCGGGCTCGACGACCCACGCATCCTCTACCACGCCACCATGCGCACCGTGCAGACACCGGCACTGACGAAAGCGGTCGCCGTCGCACGGCGACTGTGGCTGGTGGGCGGCCCCCGCAGCGAGGGGCCGCTGCACCTGGCCGTCGACGGACCGGGCGAGACCGGGATGACCACGGTGCTGCGGCAGATCGGCCGGGCCTACGAGGGCCTCATCCGCGACCGGCTGCCCGCCGACCCCAAACGGATCCCTGTCATCCACATCAACACCCCGCTGGCCCCCAGCAGCAGGCTGGACATGTCGGTCCCGTTCGCCGAGTTCCTGGGCCACAAGCACACCAAAGACCCCGAGACCAGCCAGCGCAGCACCGACATGACCGGACCCGTCTGCCACGTCATGAAGACCCGCGGCACCCGCCTGGTCCTCGTCGACGGCATCGACCGGCTGGACAACTGCGAACTGAAGACGGCCTTCGACTACTTCGGCTACCTCGCCGCCGAGTGCAACGTCTCCTTCGTCTACTGCGGGCCCGGCGCCCGCGAGATCGTCAACGAGGCCCGGCGCGGCAAACGACCCGCACCGCCCGACGGCGGTGCAGGCGGCATCCCCACCCTGGCTGTCACCCCGATCCCCTACAGCGCCGACGACTACGAGTTGTTCCACCAGGTCGTCAAGGCCCTCGATCAGGACCTGCGCCTGCACCAGCACCGTCCGGGCGACCTGCTCAAGCTCGCCGCCCACCTGCACCGTCGTACCGGCGGCTACATGAAGCCGCTGTCGTACCTGGTGTGCCAGGCCGCGCAGGAGGCCATCGAGACCGGCATCGAGGCCATCACCGAGGAGCTGCTCGACAGCCAACTGGTGGGCCGCTTCAATGATGATCCGATTCTGCAGATCTGACACGCATCCGTTCAGATCATCCGCTCGTTGCACTCCATGTCAGGCACCGCTTACGGCAGCGCGACAGGCCCCGGCAGCCGCGCTCTGCTAGACACCCCGCCCCCGTCGGCGGCCGACCTGCCGCCACTTCCCCGAAGGAACCTTCTCCCCGTGGCCAAGCGCAAAGCCAAAGCCGCCCGCCCCCGCCAGGCGCCCACCATCGTGGTAGCGGACGCAACCGAGATCGGAACCTCGCCAGGCGTCCTCATCGTTAGAACTGGTCCCCTCACCAAAACCCCCACGGTCCTCACCCTGCCCGCCGAGACCGTCGACTCGTTCGTGTCGACCTTGCAAAAGGCAGCCTGCGCAGCAGAAGAGGAGTACTGGGGCCTTCTGCCCGCCTTCCGAGCTGGGGCCGCCAGTGAGGACAGCACCGAGTTGGCAAGAGCCAAGGAGACGTGGCTTCTTTCCCAGCCCTGGCAGCAGGAGATGCGGCGGGTACTGGGCCAGCGGAGCGATCGTCTGTTCTTCATGGACTACGTCGGACACGTCGCCGTCGTCGCAGCTCCGCCCTACGCGGCCACCCCTCACCTGCTCATCTTCGACCCGCTGCAACTCCACCGGCTGGCCCCAGTGTTCCGGCAGGCCGCCGACCGGGCACGGCATAGCCCGCTGGCCGCCACAGCCGACCCAGTGCAGCGGCTCGCCGCGGCGCACCGCGAATGGTCCTCCCTCCCCTGGCCGCGCCACCCGGTCGTCCTGCCCACCCAGCAGCAGGCAGAGACGGTCATCACGGGGCTGCGCAGCCAATTCCTGCGCCGCACCCCGCTCCTCAAGGAGCACTGAATGGACCCGGACAGCCGCCCAGCCTGTCCTCGCGAGTCGCGGTAGCGCGCAGGCCGGCCGTGCTGCCTGCCGATCAGGTCGGTCCCCCGGTGGGGCTGCGGCCCGTTAGGCCCCGGGCCGGACAACGCCCCCCTCATGTCTCTCTTCCCTTCCCCCCGGCGCAGCGCGCCGCACTGGCGTGCCGCGCCCCACCTCAGAACAGGGAATGCCTGATGGAGCAGTACCGCACATGGTTGGAAGTGCGTTTCCGAGATGACGGCGGCCAGGACGGCCCCTGGCAGCGCTACGACCAGGTGATGGATCCCTACTACTCGCAGGCCCCCCGCAGCGAGCAGCTGTATGAGGACGACAGTCAGTGGCTTCCGGGCACTGTCCAGGAATGTGCCCAGGACGATCTCAACGAGGCTCTCGACACCGTCATCGACGAGCAGTATCTCGCGCGCGTGGTACGCGATGGTCCGATGGATGTGCGTGTCCGGCTCGTGGAAGAAGGCTCCGGCGGCAGCCCTGACAAGGTCATTGCCGTGTACACCCCGTCCCCCGAGCAGGAAGCCCGGGCGTATCTGAAGTCAGCTCTCAGCGGCTACGACGACGTACGGGACGATCTGCGCTGGCGGCTGCTGCGGGCATACCAGGCGGGTGTCGCTGCGGACGAGCTCATCCGTGAGACCGCTGGACGGATCGAAGCCGCCGAAATCCACGCCCTGTTCGAGGCTGACCGGCTGGCCCAGGCCGCCCGCGCCGTCATCGCCGGCTGGGAGGACCCGGAGGATCGGGCAGCAGTGATGGTCGATAGGACCAACTCTGTCCTTGTCCTGCTGCGGACCTCATTCCAGCAGGAAATCAACTACGAGGAGATGTGCCGCAGCGACGGCCACTACGGGTACGAAAACTGCGAAGACGACGACTGGTGGGGGTACAAGGACGGCGTACGCGACGCCGAAGCGCTGTTGCAGCTCCTGGCCGAGCACTACGCAGTCACCTGCGGCGGCCGCCCGGCGACGGCGTCCGACCTGGCCCCGACGGATCCCGCTCAATGGGGCCAGGTACGGATCACTCCCAAACCGTCCCTGGCGCAGGCACCCTGTTTGCTGCAGCCACCCAGGGCCGCGCGTCAGCACGACCACCAGTAGGGCGAATCCCCCTGCTCAGTAGGTCGTGCCGCCCCATGCCGGCGGGTCGTTACAGGCAGGCAAGGTTCGATGCGCTGGCCGAGCGCGTGCGGGAAGCTGCGGATCGTGCTGGCGGGGAGCACCGGCAAGAAGACGGCTGCTTGTGCCGCCCCTGCTGGGATTCGGTGATCACGAAGATCGTTGAGGAGCCGCGAGCCGGAGAGAGGGCCATCGGGCGTTCCGGTGCCCCCGCTGGCACGTTCTCCTTCGACGATCTGTTTGGCCGTTGCACCTCACCGGGGCGCAACTGACGAGTCCGAGTGGGCGTCGCTGGCTGTACTGCCGTCGGCTGGGCAACGACAGCGCCCGCGCGCTATCGCGCCGCCCGGCGCTCGTGTGGGGAACGCCCTCGACCGGGGCGTTCCCCATTGCCGTGCCGTCAGTTCCGAGTGACGGTCAGGGTGCGCTGGTCAAGGTCGAGGTGGACGACGCCGCCGTTCTGCTCGCGCAGCTGGCGCCAGGCGGTGTAGCCGGTGAGGATGGCGTGCTCCCAGTCCGCGGCGCGGCAGGTACTGGCCTCCAGGTGGGCGGTCATGTGGCCGATGGTGGCGAGGAGTTCGTGGTCGATGTGCTTGATGTCGGCGAGGTAGCGGTGGCGGGCGGCGTAGGAGAAGACGAGGGCTGAGATGCCTTCTTCGATGGCGATGGCGCGGCCGCCGTCTTCGGCTTCGTCGGTGCGGGGGTTGCTTTTGCGTTTGCGGCCCAGCAGGAAGCGGGTGACGGGGGACCAGCCCAGCACGGTGGCGTGGGCGAGGTGGAAGATGTCGTGGAAGCGGTAGTCGTCTTCGACGTGGGATGCGCTGGTGAGCGGGTCACCGGCGGGGGTTCCGTCTTCCCGGGTGAGGATGATGACGGTGCGGCCGGCGTCGGTCTTGGTGGGCGTGAAGGTGAGTGAGGTCTGCCGGGGGAGTTGCTCGTGGGCGGGAAAGCTGGCGTCGAAGGGGGTGTGCTCGTCGCGGGGGGTGGGGCGCCAGCGGTCCTTGGTCTTTTCCAGGTTGGCCGCGGCGACGTCGTCGAGGTCGAGTCCGAAGCGATGGGCGAGCGCGGCGACGTACCACAGGACGTCGCCGAGTTCTTCGCGTAACTGGTGTTTGCCCTGCTCGAAGGCGGGCCCGTCGCGCAGGAACTTCTTGTAGGCGGTGGTCAGGGATCCGACTTCACCGGCGAGGCCGAGGAGGGGGACGAGGACGGGATCGGTGCCGTCCGCCGGCGGCTGGAGGGTTTTGAGGGCCGCTTCCTGGTAGCGCTTGAAATCCACACTCATACCTGTCTGATCTTGGGACAACCCCGTTGGCTTTCCCGACAGCGTGTCGTATGCTACGACAGCGTCGTTGGAAATGCAGACGATTGGGGAGAGTTGTCGAACACAGGCACACCAAGCATGGACGACATCACCTCGGTCGTCATCGGCTTCCTCGCCGAGCATGAGGGCGTGTCGCCAGACGAGCTCCGCTCCGAACTGGAGGAGGGCGGCCGGGAGTTGCCCGTGGATTCGCTTCTGGTGGTCGAGATTCTCACACGCATCGAGGAGCGCTACCAGGTCGCCATTCCCGCAGACCGGGAAGCGGCCCAGGCGACCGGGTCGGTGCAGGCATTCGCCGCGGCGGTCCTGGACGCGATCGAAGAAAGGCAGCAGTCATGACCCCTCCCCCTTCCGATACCCGTGACCGCGATCCCGAGCTGGTGCGGCTCGGTGAACGACTGAAGAAGACCCGCGACTACTTGAACATGTCCCAGCAGTTCGTCTCGGACTCCACCGGCATCCCCCGTTCGGCCATCAGTGACATCGAGCGCGGCGAGCGGCGTGTGGACAGCCTGGAGCTGAAGAAACTGGCGCGCCTGTACCGGCAGCCGGTCGCCTATTTCCTGGCCGAGGAGAAGGACGCCGACGCCAGCGAGTACTCGCTGGCGGGTCTGCCGCGCGCGCTGGCCCAACTCACCGACGGGGATGCCAAGACCGTGCTGGAGTTCGCCGAATACCTCACGCTCCGACGCGCGGCAGAACGCGAGGAACAGGACGCCGACGGCGGGAGTCCGACGGCGTGAACTGGGGCTTAGCACACCGGATCGCGTCGATCGCAGCCGTCCAGGCACACCGCGACCTGGGCATCGACCGCACGCAATACGTTCACGTGCACCGGGCGCTGGCAGCGGCGGACGTGATCGGGATGGCGCAGCCGATGCCGCGGCTGTTCGGCGTGTACTTCTCCCCCGCCGATCGGGGGCCGGCCGTGATGCTGAATGCCTCGCTGAACGCGGTCACCCAGCGGCACACGGCCGCACATGAGTTGGGGCATCACCGGCTGGGCCATCGCACGGCGGCGGACCAGGAGCTCGATCCCGCGTTGCGTTGGGGCAACGGCAGCTGGCCCGAGGAGGAGAAGGCGGCGGAGGCGTTCGCGGCGTGGTTCCTGATGCCTCTGCCGGCGGTGCGGGCGGCCCTGGAAAGGATTTGTGGCGGCCGCCCGTCGTCTCCCGAGCACGTCTACCGGGTGGCGCGCGAGCTGGGTACGTCGTACGCCGGGACGGTACGTCACCTGGTGAATCTCCGGCTGCTGGATGCCGGCCGAGCCGGCCGGTGGGCCAAGATCCCTCCTGCCGGTCTGCGTAGCTCGCTTGCGGGAGGGGCCTCTCTGCCCGGGCAGGCCCAGGTGCACGTGATCACGACGGCTTCCGAGGGGCAGACGGTGTACGCCGACGCGGGCGATGTGCTGGTGCTGCACCTGGCCAACGCAGTCTTCGACGTGCTGCCCAAGGGACTGGAGCGATGGACCAGTGATGGCACGACGCCGCTGGCGAGCGCCGTGGTGACCGACGAACTCCCCCCGGGCGAGCAGGGCCTGATCGAGGTCGCGCTGCCGATGCATGACGCCGCGCTGCGGCTGACAGTGGTGCGCGAAGCCCCGCGTGCCGGGGTCGACGACACCTGGCCCCTGTAAGCACAGGGACCCCGGGATCACACTGCATGTGTCAGGAGGACTGATGCACACCTTCACCGTGACCGAACGCGACGTCACTCAGGCCTGGGTCGCCGCCTGCAACAAGCTGGACCGCAAGGACAACCCTGACCGGACCGGCCTGCACACCGTGGTGCGCATTGCCGACCCGACGAGCGACGACCCGGTGTTCCGCGCCGAACTGGACCGGCTGCGCACCGCTCGCGGACTGTGGCCGCTGGAGACCGTGGCCAGCACGCTCTTCCCCACGGCCCTGGCGGCACGGTGCGCCGGTCCGGATGACCTTGCCAAGCGCTACCGGCAGATGTACCCGGTGATCAAGCGGTATCCGGGGAACCACCGCGGCACATACTTTGGCCGACTGGTGTCCTACCCTGCGGCGTCGAAGAGCGACGTCGACCAGCTCGGCACGGTCATCAGCCGACTGCGGGCCCAGACCGCGGGCACCAAGATAGCCGCCGCCTACGAGATCGACGTGGCCACAGCTACGGACGCGGAGGAGGCCGGTGCGGACCTGCTGGTGCACACGGCCGGCAAGGACAACAGCTACATCGGCTTCCCTTGCCTGAGCCACATCTCCCTCCAGCTGGACCGTGACCGGCGTGTGCACGCGGCGGTCCTGTACCGCAGCCACTTCATGTTCGAGCGCGCCTACGGCAACTACCTCGGCCTGGGCCGTCTGCTGGCCTACGTCGCCCGGCAGGCCGAACTGGCCTGCGGGACACTGACCGTGGTGGCCGGCCACGCCCGACTGGACGGCCCCATCACCCAGCTGCGCCCCCTGCTGACGGGCACCGGCCGCCTCGCGGCATGACGGGCGTCCGCACGGCGGGCGGTGGTTGCGGCAACGTCAGTGCCCGGGCGGGCCGTTGAGCTGCCACTTGGGCGGGAACCAGGCCGGCATCGCATCGGCCTGCTGCCGGTAGGTCTGCTTGATGCGGCTGCGGCCGCTGATCCCGGCGATGTCCGGGTGGGCGACCCGGGCGTACTTGTCGACCTCGCAGAACAGGTTCTGGCAGTCGATGAGCTGCAGCGGCCGCCCGCACAGTCCCGCGAAGGAAAGACCCAGGCGGGTGAAGTGCTCGTCCTGGGTGTCGGCCATGTAGCGGATGACGTCCGCCTCGATGCCGTCGGCGGCCGGCCCGAAGCACTTGCGGATCCCGTCGCGAGCCCCGGGCCCGGGGACGACGAAGTCCATCTCCGAAAATGGCATCTCGGCCGCGTAGTTGAGGTCGATCACGAACTGGTAGGCCAAGAATGGGCCGATCGCCGGGAAGCCCAGCAGGACCTGGTAGGCGTCCTGCAGCGTCGGCGCGGAGAGCACACGCTGCGGCGCGTTTG
The DNA here is from genome assembly GCF_040613735.1 of Streptomyces sp. NPDC006235. NCBI lineage: Bacteria > Bacillati > Actinomycetota > Actinomycetes > Kitasatosporales > Streptomycetaceae > Streptomyces > Streptomyces sp. NPDC006235. Next base: position 57,532 of record NZ_JBEXSR010000030.1, read on the forward strand.
CGGTCATCATCATCTCCAGCAGCCGCAGATGGTTCTGGTGCTTGCGCTGCTGGCCGAGCTGCGGCGGGGGCACGATGTAGGCGGCCGAGTACAACCGCTGCCCCGCGGTGAAGGCCGTGGAGAGCACCCGGTCAAAGGCCCGGTAGTCGTAGGTGTCCCACCGCACCTCTCCCAGCGCGGTGTTCAGCAGCCGCCACGTCGAGGTCTTGTTGAAGATCTTGAACAGCAGGGTCCGGAAGAAGACTTCCTCCCACGTCTGCTCGCCCCGGTAGATCACGCCGCCGATGAGGTCCTGGCTGACCCGGTCGGCGGCCCTAAAGCAGTTGGTGAAGCGGTAGCGCTGCAGGATCGGATCGTCCGTGAACGGTCCCGCTCCCCCGGCAAGGCGCGCCTCGTAGACCCTCTGCCGCGCCGCCGCAAAACGCCAGTAGGTATCGAACACCGGAGTCGGGGCCAGCGTGCGGCCTGCCACACAGATCTTCCTCGCAGGGCCGCGCTCTAAGTCCCGTTGTTCTGCACGCTCTTGCAGCACCGTCAGCATGGGCTCAATATATATTCAATATAGATAGGCGTCAGCGAGGGGGACGTGTGGAATTGCTGTGGCAGCGTCCACGACGCAAGACGCTGGTCGACTGGCCGGAGGACGTGGACTCACGACTGGACGTCCTGGTCCGCGCCGCGGCCGCGGCCGGGGAGCAGACATCGCGTTCCCAGGTGCTGGCCGCGCTCGTGACGGCGGCCGAGGTCCGTCCCGCCGTCATAGCCGAACTCCTCCATACCTACCGCCAGATGCCCGCCGGCGCCCTCGAAGCGGACAATGCGCGCGACGACCTGCCCTCCGTCCGCTCTCCCGGACGCACTCGCGCCAGGAGATGACCTCGCTTCGGTCCCCGCTTCTCGCCCGGGCGCCTTGGCTACCCCGGTCAACGCCGCCGACGGTCCTAGGGTCACGGCTGCGTGCGCCGTGCTTCGAATTTCAGGCCTGTGGCACGGCACGGGGCGGTGCGCTAACAGCACAATAGGGAGATGGATGCGGGGGGCGTGGCGCTGGTGGGGGCGGTGGCTGCCGTAGTGGGCGCGGCTGTGGGCGCCGGCGGAGCCATCGGGTCGGCCATAGTGAGCGGCCGCAAGCAGGCAACGACACAGCACCAGCATTGGCGCAGGCAGATCCGCAGAGACGCCTACGTTTCCTTCCTCGGATGTATTGCACCGTTTCAGGAAATTTGGCGTGCCAACCGCGAACGGGACCTGCTGCGTGAAGATCTGCCGACCGGACACGCCGATCGGCTCAGAGGGCTCGTCCGTGATCTCGACAAGGCTGCTCTTGTCATCGAGCTCGAAGGTCCGCCCAGCGTCGCCCGGAGCGCGAGAGCTGTCGAGCGTTGCCTTGCGGAGTGGCAGGCGTCGACCGCGGTCGAAGCGTTGCGGGCCATGAGAGGAGCAGCTCCCCGAACCGACCTGCCATCGAGTGATGAGATGTACGACCGTGCCAATGCTGCGATCGAGCAGTTCAAAGAAGCTGCGCGCTCAGCGATGGGCTCCAGCGATAACCGTGCGGATGGCTGACCTGTGCAGGCTGCCGTGCGTGACGTGAACTGGGCCTGATGCTTCAACGCGCCCTTCCGACCGGTCAGTGGTGGTGTGTATCGGAAGCGTGTGAAGCCGTCCTCCACCAAGAACCGGGCGTTCCCACGCCATCTATCGAGATCCTTGTAGTTGATCACTTCGCACGTGCCGCTCCGCCCCGCGCTTCATCCCACTGGCTGTCCTGATGCTAGACAGGCCCTCCGGGGAGCCGTCACGCTTCAACCCTCCCTCTAAACCTCCAGGCCGCCCTCAGACACCGCCGACCAAATACCGCCGAAGAACTCTGCCGGGGCTCCCCACATCCGCGGGCGCCGCCCAGTCGGTGCACACCTTCAGCATCCTGAGAGCACGTTGTCGTCCGTGAAGGCACGCTCGGCGCACCGAGTTACCCAGGTGTGCTGTTCCGAGTCCCCCGGTCAGACCGCCCGCCGGCCGTGATGATGGGTTCTAGGATGAGTGGCAGGGGGCAGCGGGGACTGGGGGTGGCTTGTGGCGCAGGTGCTCGTTGTCGGTATCGGCGCATTCGACAACGAAGGGGGCAGCGGGGAAGAGGGCTTGCTGGTTCCGCAGGCTTTGGAGCAGCTTCCGTCTGTCGCACCGGCCGTGGACGGTTTGGCGGCGCAGCTGGCGAAGGTTCCGGGCTTGACCGTGCTCGGCGGCGGCGCGGTGCATGATCTTCAGGCCCGGGAGCTGACCGAAGTATGGCGCAGTGCACGGCAGACGGCGAGGGGCCGCGGCGACGACGAGACCCTCATTGTGCACTTTGCCGGACACGGCGTTGAGGGCAGTGGAAACCACGCACTGTTCCTGGCTACGCGGGACTGCGACCGCTCGAACATCGCGTGGACGGCACCGCAGGTCAGTACCTGGCTGACGGAGGTGGAATCCGAGCCGGGCGGGGCGCCGCTCCTGCTGCTGTTGGACGCGTGTGGCTCCGGCCGCACGGTGATGCAGCAGACCCTGGAAGGCATCCGAGCACAGGAGCGCCGCGCCTGGGTCATCGCCGCGTGTGCGCCTGACGAGAAGACGTACCAGGCACGGTTCACCACGGCGGCAGGCCTGGTGGTGGAGCGGCTGCGGGAAGGGCGCCTGGATCTGTCGCCGGCGCTGCAGCACGTGCCGGTGGAGACACTGGCGCGGGAGATCGACCGTGAGCTGGCGAGGTCGGCCGTGGCCGAGGATCTTCCAGCGCAGAGTGTGCTGCGCACGGTTCATGCCGACGCGCACGTGGAGGTGCCGCCGTTCCTGCCCAATCCGTCCTACCGGGAGACGCCGGGGGGCCGGTTCCGGCAGGCGGTGGAGACGGGATTGTGGCAATTCGCCGCTGCCGTCGATCCGGCTCTTGATCCGTTGCACTTCATTTCCCGCGCGGCCGGGGCGCCGCAGCAGCAGGACATCGCTCAGGGATGTTTCTTCACTGGCCGCGAGGAGCAGCTGGGGCGGATCAAGCAGTGGCTCGAGGAGGACGGTCAGCCGTCGCTGATGGTGGTGACGGGCAGTCCGGGTTCGGGGAAGTCGGCTCTGCTGGGGGTGGTGGCGTGTCTGGCTCATCCGCAGCTGCGTGAGGTGACGCGGCAGATCGCCACGGCGATCCCTCGGGATGTGCGGCCGGAGCTCAACCCGGGTGTGGCGGCGGTGCATGCGCGTCAGCGGGGGCCCAGTGAAGTGCTTTCGTCGGTGGCGTCGCAGCTGGGCCTGGGTGAGGAGCCGAGCAGGGGCTGGACTGCCCGGTCGGTGGTGGAGCGGCTCAGTGTGCAGCGGGATACGCCCGTCACGCTCCTGGTGGATGCCCTTGATGAGGCGTCGTCGGACATGGCGCTTGTCAGCGAGGTCCTGCTGCCGTTGGCTCGTGCTCGGCGCCGCCCTGACGAGTCCGGCGCGTCCGTCAAGGATTCGGTGCTGTGCCGGGTGCTGATCGGGATGCGGCCGTTGTGGGACCGGTATGCCTCTTTGCTGGACGAGATGGAGGACAATTCGCATCTGCTCGATCTTGACGATATTCCGCTCGAGCAGCGCACGGCCGAGCTGTCCGATTATCTGTGTGATGTCTTGGAGACCTCGCGCGTCTACAGCGGGCTGGGCGTGGTATCGCTGCGGACACGGACGGCCGAGGCGGTTGCTGCGCGGCTGGGTAAACAGCACAAGGCCGGCGGGTTCCTGCTGGCGTCGCTGTTCGCCCACTATCTCGTCCACCAGGATGTGGCACGGCCGGTGGAGGAGGTCATCGAGCGGATCCCCGCAGACTTGCCGGCCATGCTGGATCTGCATCTGGGTGTGCTGGAGCGTCAGCATCCGTGCATGTCGGCGGTCCTCTCAGCGGTCGCGCACGGCTACGGCCAGGGCATGCCGCTCGAGGTCGTCCATCATGTCGCCAAGGCATTTGTTCCCCCCGGCACAGGCGAGCCGGACCTCGACGACACCCGCAAAGCACTGCGCGCGGCCGCCTTCTATCTCCGTTTCAGCACCGACAGCGACGGCCGCCACCTGTACCGCTTCTACCACCAGAGTCTGGTGGATCATCTGCGGCAGGCGCCCGCCCGGGTGAGTCGCCGTGAGATCTTCACGCGGGTGCTGGACACCGTGCCAGGGCCTGATGATGTCACCGCCCGCAGCTTCGCTCTGGCAGTGCCGTATGTGCTGCGGCACGCGGCGCAGCACGCTCAGGAGGCCGGAGCCCTGGACGCACTGCTGCTGTCGGCCTCCTTCCTGATCCACTGCGACCCCCAACTGCTGTTCGAACACATGGATCCTGGAAGTGTGCGGGCCCAGTTCTCGGCGCTCATGGCCCAGACTGCGCTGTCCCCGCTGCACGAACCGTGGCAGCGACGTGAGTGGCTGCGCCACACCGCGACCGTCTGGGGAGAGACATGGCTGGTTGAGGCGCTGGACGCCCTGGAGGAAGAATCCGCCCAGCCCTTGCAGCCGCGGCTGCTTGAGTTCCGCTGGGGCACAGCCGAGCAGTACTCCTACTCGCCCGAAGACATCAGCCACGCCACGCTCACGCACTGTGCCGGCCGCTGGCTGGCGGTCCTAGGCGACGAACAGGGCGTGGAGGTGTGGGACGCCCGTCTGTCCATCTTCTTGCGCCGCTTCCCGCAGTTTGCGGCAGACTGCCTGCTGACCGCACTGTGTAGCGGCAATGGCCCCGACGGGCCGCTGATTGCAGCCGGCACCTCCGATGGGCAGGTGTTCGTCTGGGACCTCAACAGCCAAGTTCTGCACACCCACATCCAGACCGATGGGCACGCCATCACGGCCGTGGCCATCAGCCACGTGCGCGAAGCGCCCATGGTGGCGGTCTGCGGTGGCGGAGAGGTCACGCTCTACGACATGTCCGGCCACCGGATGGCATCCATGGATGTCCTCGCAGGCTGGCTGTGTGGCATGGAGACAGACGACAGCGTGGACGACCTTTGGGAGCCGGAGCTCGACATCACGGGATACGACTGCACAGTCGTGGCATCCTGCCATCTCGACGGGACACCGGCCGTCATAGCTGGTGCGGTCGATGGAGCACTTCACGTGTGGAACGTGGACGGCAGCCGCCACCGCACCCTCCCCGGCGGGTCTCAACCAGTAACCCTGCTGCAGGTCCTGGCAGGTGCCGGCGGGCCATTCGTGGTGACCGGTGCCGAGGACGGGGCACGTGTCTGGGATGTCCGGGCCGGCTCACACGAGCTTTTGGCCGACGCCGGAACCTCCCCGACAGGCGCTCTGCTGCTCGACCATGACCGGCGGCCCTGCTTCATTTCCACCGACGCCAGTGCCGCGGTGCGAGTTCACCGCCTGGACGACCCTCAGCGCACGAGTGCTTCCCCGCTGCACATCAGCGAGGAAGCACATATCTTGGCGCTCGCGGCGGACAGCCATCAGGTTGCCGCCGTGGGCATAGGAGAGGCGACCGTACTGCTCTCCCACAGCCAGGACAGCCCAACTCCGGTGCTGGCCCCGTACCAAAGCCACGGCAGCGACGTCGCAATCGTCGCGGTGGGCAGCGCCGATTCCCAGGGCACCATCCCTGCCGTCAGCGTGGGCCTCTCTGGCACTTTCCTGGTCTGGGATGCCTCAACCGGTGCAGTCGTGACACGAGGGGCTTTGCCCGGCATCAGCGCCGTTTCCGCAGGCACCCTCGACGGCACGGCCGTCGTCGCCCTGGCGTTCACGGCCCGCCGGGAAAGAGGCATCGGCATCATCCGGCTCGCCGACCCCCAGCGCTGGCAGAGCATCCCCTGGAACCACGCCGTGGACGCCATGTCCATTGCCGGCACCGGCGCAGCCCCAGGCATCACGCTGCAGACCGAAGCCGGGCTGTTCGTCCTTCACCCCGACCTAGCGTCCGCTTCCTCGCCTCTGCCCGCCCTCGCCGAGACCGACCCGCTACCGGTGGCCTGCTACACCCATGCCCGCTGCAGCGGGCAGGAGACCACCGTCGTCGCCTACGACAGCGATTCCCTGGCCAGGGACTGGGGGCGCCTGACCGTGCACACTCCGCCGGAGGGGCCACGGCTGTTGGCAACACTCGAGGAGACCATCACCTGCGTGGCAGCCGGTCCGTGGATGGGCCAGGATGTGGCGGCGGTGGGGACCGAGAACGGCGAAGTGATCACCCTGCTCCTGTCCACAGGCGAGGAACTCGGCCGCATCCCGGCACACGACATAACCACCGCCACCATCGACTTCGTTCACACCGCAGGCGCGGACCTGCTGGTGACATCCGGCGAGGACGACTGCATCCGGGTATGGGACGCCCAGAACGGCGGCGGCATGCTGTCGCAGACCAGCTTCCCCGACAGGCTGACCGACACCAGCGTCTGCGACAACGGGGTCTTCGCTGGGTTCGGCGAACGCGTCGCCTTCTTCACCTGGACCGACCTCGCCCAACCGCCAAGCGCAGTGAACCAGATGGGAGATCGATGAACAGGATCGTGGTCGTTCACGGAGTGCGCAACTACCAGCGCGGCCTGAGCCCGCACGCGTCCCGGGGCGCCCTCGCAGCCGCCTGGAGTGACAGGCTGGCGATCGGATACAAGGACGCGTGTCTGGAACACCTGGACCCACCCCACATAACAGCGGCCTACTACGCCCACCATCTCAACAACGCCGAAGCCCAGGGCGCGCGTGATGATCTGGACCAGCTGCCCCTGGAAGAACAGCAAGCGGTACTGGCCTGGTTGCGTGCCGTCGGCTTGCCGTCACAGCCCGCAGAAGGCCAGTCCTGGGGCGGCCTGCCCCTGCGCCAGACCATCGATCTCGTCGCTCGCAGACGCGGGATCGCAGCGCAGACTCTTGCGCGCATCGCGGTGGCACTCCTGCCCGAGGTATACCGCTACCTGTCCTCGCCAGGCCGAAGGGCCGCCGCCCTACAAGAGGTAGCCCAGGCGGTGAGATCATCCGGCGCCGATGTCGTCGTAGCCCATTCACTCGGATCCGTCGTCGCCTACGAAGCCCTGCACGCTCACCCGGAATTGGGCGTGAACACCTTCATTACCCTAGGCTCACCACTCGGCCTGCCCAGCGCCGTCTTCGATGTACTCGATCCCGAACCGGTAGAAGGCCGCGGCCAGTGCCCACCGGGCGTCACATCGTGGACCAACATCGCTGACGCCGGTGATCTGGTAGCCCTCCCCCGACGACTGGGTGACCGCTTCCCTGTCACCACCCATCAAGAACTTCACATGGCCATGGCCGACTTCCATACACTCGGTATGTATCTGGCATCCGGCCTCACCGCTGCCGCCATCGCTCCACACTGCTAACAGACGGACCCGGCTCCCCTGCGCTCACGGCGAGGTCGAGTACGGCAAGGCATAGTGGGCCTTCGTGGTGGGTGAAAGGATTGTGCACCACGGTGTCGGGTGACGCGGATTCGAGGATGCGGATGGTTGCTGCCGCATCCGTCTGCGGCAGGGCGCCGACTTGCCGCAGTACCAGCGCGAAGAGGTACCTGCGCTGCATGGCTTGCTCTCCCGGGTGGGCGTGGGCAATGGGGTCCCATGGGTCGGCCATGATGGGGCTGTCTTCACAAATTCCCATGGGGTCATTGAGTGCGTCCTTGAACGCCTCAATGGCGTCTGGGTCGGTGCGGAGCCGCCGCATCAGCGGTTTGGTGAACATCGACAGGTACCTGTCGAAGGTATCCAGACGGAATCGGGTGTGCGCGCGGGTCGCGAGGACTGGCAGATCCCTCGGTGGGGCTGCGCCGAACGCGATGGCTAGGACGTTGCCCCGTTCACGGGGCTCGCGAGCTTCGCGGTCTGTTGTGAACCACGTTTCAAGCTCGCGGAAGGCGGCGGTGGCCAAAGGGTCCGAAGGAAACAGCTGCGTGTAGGCAGCCAGCCCGTCGCCTTCTTGTACGAAGCCTGGCCGGGCACTGATCGTCTCTTCGGTGAGGATGGCCTTGAACAGCTCGTCGGACACGTTCCAGCTGTCTCGGTCCAACAGGGAGTCGAGGTCGTAGCTCTCTCGGTGGTGCATTCGGTCAAGGCGGGACACGACGGCGCGCAGGACCCCTTCGTCGCCCCTGTTCTCTTCTTTGGCCCACGAGAGAAAGCGCTCGTCTTGGCGCAGTGTGGCGTCATTGTCTGCCTCATCGCGGAGCAGCTCAGCGATGGCGGGGTAGCGGGAAGCAACGGTTGCCAGAGCCGACATGACGTGGCGCCGTTGCTCACTCGCCGTTCGTTTACTGGTCCTTCCGTTCAGCCGCTCGAAGACTTGGTCGCCGAAATGAGAGCGCAGCTGTTCCCAGTGCTCGGCGACGAGGTCCACCAGGATCTGATCCACGTCACGGCCGTAGAGAACATCGAGGGTGACGCTGGGCGCGTCAGGGCGCCCGATGGTTTCCCTGATGCCGTCCATCAGGCTGAGATCGCCGAGCATGAGCATGCCGATCCATGCCAGTTGACGGCGCTCTTCGAGTTCGGGACCGTAGGCGCACAGCCCGCCTTTGATCTCGCCACGCAGCCACTGCATCTCGGCTGTCCAGGCGGCTGAGCCCGCCAGGTTGTTGTGCGCCTGCTGGTGGCGCTTGATCACTTGGGTCAGCCCAATGAATGCAGTGCGGCGGATAGCGGCGTCCGGCTCGATCTCCCATTCCGTCATGACGTCGACGAGTTCGGCCACGGACAGCGCACTGTGCACGAGTTCGAACGTCAGGACTTCGCTGAGCTCTGGGCCGATGTGCTCGAGCAGGGTAAGGGTCTTGTCGAGGATCTGGCGGGACGGGACGTCGGTCCTGTTGCTGTAGGCCCTGAGGATGGCGACCGGTATGGTGTCCGCAATTCCCGACGTAATGGGCCTTGTGTCATGAATGAGCTGGTCGGCGAAGTTCTGGACGGCTGGTTGATCAGGCCAGGCGCTGATGACCGCAGGGACGTGCCACATCAAAGGGTGAGGGCTCACCGCTGTGCACAGTGCCGCCAGTTCGGCTGGATCGTAGGCGGCGAGCACCTCGCGTACGGCTTCAGCTTCCGCATGGTGTTCTGAAGCGGTGCGTTCGAACGTCTTCCAGGTTTCGGCTATGGCCTCGGCGACGACGACCTGCTTCTCGGACCCGTGATCGGGGGTCGACTGACGCAGCAGGGACACCAGGACGGCGAAGCCCTCCTGCGGACCGAGGACATCTACGGCGATGCCGGCCATCGGAGCCGCCTGGTCGAAGTCGCCACGAATCCTGCGGGTGAGAACCGTACGGACCTGCTCGTCGTCGGCGTACTGCTCGACCAGCGTGCGGGCTGCAGCGTAGGGGCGGTGTCCGTCCAGGTTGCGCAACAGCAGGGCTTGAGCTTCGGCGGGCGGAAGTGCGGTAACGAGACCTGCCCCGAGGTAAGGCGTCACACCCCCCAACTCGTTGTCGACATAGGGCCGCAGAGCTTGCGCAAAGTCCGGGTCGTCGCGCCACTGCTGCGGAATCAAGCTGACGTCGTACAAGATCAGTCCGTGTTCTCCTGGGGCCGAGAGCTGCTCGGCTACCCAGTTCTTGAAGCGGTTGTCGCTGGCGAAGGCGTGACAGGCCAGGATCCACGCAAGGCTCCGGTCGCCGCCGTTGCGTCCGTTCGTCGCCAGGGTCTCCAGCGCGAAGTCGGCTGCCTGTGCATCCGCGGCGGCGGCGATGTTGATGAGGTCCGCTGTGGGCCATGGGCCCGAGCGGAAGTCTTCCCTGTGCAGCAGGGACAGCAGCCAGTCTCGCTCTTCTTGCCGGTACAGGGTGGCATCGCCTGACGGGGTGGTGCGCTGCAGGGCCTGCAGAGCGACCAGCCGGAGCGGCCTGGATGGCTGGCGCCGCGCCCAGTCGACCAGCCGTGCGGTCTCGGGTTCATCGGGCCAGCCGCGGCTGAGGGCAAGGAGGGCAGCGGCCTGAGTTGCTGTAGATGGACCCGTTTCGGTGAACGTGATCACCTGTTTCAGCATGTGCGGCTGGCCACCGAATCGGTGGGCGATGGCTGCTGCCGCGTTGACTTTCACCTGCTCGTCTGTGTGTCGCATGCCCCAGAGCAGGTACGCGGCGGCCCTGTTGTCGTCTATGTCCAGATCGCGCAGCGCCCACATGGTCGGCGAAGGGTTAGGGCGGGGTGCTGTGAGCCAGCGCTTCATGACCGGCAGCAGGTGCGAGCGTGCGGCGTGGCTTGCGAGCATGCCGGTGAGCGCGGTGATGAGGTTGGCGCGATGCGGCAGCGAGGGATGGGTCTCTACTCGTTCGACGAGTTGGTTGAGATAGACGCTCTGCGCTCTCGGAGTGAGCTTGGCACCGGCCGCGAGAGCTTGGGCGAGCAGCTCGTATCCATCGATGTCTGCCCACCGTTGCGTGCCGGTGTCGAGGGCCGCAGCGAGCAGGGGCTGGGTGGTGTGAGAGCTGATCTGCGCGGTCAGCAGTGCCAGGAGGACATCGCGCCAGGCTGGATCATGCACCGTCCGTTGGACGACTGTTCTCTGTTCTTCGGCGGGGCGGGTGGCCAAGTACTGGCCTGCCAGATGGTCGAGCACCACGCGGTGCAGGAAGCCGAAGGTGCCGGCGCCGTGCGACACGATCAGCCCGAATTCGTCTTCCGCCATGGTGAGGACGGCATCGGCGACGCGGCGGGCTTCTGGCCGAGGATAGCCAAGGACTTGGTCGTCGGTCATCGACTCGACGATGAGCGCACGCATCTCCGCCTTGGTGACCGTGCCGGCAGGGTCTTTGACGCGCAGCCGGTAGGCCACGGCAGCGAACAGCGTGGTGGCCTCGGCGGCGGTCAGGACAGCCCCGTGAGCATGTGAAGCACGCTGGCGCATCTGGGGATGCTTCTCCACGAGCAGTTCGACGAGTCGGGCGTAGATCTTGAACCGCTGGCGTGGGAGGGGTTCGCCTTGCCAGGTCGTGGCGAGCAGGGTGAGAAAGAGGGGGGACCGGGAGAGTTCGGCGAGTTCCGGAATGGTCTCGAGTTGGGCGAGGAACGTCTCGATGCCGCCGCTCCACATCGCAGGAGTGGCTGCTGCGTCCAACGACCGTGCGGCCGACCCGAGGACGGCTGCTGCGATCGTCCAGCGCTGCCTGTCGGTCAGGGGGGTGATCTCCGCTTGCGCCCAGGGGCACCTCCAGTTGAGGCGGTCGACCGCGTACGGGCGTGTGGAAAGGATGGCGGAAGCCGTCGTGCGGCCGAGGAACGCCTCAAGGGTTCCCAGGGCACGTTCGGCTGCGCTGACGTCGCTCCACTCGTCGATGCCGTCAATGAGCAGGAGCAGGCGATCGTCCCGCAGCGCGCGTTCGACCAGCGGCCACAGGTGGGCGGCACTCTGCGACCTCAGCCATGCCTCGGCGGCCGAGACGAGGGAGTTTTCCGTCGATCCTTCGAGGTGGCGGCACAGGAATCCGAACGGCAGCCAGACAGGAAGGTCAGTGCCGTGTTCCCGCTGCAGCGTTACCGACTGCGGCTGAGCGGAGAGCAGGTCGACTGCTATGAATCGCAGCAGGCTGGACTTTCCCGCTCCCGGGCGGCCGATGAGCAGCCGGTACTTGCCGCTGGCCAGCCACTCGTCGGCCGCCATGGTGGCACCTGCGGCTGGTCCTGCCTGGCTGCTGTGCCTGAGAAGTTGGTGAGCGGATCTGAACGACTGCCGCGAGTCACCCAGGCGTGAGGCGATGTAGGTGTGTCCGTCCCCGGGGTCCTGCGTCGGCGGTTCGTCTTCGGCGGCCGGCTCGGGCTGTTCGGCGTCGAAGCGGTCAGGCCGTCGTCGGCTGGGATCGACATCCACGACGACGAAGGTGCCGTCAGTCTCGGCGTCTTCGACCGGGTGGATTCCGCCCTGGGCGGAGAAGACAGCGTGGTAGAGGTCGCGCAGCTCGGCGCGGAGTTCTCGGCTGTCCTGCTGAGGCAGATTGTGTGCCAGGCCATGGGCTGCGTCCGTACCGCAGAAGCGCTCCACCCAGGGTCGGCCGAAGAAGTCATCAACGATGCGCGGCTGGTGCTTAAGAAGGCTGGAGACCTCCTGGACGCCCCACGGAACGAAGGTGATCTTGAGCTCGGCCAGCCGTTCCGTCTGCTCGCGGAGCGCCGTGTCCAGCTTGGTGTCCTGCAGGTCGAATGAGGTGGCGAAGTGGAACCTCGCCGTCTTGGCCGCCCACTCCCCCGCCAGGAGGTCATCGACGGCCTTCTCAATCTTGGCCGCGGTCAGCGTCCTGATGCGTCGGGACTGCAGGGTGATGTAGTCCCGGCCGTGAGATTCGCCGTGCGCCAGGTCGAGCGGAAGCCGAGCATAAGCGTCGATCCCGCCTTGGGCCTGACCCGGCACACCGAAGAGCTTGGCGTACTGAACCGGCCGGACGGTGTGCAGCAGCCTGAGGAACAGACGCTCTGCGTCGGGCCAGTCCAGGTCGCCGACGGGCAGCACCTGCGCCCTGGTGTCGATAGGCGGCGCCGGCAGCGGCCCCTCAGGGGCTGACCACAAGAGCGCCTGGATCCGGTCTGCGCTGCCTGCCTCACCGGTCGCCATCATCGTCAGATTCCCTTGCTGCCCGTGTCCGTTCTTGTTGCCAGCCTAGAGATCCCGCAGATCCGGTGCGCCCTGCTCAGACAATGCTCCGCCTCCCGCTGATCGGCTTCGTGGCCTGTACACGGATCGACGGGCTCGGCTTGGGTCCCCACGGGTCGAGGGAGTGGCCGGCCAAGGCCACTGGGCCGCCGTGAAAGTGGACCGGACCGTCCTCAGCGTGCCGCCCTTGACCGCACGCTGATCCAGATCATCGGGCCGGGAGTGTTTGCTGTGTGCCAGGGGACAGCACCAGGTGCAGTTGAGCTGCATCCGGAGTGCCCGGGAGTGGGGCGGCGTCGATGCAGCGTTCGTTCGGGACTTTCAGGACGGCAGCGGTCCGGTGTGTCTGTGCAGACGGGTACAGCAAGCCCACGGCACGCAGTTCCCTCAGCAGATACTCGGTGAGGAACTGGGTCGGCACGTATCCCAGTGCGTCCTCGTGAAGGTTGACCGGGGCGACGAGATCCTCCACGAAATTTTCGAGGAACATGATCTCGCGCCGCATGCGGTCGGGGCGCGGGTCGAAGATCGACGGCACTGGGGGGAGTTTCGTGAAGTCGATAACGGTACAGGTCAGGGATGTCTCGAAGCCTGCAGCTGTGATCCACTTGGTTTCGCTGTGGGCTGCGACCTCCTGCCGGGCGGTCTCCAGGTCGGCGGCACCGTAAAACATGGCGATGCCAGCCGCGCTCATCCTGTTGTCCGGGGCCATCTTATGGGGAGCGGTGCCCAGACGGGCGGCACCCCATCCGGTCTCCTGGTCCGGATTTTGCTGTGCCCGCCACCATCGTGTGCCCGCCGGCAGTTCGGTGGACAGGAGTTGGCGGGCCAGATCGGCGATGTGGCGCAGGGATGCGGCAGGGGTGATGTGGTCGAGGTGCTCGTCATCCTCATCGTCGTCGGGCAGAAAGTACCGGCCCTTTGTGCGCACGTGCGCACAGAAGCCCTGCCACCCGATCGTGAGGGCCTCGTTCCGCCGGAGCAGGGCGAAGTCGCGAGGCACCCAGAGCTGGTCCTGCATATTCTGCTGCACCGTCTCCAACAAAGGGATACCGCCGAGTTCCTCCTCGAACATGCCCACCAGGTCATCCGCGTCGAGCGGCGCATCGCCCAGGGTGACGTAGCCGTCTTCCTTTGTGTACCAGACGCCTTCGTCATCGACGGTGGCGTACTCCGTGCGGATCTGCGTGACGAACGTTTCCATGAGGACGTCGAGCGGGGCTGCCGAGTCGGCGCGGCAGAAATCGCAGCCGACCTCCGGTTCGTGAGCCGAGCGCAGGGAAGCGGCCAGATGTTCGTCACCGACGCAGTCGGCACACACCCATCCGTCCGACGACGACCAGCCGCGCTCCCACTCAGCGATCTGCCAGTCGCCCCCCATGGCCAGGCCCCCATCGATACACAAGCCAGCACACCCTGCATCACCCTAGTCGTGCACACCGCGAGCCGGGTGGCCGGTCCGCCAGGAGCGGACGGAGCCCGGAAGCCGGCAGGCAAGGGCGCCCGGTGGTTCCGCCAGTGCATCGGAGGCGCCGCGGCCAGCCCCGCCCCGTGGCAGAGGAATGAGGGAAAACTGCGTCACCGGCGTCACCGACCTGCGCGGCGGCAGCGGGCTCGAGCCCTGCGCACCCAGGGACACCGAATAGTTGTTGCCTGCCCGGGTTGCGCAGTTACCGGAAGACGGTGCTGTCGGGGCGCAACGGGCGGCCCCCGGGGAACCTGGCCCGCTGCTGGCGGGTCTGCTGTCTGACACCGGGCCCCAACAGCATTAGCCCTCGTCCACTGCTAAGGCATTCTCATTCGACATGCTGGACACGCACTGAAGATGCGGTGTCCCTGATCCCGGGCACAGAGCCCCTCGAAAGCCGTCTCACTCAAGACGCTGTACTGCAGGTGAACGCCCCACAACATCACTGAGACCTCACACCCTCCCTTGATCTGCTTGCCCAGACTGAGGCCGCCTGGCGCGAGGGAGGCCGTACGGGCCCTGTGATCGGGGTTTCCTCCCTGCGGGGTGAGGAGGTGTCCTTCCCTAACACCACGGACGTGGCAGAGCTGGTCGACTGGGTGCGGCCGTTCGACAAGGTCACCGTGTTCGCCACCTACGCCTCGCTCGGACTCGGCACGCTGGAGCGGGCACACAACGCCGGCCTACCGGGGTGGGACCTGATCGTGGTCGATGAGGCCCATCGGACCTCGGGCCGGATCGGCAAACCATGGGCGGGCGTCCACGACAACACCCGCATCCCCGCCTTGCGCCGCCTCTACATGACCGCCACACCCCGGCTGTGGCAGCTGGACGAGGACTCCGACCAGGGCGCGCCGGGCGAGCTGGTGGCCTCGATGGAAGACGACCCGAGCGGCCCCTTCGGTAGCAGGTGTTTCACCCTGACGTTGTCGGAGGCGATCGATAGGGGAATCTGTGCCCCCTACCAGGTGGTGTGCGTGGACATCACCGACACTCAGCTCCAAGCCGCCCAGCTCCTGGGCGAGGACGCGCGCTCCGAGCAGGTGCGCGGGGCGCGGCTCGGGGCGCTGCAGACCGCGCTGGTGAAGGCGTCGGCCGAGGAAGGCTTTCGGCGCACGCTCGTCTTCCACCACCAGGTCCGCGAGGCCGAGGCGTTCGCGGCCGGCCTTGCCGACGTCGCCGCGCAGCTGCACGCCGCCGATCCGGAGCTGTACCCCAAGACGATCTGGGCCAACTGGCTGTGCGGCGATCACAAGCCGGGGCACCGGCGCCGGGTTCTGACGGAGTTCGCCGACGGGATCACCACGGACGGCACGGTCGTCGAGAAGGGCTACCTGGCGTCCGTGAAGGTCCTGGGTGAAGGCGTCGACACCAAGAACTGCGACTCCGTGTACTTCGCCGACGTCCGCGGCTCCATGCCCGACCTCGTCCAGGCCGTCGGCCGGGCACTGCGGATGCAGCCCGGCGAGGGCAAGGTCGCCTCGCTCGTGGTGCCGGTGCTGCTCGGGCCGGGTGAGACGGCGGACAACATGCTCACGTCACGGGCGTACGGCGGCCTGGCGAAGCTGCTGGAGGCGCTCAGAGCGCACGACGCCCGTGTGGTGGAGGCTCTCGCGCAGCAGCAGGCGCCAAGCCGCGTCAGGGGCGTGCAGACCCGCTCAAGCAGCGAGGAGGGCGAGGGAGCCGCAAGCGACCGAAGCGACCGACTCTCGGAACCGGCGCGTGCGCTGCTGAAATTCAGCACCCCCCGCGACCCCGCCCAGCTGGCCGCCTTCATCAACCTGCGCGTCCTCAACCCCGAACACCAACACTGGCGACGCGGCATCGAAGCCGCCACCATCTACCACCGACTCCACAGGGACCTGAAGGTGCCGTTCACCTACCGCGTTCCTGACGCCGACGACCAAGAGGCGCAAGCCGAGAGGTGGCCGGCCACGCTTGCCGGGTTCCCACTCGGGCAGTGGCTCGCCGACGCCAGGCGCTTCTACACCCGCGGTGACATGGACGAGGATCGCATCGCACAGCTGGAGAAGCTCGGCATGGTGTGGTCGCACTTCGATGTCGCGTGGGAAGAAGGACTTGCGGCGGCGCGTGGGTGGGCCGAGGAGAACGGGCACCTGCTCGCGCCGCTGGACGCCACCTACCAGGGCTACAAGGTGGGCATCTGGCTGAAGAACGCGAGGGCTGCCGCCCGCCGGGCCGCCGAAAACGAGCAGCGGCGCGCCGAAGGGCTGCCCGTGAAGTCGTCGGCCGGGGCACTGTCGGACGAGCGGCGCGAACAGCTCGAGGACATCGACCCGTCGTGGTGCCCGGCCTGGCCCGTGGAATGGCAACGCGCCTTCCACCTCACCCGACAGCACCTCGAAGCCGGCGGCGCACTGCCCACCGAACCCGGTGTTGTCGTGCACCAGGGCGAGGACCTCGGACGGTGGGTACGGTCGCAGCGGCTCGGTTGGGACAAGCTCACAGGCGTGCAGCAGTGGATGTGCGAACACATCCTCGGCATCCAACCCGCAGCCGAAGACGAGAAGCCCCAGCCGCGACGTACGCAGGCCGACAAGTGGGCGATGAACTACGCCGCCGCCAAGCAGTTCTACGAGCGCGAGGGGCACCTCCGAGTGCCCCGCAAATACATCGAGACGATCGTCGTCGCCGAGAGGGACGGCCAGGACCAGGAAGAACGGCAGCTCCGGCTCGGGGCATGGATCAGTAACCAGCGCTCGCGGGCCGCGACACTGTCGCCGGAACGGATCGAACAGCTCTCCGCCATCGGCATGCGCTGGACATAGGGCCGGCGTCTCGGCCGTGCTTCTGCCTGAGGTCTTGTCACGCGCAGGCGTGCGAGAAGCCCTTCACCTGAGCGTCTTCGCCCGCCACCACGGGCGTAGCTTAGTGCGATCGAATCATCACGATGCGCTCGAACAGGCCAATCCCCACCCCGAGAGGGCAGCTCTCTACAGCCGTCCCGCGCGGATCCGGTTTGCTTGCTCCGCTGGACATCCGTTGCAAAAGCGCCCGCCCGGATCGGCGAACACGAGACCGTGGTGGAGTGACCCACCATCCCGGCCTCCTGAGGACAGCTCCCCTGCGGGGGGAGACGATTTCGTCGCTGATCTGCCGCATCGCCAGCCGCTACGGGATGGAAACGAAGGCGCTGCGCTCCTGCTGGCACTGGCGCAACTACCAGCCTGGGCACGACGGCGGGGGCGCGCGGGCTGACGCCGAGGTGCTGCTGAACGCGGCCGGACGGCAGCTCCTGGCAGGCCTGTGCGGCGTGGAGGAAGACGTGCTGGCGCGGGCGTTGCCGTCCTGGGAAGAAGAGGACGCCAAGCTGCCTGCCGAAAAGGACGGAGTGCCGGCGGCGGCGTGGCGGATCGGCGGCGCGGTCGCCGGGCCGGTGACGTTCGGCTGCCGCCTGTGCACCGCCCGGCGAACCGGGACGCCCGTGCGGGTGGTGCGGTACGCGCCGCTCTGGTCCCGGGTGTGTGACCGGCATGGGCGGTGGCATCTGGACGCAGACGCAGACCAGCCCCTGGAGTATCTGGACCTGCAGCACCTGCCGGAGGTGACCGAGGCGCAGCGGCGGTGGGCCGGTGTGGCGCGGCGGGTGGTACGGGCCGGTGCGGAGCCGGAGCGGGTGTTCGCTCTGGCCCGGGCGGTGGTGACCCGGTGGTGGGAGCAGGCTTACGGCTGGGAGCGGGAGACGGTCTGGCCGCGGCGCCTGCACCAGGTCGCGGGCGGGGATGCCGGCGGTGATCTGGAGCGGTGGCGGATCGTGGGGCGGGACGCGGTCGTCTTCCCGGAGGTGGTGGCCGTGGCCGACGCACTGCTGGACCCGGCCATGACCGAGCTGGTGTGGTCCGACAGCGGTGCCGGGCGGCCGCGGGCGCTGCCCGCCGACGGGGTGTTCTGCCGCAGGCTCGGTGAGCGGCTGGGGCGTGCGTGGTTGGGGCCGCTGGCCGCGACGGACCATGGCGGGCCGCTCATCGCGTGGATGGGCAGCGTCATCCGCCTTCGCCGCGGCGCCGGCGGGCCGCCTGGGTACGACAACGACCCGTGGTGGCTGCGGCAGGAACACCAGGCCGCGACCATGGCCGGCCAGCTGCGGGTGCTGGGCAAGGAGAAAAAGGCGCCCGGTTCGGGGACGATGTGGCGGTCTGCGGTGCCCGCCGAGCAGCGCAGGCTGATCACCAGCGCTGTCGACAGCGCCGAGGAGCAACTGCTGCAACTGCGCGGGGTGCAGACCGGGCCGACCGCTGAGGTCGCCCGGCGGCTGCTGCGCGGCCTCGGTCACAGTGCCGGCCTGATCGAGAACGCCTGGAAACGGACTGCGGTGGCGGCGGTGAACGGCGGGGTGCCCCTTCAGGAGGTGGCCCGGTGGGTCGACCTGCCCGTCGAGGTGCTCCGAAAAATGCTGACAGCGGACAGGCAGGAAGACGACCGCTGAGAGCGATGCGCCAGGGAGAGGTCGGCTGTTAGCTGATACGGCACTCGTTCGTGGCAGAAACACTGAAAACGGGAGCCTGTGCCGGCGGGAGCGGCTTGGCTGGCGCGGGTGACCAGCACAGGAGCAGCCCGGCACCAACGCCGGGCAGAGCGGGCAGGCGTGGACCAGGGCGGCGGGTTCGAGGCGGTGTTCCTCGACCCGGTGGGGCACCCTGTGCAGCAGCGGTGGGCGGACGCCGCCATGACCGTGGCGTTCGAGGAACTGCCGCCGGTGTCGGCGTTCCCGGTGGTCCCGGGACGCCGCTGGGGGCCGGGACTTTGGTGGTCGGCGACCACCGGACGGCACGTGGCCGCCGGGTCCAACGCAATGCGTGTCCAGCTGATGGTCCTGGACCGCGACCCGGACGTGACGGGGCTGGCAGGGCGGCCAGTGCGGCTGCTGTGGCGTAATCCCCGCGGCCAGGTGCGCTCCTGGGTGCCGCAGCTCTTCGCCCGCCGTGCCGACGGCACCGCGCTGCTCGCGGACTGCCCCAGCCACCCGGAGGCCGGCGGCGAGCGGGCGGTGAAAGCCGCCCAAGCGGTGGCGCAGGCGTGCGCGCACGTCGGCTGGATCTACCGGCGCCTCCCACCGCTCGACGACGTACTGGCCACCAACCTGAAATGGCTGGCCGGTTACCGCCACCCCCACAACGCCGGCCAGCCCGGCCTGATGCCCGCTGTCTTGGAGGCGTTCACGCGGCCGCGGCCGCTGATCGAAGGCGCCAGCGCGGTCGGCGACCCCATCGAGGTCCTGCCCGCCGTCTTTCACGCCCTGTGGCACGGACAGCTGACGGCCGACCTGGACACGCCGCTGCACGAACGCGTCCCCGTCGGTCCGCGGGGCTGGAGCGGCCCCCAGACGGGAGATGCCGGGTGACCGCGCGGCGCAATGCTCGGCCGGCCGTGAAGGTCGGTGCTCACATCCGCTTCCGTGGCATGAAGTGGCAAGTGGTCGCCCTTTCGGGACAGGACATCCACCTCGTCGGCCCGGATGGCGGCGGTGAGGCCGTGCTCGCCGGGCACCTGTTCGCCGACCCCGGCTTCACCGTCGTCGGGGCCGATGCGCCCCAGGCGGCACCGCAGTGGGGGCTGTTCGAGACCGCCCCTGCCGCGGCGCGTGAGAAGGCGCTGGCGTGGCAACGACACGTCAGGGAAGTCGAATGCGGCCTGCCTGGCGGGCCCGGCAGCGAAGGAGCAGTGCGCGAGCAGTACGACCCCGAGCGGTACACGCTGGCCGAACGGGAGCAGGCCAAGGCCCAGGAGCTGACCGCGCTCGGATTCGGCCGGGTCTCGCGCACCACGGTGCAGCGCATGCGGCTCGCCTACCGCAAGCAAGGCCTGTGGGGGCTGCTCGACCACCGCACCACCCGCGCCTCCAGCCCCACCGGCCGGGCCGACGAGCGGGTCGTCGCCGCCGTCCGCGAGGCGCTGCGCCGCCGCCGCGGCCGCTCCAAGGGCACCATCAACGGCCTGTTCCCGCTGATCAACCAGATCCTCGAGGACCGGCACGGCCCAGGCACGGTGCCCCCGCCGTCCCAGGCCACGCTGTACCGGCTCGTCACCAACCTCGCCCGGCCCGGCGAACTGCCCTCCGGACCCGTCCGGCAAGTACCGGCGAGCGTCGACGGGCGGGCGTTCACCCCAGCTACGGCGCTGCGGCCCGGCGAGCAGGTCCAGGTCGACACCACCCGCCTGGACGTCTTGGCCCTCTTCGACGACGGGCGTCTGGCCCGGCCCGAGCTGACCATCGCCGTCGACGTCGCCACCCGCGCCATCCTCGCCGCCGTGCTGTGCCCGAGTGCGACCAAGGCTGTGGACGCGGCGCTGCTGCTGGCGGAGATGGCCGTCCCGCACCCCGCCCGCCCCACTTGGCCGGACATCCTGCGCATGGACCACGCCCCCGCACTCCCCCACCAGCGGCTGGCCGCGCTGGACGAGCGACTGGCCGGGGCTGCAGCCCGGCCCTTCGTCCTGCCCGAGACGATCGTCGTCGACCGCGGCAAAGTCTTCGTCTCCACCGCGTTCACCGCCGCCTGCGAGCACCTCGGCATCAGCGTCCAGCCTGCCCCGCCCCGCGCCCCTACCGCCAAAGGCATCGTCGAGCGGACCTTCGGCACCATCAACGCCCTGTTCTGCCAGCACTTGCCCGGCTACACCGGATCCGACGTCACCCGCCGCGGCCCCGACACCGAGAAAGACGCCTGCTACAGCGTCCCCCAGCTCCAGGACCTGCTCGATGAGTGGCTGATGCACTACCACCACCGCCCCCACGAAGGCCTGCGCCACCCGCTGATGCCCCGCAAAGCGCTCACCCCCAACCAGATGTGGGCCGCGCTCGTCGCCGTCGCCGGACATGTGCCCGTCCCGCTCACCGGCCACGACTACCTCGAACTGCTGCCCGTGCGCTGGCAGGCCATCACCCCCGCCGGCATCACCATCCACCACCGCACCTACGACCACGATCTCCTCGCCCCGTACCGCGGCCAGGCCTCCCCCGTCGCGGGCCGGGGCGGGAAGTGGGAGATCCACTACAACCCCCATGACGTCCGCCAGATCTGGGTGCGTCTGCCTGACGGCGAGCTGACCGAAATCCCGTGGATCCACCGCGACCACGTCCACCAGCCGTTCAACGACCACACCTGGCAGCACATCCGCACCCACGCCCGGCACAACAATCACGACGACAGCCAGCAGCATGAGGCCGGCCTCGCCGACGCCCTCGACCAGCTCATGCGCCGCGTACACAGCGGCCACGCCACCAAAACGGAACAAGCTCTCCTCGCCCGCGCCACCACAGCGCCGGTCCCCGCCGCCCGGCATCCGCAACACGACACCGGACGCACTACCGACGAACCGGCGCAGCACAGCGACAACGACGCCCAAGGCGCCGACAGCGAAAGCGACAGCATCGACGACCTCAACGACGCGCCCTACGACGACCTCAGCCCCAATCCGGCCGCCGGATTCGGGCTCTACGACGCCTACGAGGAAGCCGATAAGTGGTGAACCCCCGCACCCACCCCACAGCGCACCATCCGAGCAGCTCACCCGCCGACGCGGGCAGCGGCAACACGGCCGAGCCGTCCTGGCCCCTGACCACCTGGCAGGGTTGGCAGCGCTTCGCCACCACCGAGCCGCCCGCCCCGCCCCAGCCCGGCGACCCGCCCCGCAGCACCGACGAACGCCTCGCCTACCACTCCGCGTTCGTCACCATCCGCACCCCCGCCATCAGCGCCCTCGCCACCCAGGTCCGCACCCTGATGATCCTCGGCCGCCACCAGCGGACCACCGCCCGGCCCTCCCTGATCGTCACCGGACCCGCCGCAGCCGGGAAAACCACCGCCCTGCTGAACGTCGGCCGCGCCTGCCACCTCGCCCACACCCGCAAGAACCCCGCACCGCCCGGATCAGCCCACGCCACGGCACCCGTGGCCTACGTCCTCGTCCCGCCCGGCGCCTCCGCGAAAACCCTCATCACCGAGTTCGCCCGCTACCTCGGCATTCCCGTGGCCTCCCGCATGACC
This sequence comes from Streptomyces sp. NPDC006235, assembly GCF_040613735.1. Taxonomy (NCBI): domain Bacteria; kingdom Bacillati; phylum Actinomycetota; class Actinomycetes; order Kitasatosporales; family Streptomycetaceae; genus Streptomyces; species Streptomyces sp. NPDC006235. The sequence continues at coordinate 79,600 of NZ_JBEXSR010000030.1, forward strand.
CAGACCCAGATCACCGACGCCGTCTGCCACACCTACACCGCCGCGGGCGTCCAACTCGTCCTCATCGACGAAATCCACCGCCTCAACCCCCGCACCACCACCGGCGCCCAAACCGCCGACCTACTCAAAGACCTCACCGAACGCCTGCCCGCCACGTTCGTCTACGCCGGCATCAACGTCACCGACACACCCCTGTTCACCGGCACCCGCGGCGCCCAACTCGCCGGCCGCGCCACCCTCATCACCTGCGGCCCCCTCCCCGCCCGCCACGGCACCCGCCACCCCTTCCGCGATGTCATCACCGACATCGAAAACGCCCTCGACCTCACCCACCACAAACCCGGCACCCTCCCCCGGCACGCCGCCTACCTCCACCAGCGCACCGCCAGCCGCATCGGATCTCTCACAAGGCTCATCCGCCAAGCAGCCATCACCGCCATCCACGACGGCACCGAACGCATCACCAAAACCGCCCTCGACGCGGTACAGCTCGACCACCTCGCCGAACAACACAGGCGCCCCACCCGCAGCCGCTAACCCCCACCCACCGAACAGACAAAACAGCGCTGACCAGCACAAACACCAACCGAGTCTTTACACGCTGGCGAAACCCCCAACGAGCCCGGTCCCACTCAGCGCACATGACACAACCCCAGCTCACACCCTCAATTTCCCGCTGGAACCGTGCACCCGGCCTCTCTCAACGAACCCACAACACACCAGGCCAGCAACCCCGCGATACACCAACAAACCCCCCTCCGAGCGTTAGTCGCCCGGTTCGTTCCCCGCCTGATCGCTGGCCCCGGACTGGTGGTCGCCTCGGCGGGCATGTTCTGGTTCGCCACCCTTGAGCCCGACTCCTCCTACGCCGGGCACCTCATGCCGGCGATGTTCCTGACCGCTCTGGGACTGGGGATGTGCTTCGTCCCGATGACGCTGGGAGCGGTCAGCGGCGTGCAGGACCACGAGACAGGCATCGCCGCAGCGCTGCTGAACACCGCGCAGCAGGTAGGCGCTGCCCTGGGCCTGGCCGTCCTGGCCACGATCTCCACGTCCACGGCCAACGACAAGCTGCCCGACGCCGCACAGTCCCTGTACCGAGGGCTGGGCACCAAGGACGCCGCCTTGGTCGAAAGGGCCAGTTCGGCGCTGACCCACGGCTACACCATGGCCTTCGCCGCCGCCGGGGTCATGTTCCTGGCTGCCCTACTCGTCACGGTGCTCGCCGTGAATGCCCGCAAGCAGAACAACACTGAAGCCACCGCCCTCGTCCACATGGGCTGACGGCAACCCGATCGCTCCTCGTGCCCGACGCGCACCAGCGCGTCGGGCACAGCAACACCATCAATTTCCACCACACCTGCGACCGTCCCCCGCCGGCGGCGCCGTCCAGGCACTGCACTGCCGCCGGTGAGCTGAGGAAGGACAGACGCATGAACGACACCGGCGCCAAGAGAGGAGCACGGGGGAAGGCCCACACCGGCAGGCCGCTGGAAGCACTGCCCGCTGGGACGGTCAGCGCGCCGCGCGGCCGTTGGCTCTTTCTCACCGGGACGGCCGTCGTCCTTGCCGGACTCCTCGGCTACGGACTATTCGAGGCCCGGCAGGAACACCAGGCCGAGCAGGAGCGCAAAGCAGCCGGGGCGGAGAAGCGCGTACGCGGCGAGCAGACCTGGAGCATCGAAGAGCTCACCTACCGGCACGTCCAAGGGGATGTTGCCTACCGGGTGAACCCGCCGGTCGGCGGCGATCACAGTACGGTCTGGATGAACTGCGACGGCGACGTCTACACCGACGCAGTCCGCAAGGAGAACGCTGTCCACTCCCTTGAGCACGGCGCCGTCTGGATCACCTACAACACCCAGGCCGAGGCCACCTCGGTGCGGGCGCTGGCAGACAAGGTCGCCTCCACCCCATACACGCTGATGAGTCCGGTCAGCACCCAGCCCGGAAGGATCATGCTGACCGCCTGGGGCCACCAGCTCACCGTCGACACAGCCCGCGACCCACGGGTCGGAGAGTTCCTCGCCGCCTACGTTCAGGGCCCGCAAACACCCGAGCCGGGCGCGCCCTGCACCGGCGGGAGGGCCGCACCGTGAGATAGCCGTCCCCGCGCCGTGGCAGACATCGATCCAGGGCAGGCCGGGCATTCAGTGCGCCACGGTGCCGGCGCCGCCGGCCCTGTAAAGCGCTGGGTATGCGGTCAGCCGCCGGCCCGCGGCGCGGTTGCGCGGTACTCGCTCGGGCTGGCGCCGCGCACCTTCTTGAAAGCAGTGCTCAGTGCGAAGGAACTGGAGAAGCCGACCCGTGCGGCAACGGAGCCGATCGTGGCAGCGGGGTCGCGCAGGAGGTCGGCGGCCCGGGCGATCCGCTGCTCGCGCAGGTAGGTCATCGGGGGCTGGCCAACCAGGGCGGTGAAGCGGCGGGCCAGGGCTGCGCGGGAGACGCCCGTCGCGGCGGCCAGGGAAGTGACTGTCCACGGACGGTCGAGACTGGTGTCGAGCAGCCGCAGGGCGTGTCCGACCACAGGGTCGCTGTGGGCGCGGTACCAGGCGGGCAGCGGGGCGCCGGGGCGGGTGAACCAGGCGCGCAGTGCGGTGATCAGCATCAGGTCGAGCATCCGGTCCAGGAGCGCCTGCCGGCCGGGAGCCGGGTGGAGGGTGTCCTCGAAGGCTTCCGGGTTGACCGGGCAGGCGCCCTGCTGCGCCGAAACGACGGCGAGCGGGGGCAGGGCCGCGAGCAGGCGGCCGGGGGTGCCGCTCGGCACGGTGTAGAGGCCGTTCAGCAGAACGGTGCTGTCTGGCCTGGCAGGGTGCGCAGGTCCGGAGTTGTAGGTGCTGTGCTCGGTGCCGTCGGGTGTGATGCAGTGTCCGCCGGGCCGGATGGTCACGTCCGGAGCGGCTGACGGGTTGCCCGCGATCGTGTACGGGGTGCCGCCACTGAGCACGGCGACGTCGCCGGCATCGAGGCGTACCGGCTCATCGTTGTGGAGGACAACCCAGGCGGGTCCGGCCAGTGGCACGGCCAGGGCGAGCGGGGAGCCGTCCTCGAAACGGACCGCCCAGGTACCCGACAGGGTGGAGCGGTTGAAGACCGCGCCGGTGGTCCGCACGCCGTTCAGCAGGTCCGTCAGCGGGTCCGTGCCGGTCGGCGTCAGGGCGTCCATGCTGGTCAGCGTAGACGAACGCGTATGCGTGCGAGCGGGCTCGCCATGGCCCGGCGCGTGGTCGTCCGGTTGGCTGGTGGGCATGAGCAACGAGACAATTCTGGTGACCGGCGCCACCGGCAAGATCGGCCGCCGCGTGGTGCAGCAGCTGGCGGACCGCGGAGTTTCGGTGCGGGCGGTGTCCCGCTCCGGCGAGGTGCGCTTCGACTGGAGCGACCGCACCACCTGGGAGCCGGCCCTGCGCGGGGTGAGCGGGATGTATCTGGTCGCTCCTGACCTGGGCAGCGCGAAGGCCGCCGACGACATCGCCGCCTTCGCACGCCAGGCCGCCGAGGCCGGGGTGCGCCGTGCGGTGCTGGTCTCCTTCCCCAACACCGGAACCCCGGGTCTGGAGCACGCTGTGGCGGCCGAGCGGTCACTGGGCCAGGCTGGCTTGGAGAGCACGGTGCTCAGGCTGCGGTGGTTTTTCCAGAACTTCAGCGAGGACTTCCTGCATGACGCCGTCCTCTCCGGTGACGTGCGGCTGCCGGCCGGGGACGGCACGGAGGCGTTCGTCGACGCCGAGGACATCGCCGCCGTCGCCGCAACCGCCTTGACCGAGACCGGGCACGCCGGAGCGACCTACGAGCTGAGCGGCCCGCAGGCGATGTCGTTCGCCGACGCCGTCGCACAGATTGCCGGCGCCACCGGCCGAGACATCCGCTATACCCCGCTGACGCCCGAGGAATACGCCGCCGAACAGCGCGCGCACGGCGTGCCCGAGGAATGGGTGCAGCTGACTGTCGACCTGTACGCCCAGGTCCGGGCCGGCGCTCTCGCCTCGGTCACCGATGACGTGGCGAAGGTGCTGGGCCGGCCGCCCCGCACCTTCGCCCAGTTCGCTCGATCGGCCGCCGCACAGGGCGCCTGGAACGCCTGATGCGTTCTGTGGCTCCTGCTGTTCCGCTGCCCTACGCGGTCAAAGGTTGCGCCGTGCTCACCGTGGAATAGCGCAAGGTTGGAACACCGCCTCTTCACCAGTATTAAAAGCACCCACCTCGCAGCCCTCACGGGCACTGACGAACACGAAGGCTGACTCCCCCCGGCCCAGGTCCTGGGAGGAGGTGGTGATGCATGGCGCGGGCACGGGGTATCTGCCTCGCGCGCCATAGCCCGCGCTGTTGTCGCTGGTCGTGCGCGGGCGGATGCTGAGTGCTCCTCTTTCGGGTCGGCGGGAGCCGGGGGTGCCTGTGCCACGCGGTGTGGTGCGAGTCGTCACACCTCGTCGGCCCACAGCGGAGTGCCGTCGTCCTGCACGTGCAGTGTCGGAGAGTGCTCCCGGTACCCCCACTGTGCTGTGCCATCGGGCACCACCCAGCCCCTGGCCTGGAATGCCTGGGCTGGCGTCAGCGAAGCAGTACACGCCCCTAGCGGGCTGGTCTTCGTCGCCTTGGCGGGGACGGTGATCTTCACCGAGGTGCCCCATGGGGCGGGACAGGTCTGCTCCACCGTTGCCTGGACGTAGGCGAGCTTCGCCCTCACCGCGACCGGCTTGCCCGAGCTGTTCGTGAACTGCACCAGGAAGGACATCGTCCCGTCCTTGGCGACGCGCGTGCACGGCGTCCATAACACCGCGCCCGCACTCCGTGCCTTTCCGCACCGGTGGTTGCCCTCAACGCCGCCGGACTCGGTTGAGGCGGCGGGACCTGGCTTGGCCACGCCCGCGCCCTGCGTGCTCGGCTCGGCCGACACGCTTAGATTCCCTCCCGCCGAGGAGGACTCTCCACCTCCGTCCAGCCACACGAACAGCCCGATTCCCCCAGCCACCCCTACGGCTGTGGCCACTGCCCAGCCCAGCCCGTTCTTCCAGCGCCGGCGCCTAGCCGTCTGCGCTACGACTGCGGTCGGCTCCGCCGCGCTGGCTGTTCCGACAGGTTCGGCCGCTTCCGTAGCCGTGGCCGGTCCGGCAGCCTGGTCAGCTTCGGCGGGCTCGGCGGGCTCGGCGGGCTCGGCGGGCTCGGCGGGCTCGGCGGGCTCGGCGGGCTCGGCGGGCTCGGCGGGCTCGGCGGGCTCGGCGGGCTGCACAACGATGCTCGCCAGGACTCGGTTCCTCCAGCCCGGTCCACCTGCGGCTCGAAGGCGGCGCGCCAGGTCGGCGATCTCCCAGCCGATCTGGGGCAGCTGCTGAGCGTTCTCGGGCGCATGGTCCTTCAGCGCCCGTGCAACAGCCGCGCAGTCCTCCTCGCTGGGCAGCCGATTGTGCTTGATGCCGGGCAGCAGTTGGTCGCGGCCCTTCAACCAATACGACAGCAGTGCCTCGTCGATCTTTTTGCGGGACTGCCAGGCGAGCGTCTCCCGCTCTGCCTCCAAGGCCTTCACCAGGACCTTACGCGGCGGCTTCCCCTGCGCGGTCGGCTCTCCCACACATGTCTGCCATGCGTCCAGGGTCTGCGCCAGGCGGCGCGAAAGGTCCGCGAACGACTCGCCCTGATCCCCCATCAACGGCTCCCCCCGAAGGACATTTCGTTGCGGTGCAACCGAGAAGCAGCAGGCTACGGAGGTGCAAGTTGCGCCGCAAATCCTCGCCCCCCTTGCACTGGTGATCTCCCTCTTCCCCTACGGGACGTTCGATTTCAGCGGCACGGGACGCCCGGCCGTCGCCCCCTTCGTTGGGGCCAACGAGAACAGGAGAACCACCACCATGGGCAAGATCAACAACGCCTTCGCGGCGACTGCGGCTGCGGCAGTGCTCGCCGCCGGAGCGCTCACCGCAGGGTCCGCACCCGCCGAAGCCGCCTCGGGCGGCCGGGTGTGCCTCGTCCTCGCGCCCAACTCCGTCGACGTCGACGGCCCCGAAGGACTCCGGCCCCTCGGGCATATCGGCTGGGCCTTCCGCAACAGCAGCAAGACCTGGACGTACGGCGCCACCGAGGGCGACACCGGCCAGCCCAAGGCCACCTTCATCCAGACCGGTTCCTGGAATCGGATGCTCCACAACTTCAAGACCCGGCACACCGGCAACCAGCGCTACGTGAAGTACCGGTGCCTCAGCACGCCCTCCGCGAATGTGGCCAAGGCGCAGCGGGCAGCCCGCACGAGCGCAAGCAACGGCTACAGCCTGGCCCGCAACAACTGCCTGACCAAGAGCGTGGACATCTTCCACGCCTACAGCCCCTGGTTGAACAGCAGCAGGCGTCTGCCCGACCCCAAGCCCTACGGCGTCTCCCTGACCCCCAATCACTACTACAACAACCTGCTGCCCAAGGCCGGGTGGAGCGGCACCGTCAACCTGTGACCCCACCGTCTGCTCGCAAGGACATCCAACCGCCCAAGACATCGAAAAGAGGACTCACCATGTGGAACAGGTGCCAGCGCTGCAAGGGCAAAGGAAAGTGCACCACCTGCGACGGCTCCGGCTACCGACATGTGGTGCAGGGCGACGGTGGTGACGAACAGGATCCCCAGCCACACGTACGTCCCGGAGCGGCGCGGACATACGCCCACGCCGCCCTGCGAGCCCCGGAGACTCCCCTGAACCGCATCACACCGCAAGTATTCGGCCGGGGGTGATCGGCTCTCACTTCGTGGCGACCGCCTCCTTACGGACGAAGCCCGTGAACCGGTCGGCGAACTCCGCGCTGACGTAGAGCTTGCCGCTGTTCTGCACGAAGAGATGGAGGTTGTTCGCCAGCCAGTCCTGGAAGATCCTGCCGTCGCGATGGGCCTCGAACGCCTTGCGGTCCTTCCAGGCGCCGAGGAAGATCACCTCGTTTCCGGCCGGCGGGGGCAGGGAGCCCTCCACGACGGCCGTGTGCAGGCAGTACATGTAGGTGTCGGGCTCACCCGCCTCCACCTGCGCCACCAGGTCCTTCAGCGCCGCGACGGCCTTTTCCCGCATGCCCTCGGCATGCCACCACTTCGTGACGATGGAGATCACCGGTTCACCTCCCTCTGCTCGTCGGCGATGGTGCGCAGCTTCTCCCGGTCACCCGTCTCCACATAGGAGAACCTGGGGCAGAGGGTGTGGCCCGGGCTCGCCGGATTCGGCATCCGCATCAGGGCTACGGCCATGTACTTCAGCGCGTACATGCGGTGGACGGCGCGTGGGAGGGCGGGCTTCGCCACCGCGCCGTCCCCGGTGGGGAGCGTGTACCGGACGTCCTTCGCCCCGCCCGAGAAAACACGGTAGAGGTCGTCGACGAGCTGCGTGTACGCCAGGTCGAACTCGATCAGCGCCGCGCTCTCGGCGCCGCCCTCGGTGTCGCCGTTGCGCGGGACGTGCAGCGCCGGATGGACGGCGGAGTAGTCGACCAGCACCATGGCGCCCGTCGGTTCCTCGGCGGCCGTCTGGGTGCTGCGGAAGCGGCGACCGGTCTGGAGCTCGCGGAAGCGGGCGTAGTGGGAGTACATCTGCCAGCCGTTGCGGAGCCTGTCGTCGTCCGTGACCGTCTTGGCCTTGTCGTGGAGCTTTACCTCGGGCAGGCCCTCACCCTCTTCGATGATCGTCTCGATCGCCTTCACCGCACTCGCGCGGTCCTTCACCTCGATCACATGGCCGGCGCCCCCGTAGTACTGCGTGTCCGGCACCTGGTTGCTGTGCTTGAAGTCCGCGTCCTTGCAGATACCGGTGTCCTTCAGCGCGGTGCGGATCGCCTCGTAGAACTGGCCGATGGTCTGGTAGAGGCATGTGCCGAGGGGGATGTCCGCCATCCTCGCGTGTCCGTGAAGCGGGTGCTCGATGGCGACGAAGCCGTTCACGGCCTCCGGGCAGAGCGGGCGCAGCTTCAGCTCCCCGATGCCGGAGACCAGAGGGCTGGTCATCGGGTAGGAGGGGATCGGCTGGAGGTGCTTGCCCCGGAACACGACCGGCTCGACGCTCGGCGTCTCCCCCAGTGCGTTGAGGACGTTGGCCGCGAGCGTCATGTGGAGCATCTCCTCCATGACCACGCCGCGAATGGTCTGCGTCGCCTCGGTGTTGTGGCCGTCCTTGATGGAGTAGAGCGCGGTCAGATACACCGGGATGGTGCTGAGCTCCAGGCCGACGGCGAGCTGAAGAGCGGTCTTGAGCTCCTGGAGACTGGCGAGCGGAGGCGGGGTCTTGTCGCTCACTTGCTGCCCCCCTTCTGCGGTTTCAGGTTCTCGGCGATCTGGTCGCCGGTGCGGATGGCCAGGGCGGTCATGGTGAGCGTCGGGTTGGAGGTGCCGAGCGTGGGCATGCTGCCGCAGCCGACGATGTAGAGGTTCTCCAGGTCGTGGCTCTTCTGATAGCTGTCGACGACTGAGCTGCCGGCGTCGTCGCCCATCCGGTGGGTTCCCACGACGTGCCCGGCGCCGCGGACCCAGTAGATCTCGTTCTTGTACCGCACCTCCGACGCGTCGCCCGCCTTGTAGTCGGTGTAGTCGCCGGTTTCGTACGTGGGGCGGGTGCGGCTCACCGTCATGCCGAGCCGCGCGAACAGCTGCCGGCTCGCCTCCCTCGCCCAGGGCAGCGACGCCTTCACGTAGTCCGAGAGGTCGTACTGGATGACCGGGCGGGGCTTGCCCAGGTGGTCCACGTACGCGGGGTCGATCGTCACGCAGTTGCGCTCCTCGGGGTCCTGCTCCAGTTCCCAGGCGATCCGGAACTGGCGGGGCAGGATCTCCCCGAGTCTCCTGCGCAGGTCCTTGCCGTAGAGCCGTGCGTGGCCGTCGTCGCCGCCGCCGACCAGGTCGTGGACGGTGTCGTACGGGGCGTTCTCCGGGAAGTTCCAGCCCCAGTTGCCGATCTCGACGCGGAAGGCCGTGCGGTCCTTGCGGAAGTCGCCGTCCCGGAAGGTGGGGATGCCGGACGTGGAGCCGGGGCCCCGGAAGGCGCCGGCGCTGTCCGGGAGCAGGCCCCAGGTGAGCAGCAGCGGGTGGTCCATCAGGTTCTTGCCGACCTGCCCGCTGTTGTTGGCGGCGCCGTCGGAGGCGAGCAGCAGGGTGGCGTTCTCGATGGCGTTGGCGGCCAGGACGTAGACGTCGGCGGTGACCTCCTTCTCCGGTTCCGAGCCGCCGTCGGCGTGGTACGTCTTGTACGTGAGGCCGGTGACCTTGCCCTTGTGGCCCTTCTTCTGGGTGTGGTTCACACGCATGACGACGGACTGGCTGCGGACGGCGACCCTCGCCTTGGGCACATCGTCGTCCGCCGGGGGCCGGTCGGGGTACTCCACGATCAGCTCGTACAGCGTCTTGAGCGCGTTGTACTTGGCCTGGGCCGGACAGATGGGGATGCAGCTGGAGTTGCCCTCGCAGCGGGTCCCCCGGTCGGCGTTCCCGACGGCGCCGACGGGCTCGTAGTCCGGCGTGGTGGGGGTGGAGTTGCGGGCCACCGGCGTGTTGCTGAACCTGATCCTGAACTTGTGGGTGGGTCTCCTCGCGTCGGGCAGCTTGATCTCCATCTCGTCGGCCATCTTGGCCATGTACTGGTCGAGATAGCTGGAGGGGATCTCCTGCATGGGGAAGTTGTAGACCCCGCCCGGGAACGCTTCCGTGTTCTTGCTCTTGAAGTACTTCCTCGGGTCGTTGTCCTCAATACCCGGGTAATACTGGTGGTCCACGTTCCCCGCGACGCCGATGATGTCCCACTCGGCGCGCTCGTAGTACGGCTTCAGGTCCTCGTACCTGAGTTTCTTCGGCCAGTCGACGCCCCGCTTGTACTTCGTGTGCATCTCGAAGTCGTGCGGGAGCATCCGCAGGGTGGTGCCCAGCCAGTGCAGGGTGGTGCCGCCGAGCGAGCGGGCGTAGTCGCTGGCGAAGGGCATCGGGCCCTTCTGGACGAAGTACCCCTGGGTGCTGATCACCGGGTGACCGTGGTCGTCCGTGAGGCGCGTGATGTCCAGCACATCCGGCTGCGGTGCCGAACTGGTCGCCGGATAGGGGGAGTTGGGGACCTTGGCAAGCGCCTTGTGGTAGGCCTCCACGTAGGTGTCGTACTTGTCGGCGCTCATGGCCGTGGCCCGGCCGGCCTCCAGGATCAGGATGCGGGGGTACTGCTCGTTCTCGGCTGCCTTGTCGATGACCGTCTTGGCGACCGTGGCCGCGGCGATGCCGCCGCCGACGAGGACGATGTCGAAGTGCTCGGGTACGGGGTTGGTCACGGCGTCCTCCGGCTCAAGAGATCGGGGGCAGGTAGGGGGGTTCGGCCCACGAGCCGAAGCCGGGCGGTTTGGCGCCCATCGGGTGGGCGCCGGCGGCGGACCAGACCAGGCCCTCGCGGTAGCTCTGGTCGGAGACGACGTGCTCGACGTCGTCCGCCGTCGAGCCGTTGACGTCGCGGTAGCTGCCGGGGAGCGGGTACCAGCTGCCGAGGTACCAGAGCTTGATGAGGCTGACGACGACCGGGGCGAAGCGCGGGGCGTGGACGACCGCCTGCTCGAAGGCCGAGTGGCCCTTGGTCGTCCGGTCCTGGGCGAGGGCCTCCTCGGCGACCCGGAACAGCTGTCCTGCCTCCCGCTCGCCGATGATCCGCAGCAGGGTGTCGTAGTACGTGTCGATCAGGCCGGTGCCGGCCAGTTCCGCCCGGTCGAAGCCGGTGAGGACGACTGACATGTCGGTGAAGATGTCTTTGGGTGCCGGACGTGGTGGGGCGTCGTTGGGCATACGCGTACTCCCGTACGGATGTGTGCGTGGCGGGGGTGTCAGACGAAGGTGCGGTTGAGGGGGCTGAGGTCCAGCGGGCGGTGGGCGACGTCCGGCTCGAAGTCGGAGTCGACGGACTGCTGGAAGCGGAAGAAGCGGTCGGGGTCGACGGCCTTCTTGATCCGCCTGAGGGGCTCCAGGCTGTCCCCGTAGTAGGCCTTGGCCCAGTCCCTCTGGAGAGGATCGATGTAGTTGACGTAGGCGCCGTGGAACTGGGAACTCAGCGCCTCGCCGTAGTCGTAGGCCCATTCGACGTTGCGCCGGGTGTCGGCCGCGTCGTTCCAGATCGCCTTGAGCTCGAACACGTACTGCTTGTCGCGGTGCGGGTAGGGGCCGAGGTCGGTGCAGTCCGGGTTCAGGACCTTGCCGCGGCCGTGCGTCCACACGACGAAGCTGTCGGGCGAGGGAGCGCAGTCCATCCGCTCCTGTACGGCCTTGATCATCTCTGTCGTCCAGCCCGTTTCGCCGATCATGCCCGAGCGGATGTAGGCCTGCCGGTCGCGGATCAGGGTGGACCGGCCGATGGCCATCTCCAGCGCCGGCAGGGTCACCGAGTGCAGCTGCACGCCGAAGGGACCGAGCTTCAGCATCGGCCGGAGGAGCTCGACGCCGTCGGCGTAGTTCCCGTTGTAGACCGGCGTGATCCTGAAGGTGGGGATCTTCCGGGTGGGCTCGGCCGGGTCGGGGTCGTTGCCGACGTACCCGTAGGCGGCCATCGGGTCGGGGAGCGCCGCCGCCCACTTGTCGTAGGCCGGGATCACTTCCTCGGCCCTCTTCAGCGGGAAGGAGAGCTGGCCGCCGAGGACGGTTGTCGCCGCCGGCTTGTGCAGTTGCAGGGTCATCTCGACGGCGACCCCGAAGTTGCCGCCGCCTCCGCCCCGGCAGGCCCAGAACAGGTCCTTGTCGAGCGGGTCGGCGGCATCCGCGGTCAGGGTGCGCAGGGTGCCGGACGCGTCGACGAGCTCGATCCGCGTGACGTTGTCGGAGCCGAGCCCGTAGGAACGGGAGACGAAGCTGTAGCCGCCGCCCTGGAGGAACCCGGGCAGCCCCACGGTGAGACAGCCACCGCCGACCGGGATCAGCCCGGCGGCGTCACTGGCCACGTAGCCGTAGACATCCTTCCAGGTGGCGCCCATCTGGACGGTGAGCTGCTTCTTGTCCCGGTCGAGCCGCATGCCCTTCATCAGGCCGAGGTCCAGGACGATCCCGCCCCGGTTGAGGCAGTACCCGGCGGCGCTGTGCCCGCCACCGCGCACCGTCATCGGCAGCTTGGTTTCCCGGGCGAACAGGATGGCCTGGCGGACGTCGGCCACCGCGTTCGCGCGGATGACCAGCGCCGGGGGCGTGCGGGTACGGCCGTTGTCGATCGCGACGACCTCGGCGTACTCGGCGCTGCCCGGCTCGCAGACGTGGCCGCTGAGACGGCGGGCGAGAGCGTTCACCGCGGAACGGAAGTCGGTCATGTCTCAGCCCTCCTTGACCGCGCCGAACGCCTTGAGGGCGGTGAGGCTCGGGACGAAGAAGTACTCGCCGCCCCGCATGGTCACCCACTCGCCGACCCGCTCCTTGAAGGTGTGGCCCACCATCGTCGGCGGACTGGTAGAGAAGTCCAGCTCATTGCGGGAGCCGTAGAGCTTGGGCCACTCGGCCTTGTCCGTCTCGTCAGGCTTCGTTCCGGGCTTCCGCTGGCCGATCACGGGGTCGATGCCGCTGCCCGCGCGCAGGAAGACCTTGTTGTTCGCCCACTGGTTCTGGATGAACTCGAACTGGTCGGCGATGCTGCTCTGCGCACACAGGAACAACAGGCCCACCTTGTCGTCCTTGCCCGGCTGCAGGGTCACCTTGCCGTAGCTGATGCCCCGTCGGACGATCCGCACGGTCCGCTCCTGGGTGAGGGGCTGCCCGAACTGGCGCTGCTTGTCGCCCCGCGGGTTGGACTTGCGGACGTGCGCCTGGAAGGGACAGCGGACGCCGTCCGGATCGGCGTCGTAGCTGAAGTTGTTCGGCAGCGGACCCAGACCCGCGACCTCCCGGTCCACCACCGGTGTGCCGTCCTGGAACCGGCCGACCATGTACGCGCCGGCCAGCGCGATGTCCTCGGGCGTCGGCTCCTCGCTCTTCGGATGGGCGTAGTGGGCGATCTGCTTGGCGAGGCGCTTCTCGTCCTCACGGAAGCCCTGCACGTCCTGCTCCAGCTTGCGGTACACGAAGTACGAGCCGTAGCTGTCGCCCGTGCCCCCCGGATCGCTCACCAGCACCTGGTCGAGCGGAGCGCTCGGGTCGTACTGGTCGATGCCGCCCTGGCGGACGCGGGCCTGCTCGATGTCGCGGGCGTAGAACAGGGGCTGGCTGATCCCGTCGACGAACCCGAAGTGCTCCCGGACGGGCGCGGCCGGGTTCTCCTGCCCCTGCCCGTCCAGCCGCATGGCGGTGCCGGTCTCCTCCCCGGGCGTGACGCCGAGCTTCGCGAGCTCGCCCTTCAGCGTCTGCACGACCGTGTCCAGACGGTCCGTGGCGTCGTCGGCGACGATGACGAGGGCGTGCAGCTCGCCCTGGAACTTCGGCTCCCACTGCGTCACCGGCGGGTCGTCGAGGACGTCCACGCGCGCCTTGGCGCCGGCGCGGAAGCACGGGTCGTCGGGCATGAACCGCGTGTCCAGCTTGAGGGCGCGATAGCCGTCGGCCGACAGCAGCACGCCGACGAAGGTCTTGCTGGCGGACTCGATCAGCGCACCGACGTCGCTCCCCGACATCGCGCCGTTGCCCCGGATCGTCTCCCGCACGGCCCGGTACGACTTCGCCTCCTCCCACTGCCGCAGGGCCGAGGTGACCCGGTCGTCGGCAACCATCCCGGCCAGCCACTGCCGGGCCCTCGTCCGCTGCTCGGCTGTCTGGCTCGGGAAGGTGATGAACAGGTGGCGGCTGTGGTCGCGCCCATGGCTCTTGAGGATGTTGCCCTGAAGGTCGCCCAGGGCTACCTTCAACGCGGCCGTCGTGTTGCGGGTCGGCGGGATCTCGACATCGGGATCGATGGCCGTCTGCTTCAGGTCGATTGCCATACCCCGTCATTCACACCAAAAGAGGCGATTCTAATCGTGGCTCCATCTCCATACCTTCGGCATATGCAATGGGCAAGAAGGGCTCCCGACGTGCACGAATGAGCCCCGCGAGGCCTTCCGGGTCCGCCAGATGCAATCACCCCGCCGGACCAGTCACCCCTTCCACTCAAGCCCACCACCCGAGTGAACCCAGACGAACACCTGACCGGAAACGAAACCGCCCGTCGCACAGAACAACGACAGACGGATCGCGCGGAAGGTCACGTGTACGTGTACGTCATGGGAGACGTGGCCGTCCTGCCGTCGGCCGTGCGCACGACGACGACCGCGTTTCCGGGCGGGCCGGCCGGTGTGATGGCCTGGATCTTGATGTCGGAGGCCGCCTTGAACACGGCCGCCACCCCGCCGAAGGTCACGCTGGTATCCAGCAGCAGCCCCGTGCCCCCGCTTCGACTTCCTCGACCAAGCCGCCCGTACCCTGTACACCGACTGGGAGCGGGTCGCCGGCGACTGCCTGGCCGCCCTGCGCCTGACGCCGGACGCCACCCGACGATCCGCAGCTCACCGAGCTGATCGGGGAGCTGTCCCTGCACAGCGACACCTTCCGCCGCATGTGGGCCGACCACGACGTCCTCGCCCACACCAGCGGCACCAAACGCCTCCACCACCCGCTCGTCGGCGACCTCACCCTCGACTACCTGGTCCTGGCCGTCGAAGGCGACCCCGAACAGACCCTCACCATCTACACCCCCGAACCCGCCTCCCCCTCCGTCGAAGCCCTCGCCCTCCTCGCCAGCTGGACCTCTGCGACGAAACGGGGCGGCGCAACCGGCAACAGGTACCTGAAGGCTGTCCCGTAAAAGATCTTTGGCGTGCTCGATGACCTGCCCGCTCCCGTCATCCGACGAGGGCGAGGTTGTGCAGGCGGGCGATGCCGAGCATGGCGTGGTGGACGCCGTCGCCCTTGAGGCGGCAGTCGCGCAGGATCTTCCAGGTCTTCATGCGGGCGAAGGCGTGCTCGACGCGGGCGCGGACCTTGCGGTGCGAGGCGTTGTGTTCCTCCTTCCAGGCTGGCAGTTCGGCCTGGCCGCGTTCGCGGCGGTGCGGAATGACCAGACCGGTTCCCCGGGAGCCGCCGTCCGCGATCACGATCGTCCTGCCGACGGCGCCTTTCGCGCCGGACAGCTCCCACGCTTTCGACTGCTCGGCGATGGTGTGGTCGCGGGTGGGCACCAGGGTTCCGTCCACGATCAGCACGGTGCCCTTGCCGAACCGCTTGCGCTGCTGGAGCGCGAGAGACGGCCCGAGGTGGTCGATGATGCGGTCGGCGGCCGACTTCGACACCCCGAACAGCGGGGCGAGTTGGCGCAGGGTGAGGTTGGTGCGCCAGTACGCGGCGACCAGCAGGACGCGGTCCTCCAACGGCAGGCTCCAGGGCCGTCCCTTGCGGACCGGGTCCGCGCCTTCACGCCGCAACGCGGTGATCAGCTTGCTGAACTGACGCGGACTCAGCCCGGTGAACGGGGCTATCCAGGACGGCTCCGACGCCGTGATCACACCAGCCAACAAGCGCATTTCTGGGCTGGCGAACGCTGGGACGAACTGCGCGCCTTCGTCGAGGCGCCGCTGCGGGACGCTCTCGACCAGTTCAGTGCCCCGCTGTTCTGGGACGGCTCCACCTACGCCTCCGAGACGTCAGGCTTCTCTCCGGGTGTGGGGCCGGGCGCCTGTGACTGGACCTCTCGGCTCGACGTCATGCTCTGGCTGTTGCCGGAGGAGGTAGCGGCGCTGCATCACTTCTGGGGGCAGGCCGAGCCGCACCTCGGCTCACTGCGCGAGCCCTTCGACCGCCACCTCACCGAACCCATCGGCTGGATCAAGGACTTCCCGTCATTCTCCCGGCTCGTCACCGAATGGGGTGACGTCGTCAGCCAGGCCGCCCGCCGCAACTGGGCCGTCATCGGCCTGCGGTGCTGAGCACTTAAAGCCCGTGCAGATAGGCGGCGTGGAGAGCCTCAGTAGCAAGGTGGGCATAGGCCCGAGTGAACATGTAGTTGCGACGCTCTGCGACTGCTGGGCAAACCTGTGCGCGTCTTCCGTTTCAGGTCGTCTGCCTGGCCAGCCTGTGCAGGGCCCGCGAGGCGGGTGATCCGGGGTCGGCCGTGATCAGGACGACTTCCTGGTCTTCCTCGGGTACGAGCAGGACGTCACAGTTCAGCCGCAGCGTGCCGGCTTCCGGGTGGTCGATGGTCTTGGTGCGGTGCCCGGGAGCGTGGACCGGACGTGTCTGCCAGATCTGCCGGAACTCCTCGCTGCTGGCGTGCAGTTCGGCCAGCAGGGCGGTCAGCTGCGGGTCGTGCGGGTAGCGGTCGGCGGCCCGGCGCAGCCGCGCCACCACGATGTGCCCGAGCTCCTCGGTGCTGGCGCCCTCGTACATCCGTCCCTGGCCCAGGAAGCGGCGCCGGGCCAGGTTTGTCGTCCCGCGTGCGAGGTCGCCGCCGAGCAGGGCTTGGGCCAGGGGGTTCCAGGCGACGACGCCGTAGGCCGCGTCGGTGACGATGGCAGCGGTCTGCGGCAGTCGCTCCAGCATCCGGGCCACGTGCGGGCGTACCCGCCGCACGACATTGCTGCCGGGCGGCGCGCTCGATCCCGCCAGGCGGAACAGGTGGTTGCGCTCGGCCGGTGTGAGCATCAGCGCCTGAGCCAGCGCGTCCAGGATCCGGGCCGACGGCCGCGATCCGCGGGCCTGCTCCAGCCGCGTGTAGTAGTCGACCGACATGTGGGCGAGCTCCGCCACCTCTTCGCGGCGCAGGCCCGGCGTGCGGCGGGCGGTGCCCGTCGTCGTCAGCCCGATCTCGTGCGGGCGCAGGCCCGCCCGGCGGTCCCGCAGGAAGCGGGCCAGCTCCTGCCGCGCCATGCCACCTCCTG
The DNA here is from genome assembly GCF_040613735.1 of Streptomyces sp. NPDC006235. NCBI lineage: Bacteria > Bacillati > Actinomycetota > Actinomycetes > Kitasatosporales > Streptomycetaceae > Streptomyces > Streptomyces sp. NPDC006235. Next base: position 96,391 of record NZ_JBEXSR010000030.1, read on the forward strand.
CCGCTTGCCTGGTACAGGTTGTCCCTGGCAGGGCGCCCACCGCCAGAGGACCGTAGTTGCCATGAACGATCGCACAGCTCTGGTCACCGGCGCCAACAAGGGCATCGGCAAGCACATCGCCCGTCTGCTCGCGGCCGAGGGCCTCACCGTGTACGTGGGCGCCCGCGACCCGGGGCGCGGACAGCGGGCCGTCGAGGAGATCGGTCCCGGCGCCCGGCTGCTGGTCCTCGACGTGACGGATCCCGACGGCATCGCACAGGCCGCGGCTCAGGTGGACCGCCTGGACGTGCTGGTCAACAACGCCGGCATCGCACCATCGTTGGCCTCGCCGGCTGACACCGGCGTCGAGGAGTTCCGGCGCGCATACGAGACCAACGTGTTCGGGGTGGCGGCGGTGACCAATGCCTTCCTGCCGGCCCTGCGCCGGTCCCCGCACCCGCGCATCGTCAACATCTCCAGTGGCACCGCGTCGCTGACCTGGAGTACGAACCCCAATCCCCAGTTCACGCCGGGAAGCGGTGGCGCCGCCGCCTACCGGTCGTCCAAGGCCGCCCTCAACGCCCTTACCGTCTTCTACGCCCAGACGCTGGCCGAGGACGGCTTCAAGGTCAACTCGCTCGCCCCCGGTCTGAGGGCCACCGATCTCACCCCCGGGGCCGCCGCTGCCGGCGACGACCCGGCCGAGGCCGCCCACGGTGCCCTCCGCCTGGCCCTGCTGCCGGACGACGGCCCCACCGGTGGCTTCTTCTCCTGGGACGGAACGCCCGTGCCCTGGTGAATTGGTGATCAGTCACGGGCAGCGCCGGGGGTGGGTGTCCCAGCGGTGGGTGGTCCCGGCTCGGCGGATGAGACTGCGGACGGCGATGATCGTGTCCGCGAGGTCAAAGAAGGCGTTGACGACGGTCGAGCGGCGCTCGTAGCAGCGGCCAAGGCGGTGGAAGGCGTTCTGCCAGGCGTGGGTGCGCTCGACATGCCACCGCTGACCGGCCTGGATCGGCGCCTCTCGCCCTTGTCCGCGATGCGGCCGTGCAGGTTGCGGGCGGTGAGCTCGGTGCGGGTCCTGTCCGAGTCGTAGCCGGCGTCCAGGTGCACCGTGATGTCGTCGGGCAGAGGTCCGAGGTCGTCCAGGAGGTCCAGCGTCGGCGCGAGCAGCGGCGAGTCGTGGCGGTTGGCCCCGGCCGAGCGGGATCCCGTATCCATCCGTCATGCCTGAGCGTTTCAGGCCCTGTTTGCCGCGGTCGACCGGTGAGCGCCCGGCGACCTCGCCGCCGCCGGGGGCCTTGGTGATGAAGCCGTCAACGGCGATCTGGTCGAGCACGAGCCCGACGATCCGGTCGTAGGACTCCAGCGCGATCTGCTTGAGCCGGGTGAAGACGCCGAGCCGGATCCACTCGTCACGGCGGTTGCGGATGGTGGTCACCGAGCAGGTCGTGTCGGAGATCGCCTGATACGAGCAGCCGAACCGTAGGAGCTGCAGCAGCTTGTCGAACACGATCCGGTCGCTGATGCGGGGCCGGTGGCACCCCAGCGGGTGGGACGGATCGACCGTCGGGCGCTCGGGTAGCAAGGCAGCGAATTGGTCCCAGAGCGGGCCGGTCAGCCATGATGGCAGCACGGGCACGGTTCCCCTAGTGATCACAGAGCGTCGCAACTTCATGATCACGGAGACCTGTGCCCGCCTCGCTGCCTGGGTACCCCACCCCGCCTATCTGCGCGGACTCTTAGACGTCGTTTCAGTTGGTGAGTCGGCGGTAGCCGATGAGGGCTGCGGCTATGCCGACGAAGGCGAGGCAGTGCTCGGCCTTGCGTTCGTAGCGGCGGTGCAGGCGCCGGCATCCAGCGAGCCAGGACGCTGTCCTCTCGACCACCCAGCGATGACGGCCCAGGCGCTGTGAGGACTCCATACCCTTGCGGGCGATGCGGTGGCGGATGCGGCGTTGACGCAGGCCCCGGCGCAGGTAGTCGTAGTCGTAGCCCTTGTCGGCATGGAGCTTGGCCGGGCGTCGGCGGCGCGGGCCGCGGCGTGAGCGTATGGGCGGGATGCCGCACACGAGCGGCTTCCGAGACCGGTCAGACCTTCAGCCTCGTTCCCGCCCGGGCGAGGCTTATCGACGAGAGGCCTGGCCCGAGCTGAAGCGCCATGTCACAGCACTGCTCATCACGTTTCATTCGGCGCCGAGTCGGTACGCACTCGATCCTCACTAACCCGTGGCTCCGCGGCAGGAGAGAACGGGCCGACCCCCACGGTGGGGTCGGCCGCTTCCCTGCTCGCAGTCAGCTTTCATGGCGCCACAGCCGTGTGTCAGCGTTTCGCAGTGCCCATCTGCTCGGGGATCGTCTGCCGGTGCTCACGGTCGAGCGACCTTGGGTCCGGGGAGGTGTACGGGCTGTCGGCGGCACGGCTGAGGTGGCCGTCCCAGACGGACGGACGGTCGGCCGCGGTGAGGAGGCCGCATGGCCCCGACTCAGTACCCGTCAGCGATTTTGATCGTGAGGAGGCGGCGCTCATCAGCTTCCGGGGGGACCGTGCACTGCATCTGCTGCTGGATCGCTCGCACAGCGTTCGCGTAGGCATCGGCGCGATCACCGGTGTTGATGGCCGCCACATGACTGGTGAGCCGATCGAGCACTTCAGGTCGCGTGCCGTAGTCGCTGTCCGGGAAGAGCGGATCGAATGACGAGACGATCTCGCCGTCCTCGGCATAGGAGATCCAGCACGAGCCTGACTCGCTGTCACGCAGCGAGAGAGCCACCGTCTCCCGGGACACTGACTTCACGATGTCGTCCGCCGCCAGGTATGAGCCCTCGGGCTCGATCACGAATAACCAATCGCCGTGTTCGCCGGCCCTAAGAACGGGGCCGTCACTGCCGAGTACGCCGCTGTCTCGCAGCAGCTCGAAGTCCACCTCAGGCACGTCGTCCTCGTCGATGTCCTCGCCGAGGGCCTCGATGCGCGCTGCCTCTGTGCGGGTCAGGCCAACGGGGTGGAGGTCTTCGCCTCCTGTCCGTGCGAGAAGTTCAGCGGGGGCGATGCCTCTCGCGAAAATGGCGCAGTAGCCGAACTGGTAGAGCTGACGATTCGGAAAGATGTCACTGGTCACTTGCTACCCCGGCGGATTTATTGATGCGGCTTGAGCCGTCGCTGGCCGGCCTGCATTGTCGGCGTCGGCCGGCCAGCGACGTGGATACAGGCAGCTACGGCTTGTTTCCTGCGTCCACCCAGTATCCGTCGCCACCAAGGAGGCGCTGTGCCTTGGTGAACCGGCCCAGGTCGCCACCGACGCCTTCGTTCTGGTTCTTGGGCATGCTGGCACGGGCGCACTTGGCGTTCGCGGGAGGCATCTTGCCCTGGTTCAGGCCGGGCCAGGTGAGCGAGAGGTATTCCTTGCCTTCGAGGGTCTGGGCCACGACGTTGTACTGCTGGCAGACCTTGCCCGATGTGACCCCCTGCTGGGCGCCGCTCTGCTTGGACTTGGCGAAGGGGAACTCGTCACACTGGGTCGGCTTCGGAGTCGACGGGTGAGGCTTGAAGGTGCTGTCGCAGATGATGTCCTGGTTCTTCTTGGCCACCTTGTCATCCGCCTCTCGAGTCAGCGGCTGACCCTTGCCCTCCCAGCCGGGATGGCTCGACATGCTCGCCTGCACCATGCCGATGAACTGCCGGGCCTCGTTGTACTTCGACTCGACCACGAAGGTGGGGTGTACATCGGGACGACGCATCCGGCCAACTTGTCCACCCGGTTGTCACACCGGACTTCCCATGCGCGGCTCTCGTTCGCTCCCCACTCGACGTCGGCCTTCGAAGCGCCGTACTTGGTGGTGAGCTTGTACCCCAGCATCAGTGTGTCGTTACCGGTTGTCTTCTTCCATGAACGCTGCCAGGTCCCCTCCTTTATGGAGAGCGGCGTCACTGGAGCCGGGCCCGTCCACGGTCCGAGGCCCTGCTCGCACGCCGACGATGCGACACATTCGCCGTCGATCTCAATGGTGAAGCCGGCAACAAGGGCTCCGCTGACAGCCTGCACCCGCAGGAAGAAGTCCTCTTTGAAGTGCGTATCGGTCGTCTTAGTACTCCAGTTGAACTTCGCTGTCGCCGCTGGTCAGAGGCTGTTCTCTGAGCATACTCAGCTGACGTGTCGTCATGTGGTCGAAGGCCGCCGACCTCGCGCACCCACCGGCTCATGGTGGTGCGGTGGATGCCGTTGCCGCCGGCCAGGTCGCCGGGCCGCTGGTCTCAGCGCAGCACCGCCAGCACGATCCCGGCGATCTTCCCGGCGGGCAGCGCCCGCCACGGCGAGCGGATCTTCTTGCGGTGGCCGCGGATCAGATCGGCGAGATAGTTCAAGGTGGCGCTCGACAGCGACAGGCGGGCGGTGCAGACAAGGCCGTCAGGGCCCTCGACGGTTTCGTTGTTTTTCTTCACACCAAACTCAACTGCCGCCGGGGGCCCGCCGGTTACGCCTACCCGCTCTTCGAGTCCGGTGACTACGGGCGCACGGTGAACTTGCCGTCACCCCGCTTGTGCAGCCAGCCGCGATCGGCCAGCTTCGTCAACTTCCCGCGCAGTGGCTCCAGCTTGCCCCGCACCCCGGTGTCCAGACCCAACGCCTCACCGACGGCCCGGGTGGCGACCGGCCCACCGGCCTGCCGCACGGCGGCCAGGATGCGCTGGTAGTCCGCCGGCAGCGCGGACTCGGCCACCCCTGACGCCCGGTCCGGGACCAGCCGCACCGCCCGACCCGCCACCTGCACCACCGGCGACCCGGCCGTTGCCCGCTCGTCAGCGAGCTGCTCGCTCATCCGCTGCCACACCCGGACCGCCACGGCCAGCTAGTCCCGCTCGGCCCGCACCTCGGACAGCTGCTTGACCAGCTGCTCTTCGAGTTCATCCAGCTCCGCGCGGCGCGCGGTGATCCGCTCATGCACCTCGGGGTCCACCATTCGCCGGAGCGTACGAGCGCAACCCGAGACGGCGGATGAGAAACCGGAAACCCGCACCTGCCAGACGATCTACGCCCCAGACTCTCGCCATACCGAGCAGTTGCGGCGTCAGACCGTCCGGATCCGGTCCCGCACCTCCGGCCGCACCTCGAACCCGGCCGCCTTGTACGTGGCGACGCCGCCGACGTTGGAACTCGGCGTGCATACACGTACGCTCGACGAGCCCAGCTCCCGCAGCGCGGCCGCCCCGGCCACGTTGATCGCCCGGCCGTAGCCGCGACCACGGTGGTCCTCGTGGACGCCCATCGGCTCGACCAGCCCCGGCTTCCCCGGGCCGGCCGACCACACCGTCACCACCGCCGTCACGCTGCCCTGGTCGTCATAGGCGCCGAGGCAGCGGGCGTCGGCGTAGAACGGTCCCGCCGACATCGCGTGCCAGTACTCGCGCGTAGGCCGCGAGGTGTTGAACGCCGACCGCAGGACGTCGGCGAAGTCCTGCGCCTGCTCCGGGCCGATCGACTTGATCCGCACGCCGGGGTCCTCCACCGGCTCGGTGAGGTCGCGGAAGAGCGGCGTCCACGGCTCGTCGACGCCCCAGCCCTCCTTGCTCAGCAGGTCGTGGAGCACCAGGCCCAGCGGCGCCTCGATGGACACCGCTCCTTCCGGCAACACGCCGCGCTCAGGCAGCGAGAAGTCCTCGACAAGCCGCCGCGCCAAGTCCTCATCCTGGAAAGCGTCCGGAGCGACCGTCATCCGCACCAGCGTCGGCGAGTCGAGCATCCCGACCGCGAGAATCCGCCCGTCCCGACTCCAGGTCCGGACCACCGCGGCCGTCTCGGCCGTTCCGAACCGGTAGTTCCAGCCGATGTCCCCGGAATGCAACTGCATCGGCGCTTCGTCGTACTGCCACTCCCGCAGCGCGGCCATGGCCTCGCGTACCCCGTCGACAGTCGGCGTACCCAGCACAATCGTCATAGCCGGGATCAGACACTCCATCCCGAAGGCCCGCAACCGATTAACCGGGCCGGCCGCTGCTCCCGCAGCGGCCCGAACAAGAGCTTCTGCTCCCGCAATAGCCCAGCAGTTTCGGTGCCCCCCGTTCCGCGCGGCGCGCGGTGATCCGCTCATGCACCTCGGGGTCCACCATTCGCCGGAGCGTACGAGCGCACCGAGACGGCGGGCGAGAAATCGCAAAATACCCGCACCTGCCAGACGATCTACACCTCAGACTGCCGCCCACGACCAGCACGAGTACGCCGAAGACAACTCACGCCAGACCCGTGACCAGCACCCTCACGATGCACACCGCTCACTGCACACCGGGCGTGAGCTCGATGCGCACGCCCTCGCCTTCCCTGAGGATGAAGACGTGGTCGATCCGCGCCCGCCAGCCGATGGGCACGGCGTAGTAACGCCCGGCGCGCTCCACAATGAGCCGCAGGCCCTCGTAGCGGTGGCGAAAGTGGACGCCCGCACCCAGATCCCGGTGGCGCAGGCCGGGCGCCCACGACGAGAGGCTGAGTGACTGGGCGCTGTGGACCACCAGACCGGTGCGCAGAGTTACGTTGCGCGCGTCGTTCCTGGCGTTCCGTTCGCCGAGTTGGCCGGAGACAAGGGTGACTGCCCAGAGCAGGAACAGTCCGGCGGCCAGAACCAGCAAAGCCGTCTCCCACGGGCTCCTCGGGCGGCTCAGGCCAGCCTGCCGTACGACTCCGAGCACCAGGCCGAAACCGACGAGGAGGGGTCCCGCCCAGCGGTACGGCAGAAGCACCTGCCACTGCCACCACAACACGAGCAGAAGCAAGCCTGCGGCCACGACGATCAGATAGTGGCGGGCCAGAGCCGACGCCCCCCGTCCGGCGCTGCGCATCAGGACGTGAAGTCCCTGTTGCGGCTGATGTCCGGCGATCGCCACGACCAAGCACAACGCGGCGGCGCCCACAAGAACCGGAAACGTCACCAAGTGCAGGCTGTGCAAAACGAATTCACCGAAGCCGAAGCCGAGCGCAAACGGGGAGAGGTGGAAGTAGCCGTAGTACGCGCCTGTGTAGATCACCCCCACGTAGAACATCAGCGCGGCGATGAACGACGCTTGCGCGACCACGATGTTGATCAGCGCCGTCGGGGGCGTACCGGCTGGCGAGTCTGTGCGTTCGAGCCCCGCTGAAGAACGGGGCCCTGGTTCGTTCACGTGCCGTCCGGTGACGGCGGGCACGCCGGACCGCCGGGGCAGGCCGGAGGCGGAGTGCCTGTCGGAGTGATGCCCGCGCCTCCGTCATCCGAGGGGCCCGTGTTCGACGGCACGGGGTCGGGCGGAGAGATCGACTCGCCACTGTAGGAGGAAGAACTACCGGAAGGCGAAGGCGAGGGTGACGGCGACGTCGGTGACGGCGAGGGTGGCGGCGACGTCAGGGTGGAGCTTGGCCGCGAAGGAGTGGGGCTCTCCTCAGTGTCTTCTGCCCCTCCTCCCGAACCGCACGCTGCGACGAGCCCGAGGACCGCCGCAAGCACGCTCACGCGGGCCATCACGCCAGGGCTGTACCTCATGCCGTCTCCCCGCAGTGCTTCACCGTGTTCTGCCTTATGCAGTCAGCAGGCGACCGTAGCCCCGATCTGTCCATCGCCAGAGGAGCCTGACGCCGGCAGTGGCCTGTACCACCCGATCGGAGCAACATCGGGCTGCGACTGTCCGCTTGAGCGGCAAGGGCGCGAGCAGGCAAGGGGCCTCCTGGCATGCTGACACCTCTCTCCCTTCCCCTGAGATGTCGGCGAAGGGGAAGACCAGCCTGACCACAGGCCCGGCCCCCAAGCCCACCCTGCCCCGACGCGCCGTCAGGCAGTCACGCACCCAACAACGTGACAACGCCGTTCGCGCCGGTGAGGCGTCGGGTCATGACGTGGGTCATCGCCCAGTAGACGCGGGAGGCGGAGGAGGGGCGGTGCTCGTAGTCGCGGGCCAGGCGCCGGTGCAGTATCAGGACTGCGTAGGTCTGCTCGATCCTCCACCGCTTCGGCTGCGGCACGAACCCCTTGACCTGCGGGGTGCGAGCGACGATCTCAACGTTCGCGGCCTTCTTCTTCGGCTTCGCCCTGATCTGCGGCTGCCACCAGCGCTTGACCTCACGCTCTATGTGCTCGCATAGGTCCCGGCGGGGCCGCTTGAGCTTGCCTGCGACGTAAAGCTCCACGGCGCGCTGGGACACCCCGAGCACCTCCGCAGCCGGTGGCCGGTGGAGTACAGGTGCAGGACCTCGTGGCCGACGCCGTTGTCATCAACGTAGGCCCGCTCGGCGCGGTAGAGGCAGCGGCCCGTGCGTACGGGGGCGGCGGACATGGCGGAATCCTTCGGCATGTCACGCGGCCTGGCCGGCGGTGGTCAGGTCTTGCTCGCGGAGCGCGGCGAAGTCGACGTCGAGCTTCGGGTCGAAGGTGACGCACGCACCACCCGGACCGGCTCACGTCATACCAGGCCGATGTTCTGGGCGATGTCCTCGGCGCGGCGCAAGTGGTCGTGGGCGGCCTCGCCCAGACCCTCCACCACTGCGGCCACGACCGTCTCGATGACCGCGAGGGTCGGCACCAGGCTGTCGTAGGGAGAGGGCGCCGTCACCCGGCAGGACAGCGTGACGTCGGCCCGGCCGGCCACCGGGGTCTTCGAAGGTTCTCGCCTGGGCGCAATCACCGGACCTGGGTGCGTGTCCTGCACAGGCGCTCCCACCCGCTCAACCATGGGGAGCCCGCTCTTGCACAAGAACCTCGTCAAGGCTGCCTCTGTTGCGGCCGGCGCGCTGACCGCCCTGTCCTTTACTCCCGCACACGCCGCCGAGTACAGCTCGGCGTTGAAGGTCCGCGGAGTTCAGTACGACGCGCCGGGCCGGGACTCCAACAGCTGCTCCTCGGGCAACACCGACGAGGAGTACCTGACGGTGAAGAACTACTCGTCCCGCTCGACGATCAACCTCAAGGGCCACGTCGTCAAGGACGCCACCGGTAACCGCTTCACCTTCACCGCCAACCACTACCTGCAGCCCGGTGACTATGTGAAGCTGCGCGGCGGCCACGGCACCGACTCCGACACCCACAACGTCGTCTACCGCGACAACTGCAACTTCCTGTGGAACAACGACAAGGACACCATCTACCTGTACAAGCCCTCAGGCAGCCGCGCCGACGTCCACGCCTACACCAAACACAACGACGACCCCGACCGCAACGGCTACATCAACTTCCACGGCTGAGACCACCCCACCCGGCCCCGGACCGGCTGCCCAGCCCTCCTCAGACCCTGGCCGGTGACGTCACTGAGGCGAAGGTGCCAGGACTGTGTTCCCAGCGTCTCAGTGCCCAGCGCACCACCGACCGGCCCCGCCAGCGAGCGAACCGTTGCCCGCGCAGTTTCGCGCTCTCGCCCGCGCGCATCGGGCCGTGAGCGACGCCTGCCAACCCAGAGGGCAGAGCTGCTGTGGTCACGGGCACTCGAAGGGAAAAGAGTTCCATGGGCGAGGAAAAGGGACATGGACACGGCAACGGATGCAGTTTCCACAGCCAGGTGACGTAGTCATCCAAGGGGCCGGGCGGGATGCCGTCCGGCTTCGGCCTGATGGCCAACTGGCCCCCCCCCCACCGGCTGGCGGGTCTCGACATCGACCAAGACGGTTCCGTAGAGCCGTCCTTTGCGGGTGGCGTACTCGTCGACACTGACCACCCGCGGGGTGGGCGGCTGCAGTTCTGGCAGTTCGTCGACAATTCGCAGGATCGTGCTCCGGCTGACGCCGACCCCGAGCACTTGGGCTATGCGGGCTCCGGCTCGGCCGGTCAGGGCCAGCCCGATGTCGGACAGTGCCGAGCCAAGGCGTTCCGTCCGCTGGCCGTGACGCCGGGTCAGCCCTGCTATCTGCTCGACGAATGTCCGGCGCCCGCAGGAGGCATTCGGACAGGTAAACCGCCGAACCCTCAATCGGAGAACCACGTTTCTGCCACCGCTCGGCACGTCAGCGGGGAACCGCAGGTAGGAGCCATGGGCACGGTCCGACCACGTCCCGCACAACGGACATGACGCTCCTGCCGTCGCGCACCGGACATCAACGCGCACTATCGCGATGCTCACGTCTAACGACAGCACCACCACGTCCGCCACCGACGGGAACAGCAGATCCTTCAACCGAACCGCAAGCTCGTCCACGGCCCCGAACTGTCAGCCCAGCCACCCGGACGGGCAGCCCTTTTCGGGCAACCTCGACGCAGCTCTCTCCGCCCGCTCCGTCACTCACCGTGGCGGACCACAGAACCTGTGCCAGCACCGCCGGAAGTGAACGAAGCCAGGCCCTTGGGTGCCTTCCAGTGCTCACGCAGGTCGACGGTGGCGCCGAGGTCGTCCAGGAGCCAGGGCACCCACCCGGCCGGCGTCATGGTGCGCATCCGGGCGACGGTGACACCGGTGCGCTCGGCCAGCGCGGCGAGCATGGTCGGGGGCGGGTCGTAGCCGAGGTTGTCCGGCAGGACCAGGCCGGGTATATCAAGGTTGCGGGTGAGCAGTTCGCGCACCCCGAGCCCGTACGGGGCTGCCAGTCGTTCCAGCGGGGCTCTTCCCCTCCCCCTCTGTGATCTCCGGGACGACAGCACATGCCCTCAAGAGCTCTCGTTCTCGGAACGGATCAGCACCGTACGGCCGTCGCATCACCGATGGCCCGCGCCCTGAGCTCGTCTTGATGCCCCCAGGCCCCCATCCAGGAGCATCTCCACAGTTCACCCGGAACACTTCATGAATCCCGAACGGTGCACCGCTGAGCGCGGAGTCCGAGCCAACCAAGCACCTGAGAGTCGCCGGATATTCCGTATCGGCCCGGCGCCCAACAACGTGATCAGGAGCATCCATCCACCCGCCGCCGGGCCGGTCCAGGTGAGGAACGGCAAGGGTGGGCCTCGACCTGCACAGAGCAAGTACAAGGCCCACCGCCCCGTCACAGGGGGATCCCCCCGCTCCCCCTCACTGGGCCCTCGTTGCTCAGCGGTGCCAGCCGCTCCAGCCGCCACTCGGAGTTCCACTGCGGTTGTTGTACCACCAGTTGCCGTCGGTGCCGCGCACCTTGAGCGTGATGGCCCAGCCCCAGCCCTCAGCGACCACCGTGCTGCGGCCCTGACCACCCATCGACGTCCAGGAGCTGAGCGTGCCATTGGTCCGGGACCAGCGCGTCCAGATCGCCCCGTCCGTGCCGATCCCGAAGACCTGCTGTTCTCCGTTGGGCAGGTCGTACTCCGTGCAGCCGTACTGACCGTGGATGTTTCCGCCCCAGTTACGGGTCTCGGTCACACATGACGCCAGCGCCGCGTCGGCGGCGTTCGATGCGGCCACCGCGCTGCCGGCCCCCGTCAGGGTCCCGACCAGGGTCAGGCCGGCCACGGCCGACGCTGCTTTCCATGTGAACTTGCGCTTCACGGCAATTCCCCTCTTCTTGGTCGTTCCGGTCGCTCATACCTTCGCCGAGGGGCCGTGAGGATGTCTTGGAACTTTCTTGAATCAGTGCGCTGAACTGCGGAAACTTTTGCGCCTAGAAAGCGCTGGGGGAGGCACAGTGCCGGTTGAGGTCCACTTACTGAACGCCGTGCGGGCATGGGCGGACGGGCAGGAGGTGAGCCTCGGGCACGCCCGGCAGCGCCATGTCCTGGCGGCCCTGCTCATCGACCTCAACCGCCCGGTGTCTATGGACCAGTTGGTCGACCGGGTATGGGGCGAACGCGCACCCCGACGCGTAACGACGACGCTTCACAGCTATGTGTCACGGCTGCGCCCGGTAGTGGAGGGCCTCGGACTCACGATCGTGCGTCGCGCAGGCGGCTACGTCTGCGAGGCCGATCCGGAGATCGTGGACGTGCACCGCTTCCGTCGGCTTGTGGAGGATGCCCGCATGGCCGAAGCGCCGCAGCCCGCGGCCGACCTCCTGCTGGAGGCGCTGGCGCTGTGGCAGGGGGACGCGCTCGACGGGGCGGACACCCCATGGTTCAACCAACTGCGGGAAACCCTCGGCGGGGAACTCCTCAATGCCGAGCTGGCCTTGAGTGAGGTGATGCTGGAGCTCGGGCGGGAGGCGGAAGTCCTGCCACTGCTCCGCACACGGGCGCAGGCGCAACCGTTCGACGAGCGCATCGCAGGAAGACTCATGCTCACGCTGCACCGGCAGGGGCGAACCGTGGAGGCGCTCGACCACTACCAGACCATCAGGAGCCGACTGGACGACGAGCTGGGCCTACAGCCAGGTGCCCCGTTGCAGCGGCTGCACCAGCAGATCCTCTCGGACGACCCGGCACTGACCCTTTCGGAACCGGAGGCCCCCGCCCGCACGGAAGCACTGGCGGTCGTTCCCCGCCAGCTTCCCGCCCGGCCGCGTGGCTTCATCGGCCGAAACGAGCAACTGGCCCTGCTCACCGAAGTGCTGGGCTCACCGGACGAACCCAGCAGAACTGTGGTGGTTTCTGCGATTGGCGGTATCGGCGGTATCGGCAAGACCTGGCTCGCCCTGCGCTGGGCCCACGAGCATCTCGACGCTTTCCCCGACGGACAGCTCTACGTGAATCTCCGGGGCTTCGACCCTGGTGGCGAACCTGTCCCGGCACACACGGCAGTGCGCGGCTTCCTGGACGCTCTCGGCGCCGATCGCGCGGCTATCCCGGCTGAACCGGACGCCCAGGCCGCTCTCTACCGCAGCCTGACGGCCGACAAACGCCTCCTGGTCGTCCTGGACAACGCCCGCGACACCGCCCAGGCCGCACCATTGCTTCCCGGCGGCCCGACGTGCACCGTCATCGTCACCAGCCGCAATCAGCTGGCCGGCCTGACCACCGCACACGGCGCCCGCCCGCTGCCTCTGGACGTACTCACCGATACCGAGGCGCGGCACCTGCTCACCAGCCACCTCGGCGCCGAACGCACGGCTGCTGAACCTGAGGCCGTGGCCACGCTGCTGAAGTACTGCGCGGGCCTCCCCTTGGCCCTCAGCATCCTGGCCGCCCGCGCCAACCAGAGTCGAGACATCTCCCTCGCCGAACTGGCCGGAGAACTCCGCGAGACCCACACCCGGCTCGACGCCCTGGACACCGGCGACCTCACCGCCGACCTCCGGGCGGTGTTCGCCTCGTCGTACCGCGCGCTGGAAGCGGAGGCCGCGCGGCTGTTGCGGCTCCTCGGTCTGGCACCCGGCCCAGACATCAGCCTGCGCGCCGCAGCCAGCCTCACCGCCCTGCCCGTGCCGCGGGTGCGCGTGCTGCTGCGCAGGCTCCAGGCCGCCCACCTGGTCCAGGAGCACATCCCCGGCCGCTACCGCATGCACAACCTCACGCGGCTGTACGCCGCCGAACGGGCGCGAGAGGACTCGGCCACCGGCAGCGACGACGCACTGCTGAGGCTGATCGACTCCTATCTGCACACGGCCCACGCCGCCGCGGGCCACCTCGACCCGCACCGCGACCGCATCCCCTTGGCCCCCGCCCGGCCCGGGGCCGCTCCTGAGGAGCCGGCGGATCTCGCCGCGGCTCTGGCCTGGTTCACCGTCGAGCACCTCGTGCTGCTCGACGCCGTCGACATGGCGGTCAGGAGTGACCGCGATCGGTACGCGTGGCTGCTGGCCCACGCCCTTGAGACGTACTTCGACTATCGCGGTCACTGGCACGACTGGGCGGCCAGTCAGCACACCGCGCTCGACGCGGCGCGGCGACTCGCCGACCCGTCCTGGCAGGCGGGAGCCCACCGCAGCCTCGGCAGCGTCTACACGCAGATGGGCAGACTCGACAGCGGCCACACCCACTTCCGCCACGCCCTCGACATCTACGGCCGCCTCGGAGACCAAGTCAACCAGGCCCACACCCACCGCGGCCTGGGCTGGGTGTGCGACCAGCAGGGGAACCAAGAAGACGCGCTCGCCCACAACGAACAGGCCCTCGCCCTGTACCGGCAGGCCGGCCACCGTGCGGGACAGGCCAAAGCGCTGAACAACACCGGCTGGCTGCACATCATGCTCGGCCACTACCGACAGGCACTCACCCACTGCGCCCAGGCCGTGGACATCAACCAGCAGATCGGTGACCGTCACGCCGAGGCCGGAGCGTGGGACAGCCTCGGATACGCACACCACCACCTCGCGCAGTACAACGATGCCATCACCTGCTACGAGCGGGCCCTCGCCCTGGACCGGGAATTCGGCGACCAGTACGGAGAGACGGAGATCCTGGGGCACCTCGGCGACACCCGGATGGCCGCAGGCGACACCGAGGCCGCCCAACTCGCTTGGCGCAACGCCCTGGAGATCGCCGGAAGAATCGACCATCCAGCCATCGAGGAGCTCCGCCGCAAGCTCGACGGGTGCAGTTCCTCCTTGACACGGACCGCTCGATCTCCGGGTGCGCAGGGCGCCGAGGGTTGCGACCGTTAAGGGTGAAGGAGGCAGGTCCGAACGGGCGAGGACGGAGACAGCCGACATGCCAACGATCTGGGTCGTTGGGGTTGTCCCTGAACGTGATCGTCACGATGAACGGCTCGCCTGTATGAGCTGTGCCGAGCATCTCCGCCCCCGGCGGCGCTCCTTCGGGTGCACTTGGGGGTCAGGCCGCACCCTGAGCCGCCGCGCCGGGGCGGAGGTCGACTTCGGCGACCGCCTGGGCGACGTCGGGGTGTTGCTGAAGGCGCTGCGGGAGGTGGGCGCTGAGGAGGACGCCGGTGTGCTGAGCCATCGCGCCGCGACCTACGTCAACCCTGCCTTCCCGGACGACGTCGCCGACCTGTTGGAGCAGTTCCGCAGGTCCGGTCAACACGCGGCCGTGACCGTGCTGTTGTCCCGGCGTCCCGAGGTCTGCGCCGACCTCAGTTGGCCGCAGGCCACCGCCGCACTCCTCCGAAACCTGCATGACGCCGACGAGACCGAGGCCGAGGCGGTGTTGCTCGGCCGCCGTCCCGAGGTCACGTCGGAACTCCGGGACGCCTACGGCGTCGCCTCCCTTCTACACGTCCTGGAGGACGTCGGCGCGCACGAGGCCATGACCACCTTGAACCGTCGCGCGGTGGCCGAGACCGACATCGAGTTCGTCACGCAACTGCTCGACACGCTGGCGGAATACGGCGCGGACAAGGCCACCGCGGACCTCAGCCTCCGGACCGCCAACGGTGTCTGCACCACCGACCCGGCCGCCGTGGCACTCCTGCTACGCCTGCTGCGGACGATCGGGGCAGACGAGGCCGTCGCCATCCTGAACGGTCGGGCCGAGGACCACGGGGAGGCCGCCATCGAGGCGAGACGATTCGGACGTGACGTCAACGGGGAGAGCGCCCGGCCATGGGGTTGGCGCGATCTCCCGCCGGCACCCTGAGCACATTCGGAGACGCGGCAGCTGAGTGTCTGACTGCGTGACAACGCCGACGAACACTGGCGGACGAGCGCGGACGTCTGCGGACCATGAGGGCAGGTGAGGGGCGCACCAGTCCAAGGCGGCCTCCTCGCTCATGTTGGTTCGGGACGAAGAGGTCATCACCCAAGCTCTCACCGCCACGCTTCCGCCGAAGCAGCTCACTCTGGTCGACGGCATGGCAGCGTGGCTGAGGCCGGTGGGTGTGCGGCGAGGCAGACGCGTGCGTGCTCGGTCGGCGCGCCCGCCGTCGTGGCTGACTGTCGTCGCCTGAGGCTCAGACACTCCTAGGGCGCGTATCGAGTCGTGATCATTGGGTGGTCCGCGTCAGGTCTTTGATCCAGATCATTGACGCACGCAGGTGCAGGCCGGCGAGGTAGCTGTCTGGAGACTTGTCGTATCGGGTGGCGATGCCTCGCCAGGCCTTGAGCTTGTTGATCAGGCGCTCGACGGTGTTCCTCTCCTTGTAGAGGTCGGCGTCGTGGCTGACGGGCCCACCGCCCCCGGAGCCCTTCTTCCTCCGGTTGGCCGCCTGGTCCCGCTTCTCCGGGATCACTGCCTTGATGCCGCGTCTGCGCAGGTGGGCCCGGTTGCTCCGGGACGAGTAGGCCTTGTCCCCGGCGACTGTGTCAGGCCGGGTGCGGGGGCGGCCGACGGGCCCGCGGACCCGTACTTTCTTCAGGACGGGGAAGAACTGGGGGCGTCCGCTGCCTGGCCCGCGGTCAGGATTGAACGCCAGCGGGAGGCATTTGCGTGCGGCGGCGAGGTGGACTTTGCTGGTCTGCCCACCTCTGGAGCGTCCGAGGAGAGCGGCCTTCAGCCGGAGTTTTCGCCGCATCCGGATGCGTCTTCGTTCTTCCCGTGCGGGATCGCTTTCGGCCTCCTGCCCGCTTTGTTCGACGCAGCTGCCCCTTTGACCTGGCCTTCTCCGCATCGGCGGCGGCTTCCTCCAGGGCGATGAGGACGTCCTCGTCCAGGTGCATCCCGGCGGCGTCGTGGTGAGCCCGCGCGGTGGTGGAGTCGATACTGACCAGGGACAGGTCCACCTCACCGCGCTTCGCCGCTTCCGCGATCAGGCCGTCCAGCGGGGCCTCGAAGACCCCGGCGTCACGCCACTGCCGGAAGCGGTTGTGGACGGTCGACCAGGCGCCGAAATCCGTCGGCATCTCCCGCCACTGCCCGCCCGTCTTGAACCGCCAGATCACGCCCTCCAACTGCTGCCGCAGCCGCCCGGGGTACGGGCCGTATTCGCCGATCGGCAGGTACGGCCCGATGAACTCCCACTCCTCGTCCGTCAGTTGCACTCGCGTCACGCAAGAAGATCTACCGGTTCAGGCCCCGACGAGAGGGCGAATCCCGCAGGTTGATCAGACTCGATATGCGCCCTAGCGGCCCAGGGCGTCGGCCGCCACGGTGGCGGCCTTGGCGATAAGGGCGTCGCGGCGGTCGGCGCCCTGCTTGCCGCGGGTGGACATGACCGCCATGACGATGGGGTTGCCGCCGTCCTCCGGCCATACCACGGCGATGTTGTTGCGGCCCCCGTATCCGGCGGAGCCGCTCTTGTCGGCCACGTCCCAGCCGTCGGGAACACCCGCCCTGATGAGCGTCCGACCGGTCATGTTCGTCGTCATCCACTGCCGGAGAAGCTCGCGTTCGTCCCGTTTCAGGGCGTCGCCGAGCAGGAACGCCCGCAGGCTCTCCGCCATCGCACGCGGTGTGCTCGTGTCGCGGATGTCGCCTGGTGTGCCGTCGCTCATCTCCGGCTCGTACCGGTCCATCTCGGTGACGTCGTCGCCGAACTCCTCCAACACCTTCTCCAGGCCGTCGGGGCCGCCGAGCTCGTCGAGGAGCAGGTTGACCGCCGTGTTGTCGCTGTACCAGAGGGTGGCGGCGCACAGCCCCCGCAGACTCATGCCGGTCTCGACGAAGTTCTCGGACACGGGCGAGTCCGCGACCACGTCGTCCCGCGAGTACATGACCACCTTGTCGATGCCGTCCGTCCCGTACTTCCGGAGGATGGCGCCCGCTGCCAGCGCCTTGAACGTGGAGGCGTACGCGAACCGGTCGTCCGCCTGGTAGCCGACCGACCGGCCCGTGCCGGTGTCCAGGGCGTAGACGCCGAGCCGCGCGTCGAACTCCCGCTCCAGTGACCGGAACTTGGGAGCGGTGGGTTTCGTGGCCGCGGCCGGCGATGTCGACCGCTTCGAGGCGGCCGGTGAACCGGGCCCGGACTCGGTCTGCTGACCGCACGCCGGAAGGGCGCCGAGCGCGAGTAAGCCGGCCGCCACCCAGGCGGCGCCCCGGTGGATGCGAAGCGGGTACGTCATGGAATGGACCTCCAAGCCGTCGAAGGACAAGTGGACCGTGCGAGCCCGGGGAAAGCCCTGGGCGGCGACCACTCTCCGGCCAGTGGGTCGCCGAGGTCCAAGACGCGGACGTTCAACTCCATGCTGTTTTGGCATAGTAGGGCGCGTGGATCTTGTTGCGGCATGCCGCGCGTTCGTCAATGTGAGCGAGCACGGCAGTTTCACGGTGGGTGCGGCAGCGGCCCGGACGGCCCAGTCCGTCGTGAGTCGCCGCGTCGCCGCGTTGGAGCAGCGCCTGGGCGAGCGGCTGCTGGACCGGTCGTCGCGGGCGGTGACGCTGACGCCGTTCGGCCGGGACATGCTGCCGTCGGCGAGGCAACTCGTGCAGTCGGCCGATCGGTTCGAGAACGAGGCGGAGTCCGCGCGGCGCCGGCCGCTGCGGCTCGCCGTTCCCGCCATCTGTCCCACCGGAGCCCTCGCCCGCCTCATCGCGGAGGCGCACGGCCACGGAGTTCTCCTCGACCCGTGTCCCGCAGGGCCCGCGGAGCGGTCCGACCTCGTCACGTCCCGGCATGTGCGTGCGGCGCTGCTCGCGGTGGCTCCCACCGAGGCGGCCTGGACGGTGCCGCTGGGACTGGCGGTCGCGGACGACCCGCAAGGGCCGATCTACCTGGACACCCTGCGCCCCGGCCGGGCCGACCGCGACCGGCGGCCGCGGCGCGTGTTGCTTCAGCCGGAGGACGATGTGCCGCACGTCCGGGACCGTCTCGTCCGCCTGCGCGACGCCGTCGGGCTGCGCCCGGCCCAACTGGCCGTCGCACCCGCCGTGGCCGCCGCCGCGGCGGACGTGCTGAGCAGGGGCGACGCGCTGCTGTGCTCGGCCGCACAGGCCCGCGAACTCCGCCTCCACTGGCGGCCCGTCGGCGAACTCGGCCCCGGCTTCGCACGAGGCTTCTCCCTGGCCGTGGCGGACGAGTCGGACGCCGATGCGATCCGCCTACGCCAGGCCTGCGCGTACGGCATCGCCCGGTGCCTCGGCGCCATGGAGCACTCGGAGGCAGCCGCATGACCACGGGTACCGAGAGGCTGCTCGGGGAGCTTCGCCGGACGCTGCGCGACGGCGGGCTGTACGGCTCGTTCCTCGTCCGGGACCTGGAGACGGGCGACGAGATCGGTATCGACCCCGACATCGAGTTACCCGTCGCGTCCCTCGTGAAGATCCCGCTCGCCCTGGTGACACTGGAACGCATCCGGCGCGGGGAGCTCGACGGCGCCGCGGTGATCGTGGTGCCGCCCGGGCGGATCACGACCCCCGGTCCGACCGGCCTCAGCCGGTTCCAGCACGCCGCCCACATCGCCGTGGAGGACCTGCTCTACCTCAGCACCTGCATCAGCGACAACAGCGCCGCCGACGCCCTCTTCGCACTCACCCCGCCCGACCGGGTCGGGGCGGTACTGCACGAGTTCGGGCTGCGCGGCATCGCCGTCCGGCACACTATGCGCGAGTTGATGGAAACCCCGGTGGAGCGTTTCGACCCGGCGGACGTACACCTCGCGCACGCCCTCGCGATCGACGCCGGCACCCCCGGGCGCGGCCACCGGGTGCCGCAACTCGACATCTCACGTGCCAACACCGGGACGGCGCGGGCTTTCGTCGACCTCCTGCAGGCACTCTGGCGGTCGCGGCCCGGTACCGAGGGCGCCGAGCCCCCGGCGATCCACCCCGACGTCGCGGCACGGGTGCGCGGCTTCATGGCCAACAACCTCGTGCGCAACCGCCTCGCCCCGGACTTCGACTCCGACGCCTCCACGTGGTCGTCCAAGACAGGCATGCTGCTCAACCTGCGCCACGAGGTCGGCGTCGTCGAACACGCCGACGGCCAAACCTATGCCGTGGCCGTCCTGACCGAGTCACGGGTGGCCGCCGGCAGGCAGCCGGGCGCCGACGCCCTCATGGGCCAGGTGGCCCGGCGCCTGCGTGACGAGCTCCGTTCGAGATGGGTCTAGGGTGCGTATCCAGTTCGTGACGACGGCGGGCCAGGCGACGGGCAGCCCGAAGTTCATCCCCGTCCTGAAGAAGGTCCGGGTTCTACAGGGAACGGAACACCGTCGAGCGCGCAGTCAACAGGAGGAAGGCCTGGCGAGGCATCGCCCCCTCTGACACAAGACCCCGGCCGGCTACCTCGCAGGCCTCCACCTTCGCGCCTCGATGATCTGGATCAAGGGATCTCGATCAAGGAGCCTCACACGAGCCACCCCTTGATCACAACCAAATACGCTCCCTAGGTAGCGTCTTATCGATCACGCATCGAGCCAGATGAGTGTGCTGGCCAGGGTTATGGCGGCGAGGTAGCGGTCGGGCTGTTTGTCGTAGCGG